>NZ_JBITJP010000004.1:120261-602769 GCF_044460165.1 Embleya sp. NPDC050154
CCGTGCGGCCGGTCTCCGATCCGGCGACCGGCCGCGAGAACGGGTTGCTCGAACCGGGGGACTGGTTCCTGGCCGTCGCCTGGCACGGAAGCGGTTTTCTGGTCGAAGTGGACGGGACTCGAAGTGTTCTGGCCGACATCGACCGGATCCAGTACGCGTCCGCCGCCAGACACGTCACTCCGCCGTTCTGGTTCGCGGTGCCCTCCGTGCGGCCGGTCTCCGATCCGGCGACCGGCCGCGAGAACGGGTTGCTCGAACCGGGGGACTGGTTCCTGGCCGTCGCCTGGCACGGAAGCGGTTTCCTGGTCGAAGTGGACGGGACTCGAAGTGTTCTGGCCGACATCGACCGGATCCAGTACGCGTCCGCCGCCATCGCGCACGAATGATCCTCCGCGCCCCGGCACCGGGGTGCCGTGACTGGGCGAGGAGGGGGAAGAGGGTTCGCGCGTCGGGTGACCGGCCGTCGGTGGCCCACGGGAGCCGGGGCCGTCGGGCAGGGACACCACTGCGCGCGACGCCGTACCTTGACGCCCGCATGGGAGGGGGCGCGTCCGGCCTCCCTGGCGCCGGATGTGCCTGCAATAGCGTGGGGACGAGATCTCGAACGACTGGAGGGCGCCGTGCGCTTCGCGTTGGGCAACTTGTTCGCCGACCTACCGACCGAGCAGGTCGATGAAGCTCGGAGCTTCTACCGTTCGAGGGCGGCCGGTCGTGGGCCCGGCAGCGCGGAGGAGTTGAGGGAGGTCCGCGCGGAGAGGTGCGCGTCTGTCCCGGCCGATCCACCGGCCCTCGAAGAGATGGCCGACGCGTCGGGAGCGCGTGTCCCGGTGCGGATCTTTACTCCGTCCGACGAGCGAGCACGAGGCGTCTACCTGGACATCCATGGAGGCGGCTTCTACATGGACTCCGCAGCACGAGGAGACGTGCGCAACCGTCGGCTCGCGGACGCCCTCCAGCTCGCGGTCGTCAGTGTCGACTATCGCCTGGCGCCGGAGCATCCGTGGCCGGCCGCGCCCGACGACTGTGCGGCGGCGGCACTGTGGCTCGTGGAACAGGCGCGTGAGCGTTTCGGCACGGACCGGTTGGTGATCGGCGGGAGTTCGGCGGGAGCCACACTCGCACTGGCGACCCTGCTCCGGCTGAGGGACAGCGGGGTCGTCGACGAATTCGTCGGGGCCGTACTCCAGTTCGGCACCTACGACCTGAGCGCACAGACGCCGGCCGGACGCCGGATCGCGGACGAGTACTTCATCCGGGCCTACGCGGGCCACGTCGCGGACCGCACCCATCCGGATATCTCTCCCATCTACGCCGACCTTCGCGATCTTCCCCCGGCGCTATTGGTCGTCGGAAGCACGGATGTGCTGTTGGAAGACAACCTCGCGATGGCGAGTCGACTCTCCGTCGCCGGGAATCACATCGAACTCCGGGTCTACCCGGAGGCGCCGCACGGCTTCACCGGGCACCCCACCGCAATGGCTCAGACAGCGCTCAACGGCATCGAGACCTGGCTGCTCGACCGCATCACCCAACCGCGAACGGCCTCGCCGGCGCCGTGATAGGGCGGCACGGGGGTGGAACAGGGCCGTGCTCGACGCCGGGCAAGTCGGCCCGGCACAACCGGAGCCGGTGTAGCGGGCGCTGCGCAGGGCTGTGTCACCAGCGGGTAGCGGGTGGGCCTGGGAGTGGTGCGGGATTCGATGGCGAAACGAGTCAGGCGTCCTGGTCGATGGTGGCTTCGGCGAGGTGGTCCACCACGTCCGACAGGAGCCCGCGGCGTTCGAAGGCACGTCGCCGGCGGCGGGCGCCGCAACCGTCGCGACGCAGTGTCGCCAGGGTCCGCTCCACGTGGGGCAGGTCCCCGGTGTCGTCGAGGTCGCTGCTCACGTGGTCGATCAGGGCGTCGACGACAGTGTTCGCGGGGAGCAGGTCCGCCGTGTGCGGGTCGACGGCTCGGCCCTCGAGGCCGTCGCGGGCGGCGCGCCGGCGGGCCAGGGTCAGCACGCCGTCACGGATGTCGGGGGTTGGGCGGCCGTCGTGGACGGCACGCAACGCGCCGGTGACCAACGCGCGGACCAGGACGGCCTGTAGGACGGCCTCGTCCACGCTGGTGGACACGTCCGGGGCGCGGATCTCCACGGTCGGCCAGTGGGCGGAGGGGCGCGCGTCCCAATAGATCATCTTGGCGTCCATCACGGCACCGCTCGCGACGAGATCGGCCAGGGTGCGGTGGTAGTGCTCGGCCGAGTCCAGGCGCGGCGGGGATCCCGAGGCGGGCCAGCAGGAGACGGAGACGGCCCGCCAGCTGGCGTGTCCCGTGTCGCGGCCTTCCCAGAAGGGTGAGTTGGCGCCGAGCGCGATCAGCGTGGGCAACCAGGGCCGGATGTGCCCGAGGACGCCGACGGCGGTTTCCAGGTCGAGCGTGCCGATGTGGACGTGACACCCGCAGACGACGAGTGTGTCGGTGAGCGAGCCGTATCGGGCGCGTTGTTCGTGCCGGCGGGGGGCGTTGACGAGCCGCGACGCGGGCGGGGACGCGAGGACCACCGGGGTGGCGGAGGCGACGAGCCGGCAGTCGTGCGCGGTGGCGGCGGCGGCGAGGCGGCGGCGCAGCGTGAGCAGGTGGGTGCGCAGTTCCTGGGCCGTGTGGGCGATGGGGGTGGCCGACTCCACCTGGTAGCGGGTGGCCTCGATGTGGGTGGTGTCGCAGCCGTCGTCGGCCTCGGCCAGAACCGCTTCGGCGCGGGGTGCCGGGTGCGGGCCGTGCGCGTCGACGAGGAGGAATTCCTCCTCGACCCCCATCGTCGGCACGTTACCCGCGGTGGACTCGGCGGCGGGACCCGTGACGGCAGTCGCGCCCGCGGCGGGCGTGGCGTGGGTACTGCGGGGATCTGGCATCGGCGATCCTCCGGCCCGATCGAGTACGGCGTGCGGGCCGCCGCGGGATGAGCGGGAGGGGCCGGGCCGCTCGAATGGGCGGTTGGCGCCGGGTCTCCGATCGAAGCGGACCCGGTCGGTATCTCCACCATCACGGCCGCCCTTCCGCGTCGCCACCGGGCACGAGGGGGGCGCCGCAGCGACCGGTGAGCAGGCCGCGCGGTTCCGTGACGCGCGTTACGAACGGCGTCAGAGTGGGGCCTGCCCGGAGCTCGCGACGGGTGAGGACGGCTCGCACCACGTTGGTCCGATCGAGTGACCCTGCGGGAGCGGCACGCCGTGACACGACAGCACCCGCGTTCCCGGACGAGGGGCGAAGTCCGAAGGCGCCTCGTCGGTGACCCCACCCCGCAGCCGAGCCTGTGCTCAGCGAAGTTCGCGCCCCGGTGCCGCCGTCAGCGCGAACCGTCCTGCGGACCTTCGGCGGTACCGCCCCGCCGGCGTCCTCGCGCCGCGAACGTGCCGCCCACCGCGACCCCGAGGCACATGCCCAGGGCAATGCCCAGCGCGAGGTTGTCGAAGACCGGCAGTCCGAGGACGACACCCATCGCGAGCCCGAGGGAAAGGCCCACGGCGATGGCATTGCCCGAGGCGGATACCGAGTCGTTGCGTTCGTTTGGCACATGATCATTGTGTCGAACCCGCGTATTGCTTCACAGCATCGGTCAACCCGGACGTCCCGAGGGGGGCCACGACGTGCGCAGGCCTTCTCACCGGCCGGCCAGACGTTCCAGCAGCAGGAAGCCGCCGATCGCGGCGACTCGTGCGGATCGCGTACTCGAGGACCGGAGACCACGGCGAGGCCGAGGATCCCGCTCGAAGGGCAGTTGCCCGGGTGGGTGCCTCGTGGGCGCGGGTGCGGGCGGTCGAGCCGTCGGGTGCGCCGGGTCCTGATCCGACCCACCAGGTCGACCGGCGCGATGCGTTGCTGCCACCTGGTAGAGGCCCCTCGCATCAAGTGGTGGCCCACGACGACGAGACGACGCCAACGGCTCTTGTCTGCGCCCCCGGAGTCCGGCTTCTGTGGCTGTAACTCCCCATGGATTCCCGGGTGTGGGACGAATAGGATCTCCTATGCCGCCTGCCGATGCGTGATGCGCGGACGCCCACACATCGACTTCGGCGCCGGCACGGGGAGTCGGCCCGAGCAGACACCATCGTCCGAGACGAGCCACGGAAGCGACGCACGCTCTGCTCGGCCCCGGCCCTGCGGCCGAGTAATCCGACGTCACGCCGAACTCATTCTTTTCGTTGGAAACGGCAAAGGGCAGGGGGTCGTTGTCATCGATGAACCGGCAGGCCCAGGAGGAGCACCAGCGGACGATGGCCCGGGCCTGGGCGGAATTCCAATCGGCCCAAGCTCTGCGGTTCCGCATGGATCGAATTGCTTATGATGCATCGTTGCAGGATCCGGCCGTCGCCCGAAATTATTACGATTACTGGAAGCTCGACCGGTTGACCGGAACGGGTGAAATCCAAGAATATCTGCGGCAGGGTTTGACGGAAATACGGGGCAGCAAAGGCGGAGCATTCGTTACGATACACCCGGAAACGGATCCGCTGCATGCAAGAATGACCGCTCTTTCCTTGCTCGTCATGGCCAGGCAATATGGCGAGGTCGACCTGCGGTCCGTGACGATCGACGACACCGTCCCGGGGAATTTTCCCAACGCCCGCGCGGTGGCCACGCAGGGCGAAAGTCCCGCGCAACTAGGATTGTGGTTCAAGTCCACACTCCTCAGAACCGACAATCGGGAAAATTTTCTTCGCGGTCTTTTGCAAGAAGAGAGGAACGCCTTCGGCGCGCACCGTAGATTCGGCGTGGCCAGCACGGCGGTCCATGAGTTCGGCCACGGAATCGGCTGGGCCGCAGAAGCCCGCCGGAGAGCCGGGAAACTGTACCGCAACGTTCCGAACATCGTGCTCAACAGCGTGCGACCCGACGAAATGCGGGCCATCTGGGGAGCGGTCGTGCACCGCTACGGAAATGAGCTTCGGAGCATCGAGGCGTCCGGCGCGGATTCGGGGACGATCAGCAATCGGAAAGCCGATCTCCATCAGAGACTTTTCGGTTCCGATACGGTGCTCCGCAACCAACAGGCGGCCGCAACGGTCGCGACGAAGATCGGTACCTATGCCAATATCGCAGGCGAGTTGGACGCGGACACGGTGGCCGGGGCCGTCCTCGGCGGGGACTCGCAGAAGGGCCTGCCCCAAGAGCTGTTCGCCGAGTTGATGTGGACCCTGGGTCGGAGTGCCGACGACCGGCCCCGCTTTCTGAACGACTTCCTGCACGGCATGCAGGTCACCGAGCTCGACCGTTCTTGGAGATCGGGATACGTCCCGCAAAACAACGCGTATCTCCTGGCCGCGGCCGCCGAACCGCTCCGGCCGATACCTCCCCCCAACCCGTGGATCCGCCCGAGCATTTCCCCCGAACCGATGGCACCGATCCCCAAGCCACAACGCGTATTGCCATCGCCGCAGTCGCCCGAATCCCCGGCGACGATACCGCTGGTCCTGCCGGTCCCCGTAGCCGGGACGAGGACGACGGCCGAGACCACCCCGGGAAGCGCGGACGCCACAATCCCGGATCTTCGCGTACCCGACCCGAGAAGTCTGTGGGCCAACGGAACCCTGTCCACTGTGGCCCGCACGTTCACGCCGGCCCGTTCACCCCGGGGAGCCGGCTCGTCCACACCGTCTTCGACCCCCGCCGGTGAGGGAGCCGACCCAACGCCTCGTCGACGCGAGGGTCAGAACTCGAGAGAAACGAGACAGGACCCGCGCGGCCCCGCCATGGGCTGACAACACCCGAGGAACTCCTGACGTCGGACGCGACCCCGGGCCACGCCCGACACAGACCATCGCCCGTGCGGACGAGGTGATGTGGCCGCGACCTGGGGCCACTACGCGCTCCGGTCGGCGATCACCGACCCGAGCGCGTCGTCGGCGTCCGCGACTACGCGAACCCGACGGTGCCGGGAGATTCCGGGTCCCACCGGGTCGGGGCCGCGGGGCCCGGGTGCAACAGGCCCGCGGCGCGGGCGGTTTCGGTGGCCTCGCGGCGCGAGGTCGCGCCCAGTTTGTCGAGGATCGCCGCGACGTGGTGTTCCACGGTCCGCACCGACAACACCAGGTGCCGGGCGATCTCGGCATTGGTGCGGCCTTCGGCGAGCAGTTCGAGGACGTCGGATTGGCGGGCGGTCAGTCCCGCCGGATGGGTGCGGGTGGCCGGTACGGGGCCGCGGGGCACGCGGCGCAGCCCGAGGGCGCGCAGTCGGGCGCGGACCGGGTCGGCCGCGGCCGAGGCGCCGAGTCGGTCCAGCATGCCCAGTGCGGTCAGGGTCGGGCCGAGTTCCCCGGACTCGGCGAGCTCCAGCGCCTGTTCGTAGGGTGCCCCGGCGGCGGCGAAGCCCTCCGCGGCAGTTCGCCAGTCGCCGCGCAGGCTCGCCGCGTACGGCTCCGGGCAGCCCTCGAACGGCTCGGCCGCCGGCCCCGATCGGGCCAGATGCCACAGGAGTTCGGCGCGGAAGGACTCCCTGCCGGGCCGGTCCAGAAACGGCAGCAGCAGGTCGCGGACGGCGCCGGCGGCTTCCGGCCGGCGGGCGAGCCAGGCCCATTCGGCGTAGGCGATCCCGGCGTAGGCGAGTCCGGGCAGTGAGCGCTGGCGCAACGCGCGATGCCACGCCTGGATCAGCGGTTTCTCGGCGCCGGCGTCGCCGCGACGGGCCAGGAGCCTCGCGTACGGCGGGACGCTGTAGACGTAGAGCATCCCCGGGTCGTCGACGCCCTCCACGAGTGCCCGCAGCCCCTGCTCGGCGGACGCCGTCTCACCGCGTCGCATCAGGGCCAGGCAGCGGTGCACGTCCAGGTTGTAGGCGTGCGACCAGAAGCCGCATTCGCGAGTGAACGCCAGTCCCTCCTCGACGCACCGGTCCAGCCCGGCCAAGTCGCCGAAGCGGTAGAGCAGTTCGGCGAGGTTGGTGTAGGCGCGGGCGGCGCTTTCGTGGGACCCGGCGTGCAGGGCGGTGGCGAGGCTCTCGCGGACGCAGCGCAGCGCGGGGGCCGGCTCGCCCAGGTCCGCCCGGGCCACCCCGAGATAGTTCAGGCACAACGAGATCAGATCCGGGCAGCCGTGTTCACCGGCGAGCCGCCGGGCCTGGTCGAGGACGTGGACGGCCCGTTCGCTGTGGCCGGTCAGCGCGAGCAGCGCGCCCTGATGGGTGAGCGCGGACGCCAGCTCCGGGGTGCGGCCGAGCGGGTCCAGGACGCGGACCGCCCGGGACACGGCGTCCTCGGCGGCGTCGGTCTCCCCGGTCATGTAGTGGTGGCGCGAGAGCCGGACCAGCGCCCGGCCGAACGCCGCGGGGTCCGCCGACGGCTCGTACAGGCGCACCGCTTCCTGGCCCGCGCGTACCGCCGAGGTGAAGCGGTGCGCGTTGTACAGCTCCCAGGCGTAGTCGTCCATCAGGCCCGCGCGGTCGGCGGCGGTGAAGCGGTCGGGGTGGCGCAGGGCGGCCTCGAAGTGCGTCAGCGCCTGCCGGTGCGAGCCGGCGCGCGCCGCCTCCCGGGCGGCGGCCGGGGCGTGGGCCGCGATGGTTTCGGCGTCGTCGGAGCGGACCGCGTGGTGCAGGAGCCGGTCCCGGTCCGGTTCCCGCCGGGTGAGCAGGGCGCGCACCACGGCACGGTCGAGGGTACGGCGGCGCAGGGCGGGCAGGCTGCCCTCGATCGCGCGGCGGGCGAGCTCGTGCCGGAACGCCAGTCCCTCGGGCCGTACTTCGACGATGCCGCGCCGCTCCGCCTCGGCCAGGGCGTCGAGCCGGTCGCCGAGCAGTTCCTCGGCGAGGCGCAGGCCGACGTGGGTGGGCACCACGGACAACTGCTCCAGCGCGGTGCGGCAGTCCTCGCCGAGGACACGTACCCGGGCCAGCACCGCGTCCGCGACGGTCTCCGGCACCTCTCCGGGGGTGTCGGCGAGGACCTCGGTGACGTAGAACGGGTTGCCGCACGTGACGGCGTGCAGGGTCCGCGGATCGCGTCCGGATCCGGCGGCGAGTCGGGCGACGGCGTCCGGGGACAGCGGTCGCAGGGGGAGTCTGCGCACCCGGGCGCGGGTGAGGGCGCCGAGCAGTCTTTGCAGCGGATGCCGGGTACCCAGCTCGTCGTCGCGGAAGGTGAGGACCAGGACCGTGCCGAGGTCGTCGACGCGTCCGGCCAGATAGGTGAGGGCGTCCAGGGTCGCGTCGTCGGCCCAGTGCACGTCCTCGACGACCAGCACCACCCGGCCCGCCTGCGACATTTCCGCGGAGATCGCGGCGAACACGGCCTCGCCCGCCGCCCCTTCGGCGAGTGTCCGCTCCAGCGGGCCGCCGGTGCCCGCGGCGGCATCGCGCAACGCACCGAGCGCGCGCGGCGCCATCAGGTCGTCGCAGGCGCCGACGAGCACGCGCACATCCGCTCCGACGGCTTCCGTGAATGCTCGGACCAGGCTGGTCTTGCCGATCCCGGCCTCGCCGAACACCAGCACCACCGAGCCCCACCCATGCCCGGCGTCGTCGCTCGCCGCGAGTAACTCGGCCAATTCCCGGTCGCGTTCCAGCATGGCGCCCCCAACCGACATCCTGCCCCGCTGCCGATCCGCTGTCGCCTCGATGCGTGCCGTCCACGGCAGTTCCGGTGCCGTCCACGGCGTTTGCGGCCACGCGTCCGTGCCAGGGCGTGTCTAGGTGGCCACGCTCCCAACATAGGTGGCGACCACCGATGCCCACCACAGGTCAACGCCCGTAGAACGGATCGGGTCGGCACCTCGCCGGGGGGAACGGCGGCGACGGCCTTCGATCCACGGCGGCCCGCGGCCCGCGGGCGAGTCACGACGCGAGGCGTCGACAGGCACGGCAAGGCAACACTCAACGGAAATATCAATGTGGGGGAGAAATGACCCAAGTGGAGTCCCCGGCGGTCGTCGGCCGTACCGGAGAACCACCGTCCGAACCGGACCGTCGGGTTCAGCGGCCCGCGCCCCGGTTGGACATCGAAGCCGTCGAACCGCCCGTCGAGTCCGACGAGGCGCTGGTCAACAACGCGTTCGCGCTGGACAGTTCCTACATGGGCGTCGCGGTGCGCCCGGGCGGGCCGACCGGCGGCTGGTTCCGGATCTTCAAGGTGGGCGGCTGGTTCCAGGGCGGGGCGGACCAACTCGTGGCGATGGACTGGACGCCCGGCTTCGCCACGGTCCACGAAGAGGCCCTGGGCGGGGCGCTGACCTCCGCTCCCGGAGCGACGCTGTGGAAGAACCGCCAACGCATCGACGTCTTCGCGCGCGGCCTCGACTCGGCGACCTGGCACCACTGGCGCGACTACCAGCAGGGCGTGACCGGCTGGAACGGACCGCACAGCCCGCCGGACAACACCTCGATGACGGCCGTGTGGTCGTCCGCGGACCACCTGCTGCACTACGCGGTCCGCGGGACCGACAAGCAGTTCTGGACCGCGACCTGGAACGAGTCGACGTTCTCCTCGTCCGGCTGGGGGTTCACCCGCTCCGGTCCGGTCGAGTTCACCTCGGCCTGCGCGGGGGCAAGCCCCGAGATCAACGTGATGCGGCTGTACGCGCGCGGGGCCGACGGCTACCTGTACCGCACACAGGGACGCCAGTCGACACCGTCCAGTTGGGAGTCCTGGCATCGGGTCGGCAACCAGCCGGTGAAGCTGGCCAGCGCACCCACCGCGGTGAACTGGGGCTGGTGGGCCGAGGAGATCTTCGCGATGGGCGTGGACGGCCACGTGTGGAACGCCTATTACCGCGACCAGGAGGGCTGGAACTGGGAGAAGCTTCCCAAGCCCAACGACTCCACGGCCGGGCTCTACCGCCAGGCGACCCCGATCGTGGTGAGCCACCAGGTGGGGACGTTGGACCTGTTCGTCCCGGGCCACACCAAGGAGTTCCTGACCAACCGCTGGAAGGGAACCTGGCACGGGTGGCGAGGGGTGGTCGTCCCGAACCACTTCTACCCGGTGCAGTAACCGCACCGGCGCCGGCCGCGTTCCGCGGGCGGGTGTGCCCGTGAACCCGGGACACCGCCCGCGGATCGGCGCCGCCCCCATGGCTTGCTCACCTCGCACCGAGAGCCGGTCGGCGGGGCGGCGCCGGTGTCGATCCGGTCGCCGGCGGCGCGGCGCGGGACCGCCGCTCGTACGTCGCCGGCCTCCGCCCCGCGCGACAACCGGTCGACGGGCGGGGCCCAGGGATGCCAGCCGGCCCGCCGCCGAGCGGATCCTGCGCCCGGTGACGCCGTCCGAGGGGCGCACTACTGTCTCCGGGGCGGGCCGCACGAGCTGTTACGAGACCACCCGGAGCCGACCGCTCGGCCCGTGGCGGAGTTCTTCCAGAGCCTGCGCCGTGGCCTCGTCCGCGGGCAGCAGGACCACCAGTTGTTGTGCGTCCGACGGCAGTTCGAGAGTCTCCCGGAGCAATCGCAAGGCGTATCCCGCGGGATGGTCGAGTCGGAGGGGGCCGCGTTGCGGCACCACGTTCCCCTTCAGGCGGCGGGTGAAGTCCGGGCCCGCCACGGGGGCGAGTTCCGCGGTGAACCACGCGGTGTTCTCGATACTCGGCCCGAGCCACAGGTCGAAGGCCCGCTCGTCCGCGACGTCGTCCCAGTCCGCGAAGAACTCGCGGGCGCGCGGGTCGGTGAAGACGTAGCGGGTGAGGTTCGGGGCCTCGGCGTCGAGAAGTCCCGTTCCGTCGGCCAGCGCCGCGAAGCCTTCGGTGTGGGCGAGGACGTCGCCGAGCCGGTTCGTCACCAGTGCGATCCCCGGGTCCAGCAGACGCAGCGTTTCCAGGACGGACGGTCGCACCGCCCGGCTCGGCGGCGCGGGCCGCGCGTGCGAGGGGCACTCACCGCCGGTGATCTTGGTGAGGTAGCGCAGGTGCTCGCGTTCCGACGGATCCAGACTCAGCGCGTCGGCGAGCGCGTGCACGATCGGCGTGGAGGGATTGCGGTCCCGGCCCTGTTCGATGCGGGTCAGGTATTCCACGCTGATGCCCGCGCGCGCGGCGAGGTCCGAGCGGCGCAGACCCGGTGCACGGCGGCGTCCATGATCCGGCAGTCCCAGCGATTTCGGCTGGATGCTGTCCCGCTTCGCGCGGATGAAGTCTCCCAACGGCGTACCCATGAGGTGAGCCTATGGCGGTGTCGGCGGGGTGTGGAGGGCTCAGGCCGGCCCTGCGGGGGCCGGCCTGAGCCCGGTCTGGTTGCCGCCTCGGCGTCGCCTGATCGTGGTGGACATGGAGAACACCGAGCACAGGTTGCTGATCATCGTCGGAAGCGTTCGAGACGGAAGGTTCGGCCCGGTGGTGGCCTCGTGGGTCGCCGCACAGGCCGCCACCCACGGCGGCTTCGACGTGGACGTCGTCGATCTGGCCGAAATCGACATCCCGCTGGCGCTGCCCGCCGCGTCCCCGAAGTACGCGGGCGACGACTACCCCCGCCCGGCCGGGATGGCGGCGTTGACGTCGGCGCTGGAGGACGCCGACGCGTTCATCGTGGTGACGCCCGAGTACAACCACAGCTACCCCGCCTCGTTGAAGGCGGCCATCGACTGGCACTTCACGCAGTGGACGGCCAAGCCCGTCGCCTTCGTCAGCTACGGCGGCGCGGCGGGCGGGCGGCACGCGGTCCTGCACCTCGAGAACGTGTTGACCGAGTTGCACGCGGTCACCGTTCGCGACGGCCTCGCCTTCCCGAACTACTTCACCGCATGGCAGGACGGCCGGCCGCTGGACGCCGACGCGCCGGGGTACGCCAAGACCCTCCTCGACCAGCTGTCCTGGTGGGCGGGCGCACTCCGAGCCGCTCGCGAGGCGGCTCCGTACCCGGCGTGAGCGCGGCGGCCATGGAGTAGGTGCCGCCCGGGTGTACCGATCCGCCGGTCGGCCGGCTCGCGCTCGGCCGCATGGCGTTCGCGGAGCGGACGTACGGGGTCGACCCGTGGGCGCTGGACGATCGGGCCGCCGGCGCCGATCTCCCAGGCGCGGCCGGCCGTACCGGCGCGGCGGACCCGGGCAGGAGTGGGGCGGTTCGGCGGGATTCTCCCATGGGCGACGAGGGTTCGGGCCGGCCCGGAGCGGGCGTGGCAGGCGATGACGGGCCACGTCCGGAGGTCGGCCGCCCGGGGCACGCGGATCTTCGGACGACCCATCCACGCGGATGTGCCCGCAACAGCTCGACGGCCCGCCCTCCCCGCGCCGCCCCCGCACGGCACAAGCGCCGGGGGGCACGCTCGGTCCGGACGAGGGCGGTGCGGCGGGCGGCGCCGAGCTTGAGCCATCCGAGGGGTGCGACTGTTCCGATCGGGTGGGCGGGTCGGGTCGCTCGGCGTCGCACGGCGTGCCGTCGGACACGGTGATGCTTCGGTGCCGCCGTGCGGGGCGATGATGGGAGAGCGCGATGACCACAGGTGTGGACAGGCCCGGCCGGCCGGTGCTGCCGCCCATCCTCAGAGGGCAGAAAGCGTTGGTGACGGGGGCGAACTCCGGCATCGGCAAGGCGACCGCGATCGGACTGGGACGGGCGGGTGCCGACGTCGTCGTGAACTACGTCGCCGGCCGGGAGGCCGCCGAGGACGTGGTCCGAGAGATCGAGTCCTTCGGCGTACGGGCCTACGCGCACGAGGCCGATGTCTCTCGGGAGGACCAAGTCGTCGCGATGATCGCGCGCATGGTCGAGGACTTCGGCACGATCGACATCATGGTGGCCAACGCGGGGCTCCAGCGGGACGCCGCCTTCACCGAGATGTCGCTCGCCGAGTGGCAGAAGGTCCTGGACGTGAACCTCACGGGCCAGTTCCTGTGCGCCCGGGAGGCGACCAAGGAGTTCCTGCGCCGCGGCGCCGTCCCGGAGGTCTCCCGCTCGGTCGGGAAGATCGTCTGCATGAGCTCGGTCCACCAGATCATCCCGTGGGCGGGCCACGTGAACTACGCCGCCTCCAAGGGCGGCGTCCTGATGCTGATGCAGACCCTCGCGCAGGAACTCGCCCCGCAGGGCATCCGGGTCAACGCGGTCGCCCCTGGCGCCATCCGTACTCCGATCAACCGCAGCGCGTGGGACACCCCCGAGGCGGAGGCCGATCTCCTCAAGCTGATTCCCTACCGTCGCGTCGGTGATCCGCAGGACATCGCCGACGCGGTGACCGCACTGGTCTCCGACCTGATGGACTACGTCGTCGGCACCACGATCTACGTCGACGGCGGCATGACGCTCTTCCCCGGCTTCGCCACCGGAGGGTGAGGGCGTGGAGGACCACGTCACTCCTCGTCGGGTGGTGATCCTCGGCGGCGGCTTCGCCGGACTGTTCGCCGTACGGGCCCTGCGCAGCGCCCCGGTCGCGGTGACCCTGGTCGACCGCTGTGCGCACCACCTGTTCCAGCCCCTGCTGTACCAGTGTGCTTCCGGCATCCTGTCCGAAGGCCAGATCGCGCAACCGCTGCGCGCCGTCCTGCGCCGCCACGAGCAGGTACGTTGCCTGGAGGCGACGGCGACCGACGTGGACGTCACCCGACGGGTCGTGCACGCCGAGCGGCCGGACGGCCGCACGCTCGAACTCCCCTACGACGAGCTGATCGTGGGGATCGGCGTGCGCCAGTCCTACTTCGGGCACGACGAGTTCGCGGCCCACGCCCCGGGCATGAAGACGCTGGAAGACGCGCTGAACGTGCGAAGCAAGCTCTACCGCGCGTTCGAGATGGCCGAGGCCGCCGAGGACGAGCGCGAGCGCGCGCAATGGCTCACCTTCGCCCTGGTGGGGGCCGGCCCGACCGGAGTCGAGCTGGCAGGCCAGATTCGGGAGATCGCCGGCCACACGCTCAACCGGGAGTTCTCCACCGTCGACCCGAGTCGGGCCCGGGTGCTGCTCTTCGACGCCTCGGACGCGGTCCTCGCCGCCTTCGGCCCCGTCCTGTCCCGTCGGTCCGCCCGAACCCTGGACGACCTCGGCGTGGAGGTGCACCTCGGCTCGATCGTCACCCACGTGGACGAACAGGGCCTGACCGTACGCCACAAGGACGGCGGCACGGAGCAGGTGGAGGCGCGCACGGTGCTGTGGACGGCCGGGGTCGAGGCACCGCCGCTGGCGACGGCGCCGGCCAGGGCCACCGGGGCGGAACAGGACCGGGCGGGACGCGTCCGGGTCGAGCCCGACCTGACGATCGCGGGCCATCCGGAGATCCGGGTCGTCGGCGACCTGATGAGCCTGAACAAGCTGCCCCGTCTGGCCGAGGTCGCGATGCAGAGCGGCGCCTACGCCGGCCGCCGGATTCGCCACGCCGTCGAGGGCCGGACCGGCAAGGCGCGTCCGTTCCGCTACCTGGATCTCGGGAGCGCCGCGTACATCTCCCGCGGCAAGGCGGTCGTCAAGATGGGCCGGTTCCACGCGTCCGGCCTGATCGGCCGGCTGATCTGGCTGCTCATCCACATCGTCTTCCTCACCGGCTTCCGCAGCCGGATCGGGGCGCTGCCGAGTTGGGCGGTGGTCTTCGCCACCGGCTCCCGCCGCGAACGCGCCTTCATCGCGACCGACCCGCCACCCGCCCCGCCCTCGGCCACATCCCCCGGTCCGCCGAACGACCCCGAGGTCGCCCGGCACGAGTCGTCGAGGCCCGCATGAACCTCATGCCCCAGCTGCTGGCCGCAGCCGCACCGGAACAGCTGCTTCCCGCACGGCAGTTGATGGCGTTCACGCTGGCCGCCCACATCACCCTGGTGCCGTTGGGCGTGGCACTGCCGTTCATCACGCTGGTGATGCACCATCGGGGTCTGCGCAAGAACGACCCGGTGGCCATGCTGCTGGCCCGGCGCTGGTCCGCCGTCATGGCAGTGCAGTTCGCGGTCGGCATCGTCACCGGCACGGTCTTGTCGTTCGAATTCGGACTGCTGTGGCCGGGCATGATGGGTCGGTGGGGCGACGTCTTCGGCATCGGATTCGGGGTCGAGGCCTGGGCGTTCTTCCTCGAGGCGATCCTGATCGCGATCTACCTGTACGGTTGGCGGCGGCTGAAGCCGTGGACGCACTTCTGGCTGGGCGTCCCCCTGCCGCTGGCGGCGCTGCTCGGCGCGTTCGGGATCATCGCCGCCAACGCCTGGATGAACACCCCCGCGGGCTTCACCCTCGATCCGACCGGCAAGCCGGTGAACGTCGATATCCGATCGGTGATCTTCACGCCGATGTTCGGACCGCAGTACTGGCATTTCGTGGTCGCGATGTTCCTGACCGCGGGCTACGTCGTGGCCGGTGTCTACGCGGTCGGGTGGCTGCGCGGTCGCCGCGACCGCTACCACCGGCTCGGGTTCCGGGTGCCGTTCACGATCGCCGCCGTCCTGACCCCCGTGCAGTTCGTCCTCGGCGACTCCATCGCCCGGTCCGTCTTCCACAAGCAGCCCGTCAAGTTCGCCGCCACCGAACTCGTCTGGAACACCGACACCCATGTACCCGAGTACATGTTCGGCAGCCTGCAATCGGACGGAAGTGTCAAGGGGGGTCTCAAAATCCCCCAACTGGACTCGATTCTGGCCGGCTTCAGCCCCGACACCAAGGTGACCGGGCTGACCGCCGTGCCGGCCTCCGACCGCCCCACCCCGACCCAGGCGACGATCGCACACTGGGCCTTCGACATCATGGTGACCATCGGCAGCCTGCTGATCCTGTTGGCGCTGTGGTACGGCTGGTGTTGGTTGCGCCGCCGTGACCTGCCGCGGTCACGGTGGTTCTTCCGAGGCGCCGCCCTTGCCGGTGCGGCCAGTGTGGTGACCGTGGAATGCGGCTGGATCACCACCGAGGTGGGTCGCCAACCCTGGATCGTCTACGGGAACATGCGGGTCTCCGAAGCGGTCACACCGACCGGGGCGGCCACGCTGTGGACCGTGTTCGCCGTCATCGTGGTGCTCTACGGCCTCATCTTCGGGGCGTTTCTCGGCGTGCTCCTCAAGATGCGAAGTCGTTGGCGCCTGGCCGACTCCAAAGTCGGCCGCGTGCCGGCCGACGGACCCGAGAGCGACACCCCGTACGGCCCACGCGGCGAACTGGTCACCACCGGCCCGAAGCCCTCTGCTCCGTTGGGGACTTCGGGCAGCGGATCGGGCACCGGCCCGGACCCCGGGAGCGGGCCGTGATCGCCGACGCCGTGGCCTGGATCCTGCTGGTGGTGATCGCCGCGTACGTCTGCGGCGGCGGCGTCGACTACGGCGCCGGGTTCTGGGACCTGCTGGCCGGCGGTGCGGAGCGCGGGAAGGCCCCGCGCCGGCTGATCGATCACGCGATGGCGCCGGTGTGGGAGGTCAACAACGTCTGGCTGATCTTCGTCCTGATCCTCATGTGGACCGGCTTCCCGGTGTTCTTCCAGACGGTGTTCACCGCGTTGTGGCTGCCGCTGGTGCTGGCCGCCGTGGGCATGCTCCTGCGCGGCGCCGGATTCGCGCTCCGCAAGCCCACCCGCAGGCTGGCCGAACGCCGGGTGTACGGGGCCGTGTTCGCGATCTCCTCGCTGCTCACCCCGTTCTTTCTGGGAGCCGCCGCGGGCGGAGTCGCCTCCGGCCGGGTCGAGCCGGGCACCACCGCTTCGGCCGACGCCTGGGCGAACACGACCTCGATCTTCGCCGGACTGCTCACCGTCGCGGCCACCGCCTTCCTCGGTGCGGTGTTCCTCACCTCGGACGCGCGCCGCTTCGGCGCCCACGACCTGGTCGGCTACTTCCGGCTGCGCGCCTGGATCGGCATCGCGGCCCTCGTGGTCCTGGGTGTGCTCGCCCTGGCCGTGACCGACGAGCACGCCTCGTACGTCCGGCACGGCCTCACCCACGGGATCGGGCTCGTGCTGATCCTGGTCGCCGCGGGTGCCGTGGCCGCCACGGCCTGGCTGGTCTCCGGCCGCAACGCCGGATGGGCGCGCTACACCTCGGTGGCCTCGGTCGCCCTGATGGTCGCGGCCTGGGGATTCGCGCAGCGTCCCTATCTGGTGCCCACCTCGCTGACCGTGCGACAGGCAGCGGGAGACAGCGAGTCGCTGCGCTGGATGCTCATCGTCGCACTCATCGCCGTCGTGCTGATCGGCCCGGCGCTCGTGGTGCTGTACCGCCTCGACACGCACGGGGTGCTGGAACCGCTGACCGACGAGGACGTCGGGGAGTGACGGCTTGCCACACCGCACCGAACCGCACCGCACCGGACAGCACCGGACAGCACCGGACAGCACACCGCACCGCATCGGGCGCGGCGGAGACGGGCGGCCCGCCGGCAAGCCCGATGCGCAAGTCACGCGGCGACGATTGTCATCCCCGGCCGAGAAGCGGAATGTGACCTGTGGACAAGGGCGTTCCCCGGCCGGGGAGCCCGGCACGGGGAGGCTCAGCCCAGGCGCTCCGCCAAGTGGTCACCGACCCGCAGGGCGTTCGCGATGGCGGTCAGCGAGGGGTTGACCGCGCCGATGCTCGGGAAGAAGCTCGTGTCCACGACGTACAGGTTGTCCAGGTCGTGGGCCTTGCAGTTGACGTCGAGAGCCGAACTCCGCGGATCGGTGCCGAATCGCACGGTGCCCGCCTGGTGCGCGGTGGCACCGATCGGCATGCCCTTGTGCAGGTAGAGGCTGTGCGGGAGCAGGTGGTGCGGGTGCATCCCCAGGTGTTCGAGGCTGCTCCGGAGCTTGTGCCGCACAAGCGTCGCGCTGGGCATCGACCGCCGTGATCGCACGAGAATCCGACAGGGTCTGCGCGCGCTCTTCGTGGGCTTCGTACCGGCGATCGTCGCCACGTTGTTGTTCAGCCTCCTTATTCGCGCATTCGACCGAGTCGCGGGCGTTCGGCCTGGGACTGCGGCCGGTGTCCAATCTCATCAACACCCCCAACTTCTTCTCGGTCGCCGTCGCGACGTTGGCCGGGATCGTGTGCATCGTCTCGCTCACCGAGGCGAGGACGAGTGCTCTGCTCGGCGTGTTCATCTCGGTCACCACCATCCCGGCGGCCGCCGACGTCGGTGTCTCCGTCGCGTTCGCCGCCTGGCGAGAGGCATGGGGGTCGCTCGTGCAACTGCTGGTCAACATCGTGGTCCTGGTCGCGGTGGGCACCGCAACGCTCCGCCTCCAGCGGGAGATCTGGCGGCGGGTCGGCCGGCGCCGCGGGCAAACCGGCAGCCGGCCCGGTCACGGCGGGTAGGAACGCCGTGATCGAGGCCCCGAATGGCGGCTCGGCCGCGGTCCGATTGCGCCATGGGCATGACGGTGCGGGACATGCCGGGGCTCCGCGGGCCGGGGACGCGGAACCCGCTCCAGCCGCGTGATATCACCGGACAAAGGCTTGTGAGCCGACGCCTGCGGGTGGGTTCCGTTGCTGAGGAGACGATGCGAGTGTCGGCCACGCCTGCCGGAGTGCCCGAAAAGGTGTCACCGGATCCCTTCGCGCCGGTCCGTTCTCGCGGGTACCTGGGGCTCTTGGCGATAGCGGCGGTGCTCGGGGTCCCGATCTCGGCGGCGGCGTTCGGATTCCTCGCCCTCGTCTCCCGGTTCGAGTCGCTGACCTACACGGATCTGCCCGAGGCGCTGGGCTTCGACGACACGCCCTCGTGGTGGCCGGTACCGCTGCTCGCCGTGGCGGGGCTGCTGGTCGGGCTGATCATCAACCATCTACCGGGGGAGGGCGGGCACAAGCCGGCCGAGGGCCTCGGCTCGACGGGCGCGGCGTCCGCGAAGGAGCTGCCCGGTATCGCGCTCGCGGCGCTGGCCTCCCTCGGGATCGGCGTCGTCCTCGGGCCCGAGGCGCCGCTCATCGCTCTCGGCGCCGGCCTCGCCGTGTTCGGCGCACGGCTGGTGAAGCGGGACATCGGGCCGAAGGTGAGCGCCGCCGTGGGCGCCGCCGGGAGTTTCGCCGCGGTCAGCGCGCTGCTGGGATCGCCGCTCCTGGGGGCGTTCCTGCTGATGGAGGCATCGGGCCTGGGCGGGCCGATGCTCGGGATGGTGCTGGTGCCGGGACTGCTTGCGGCCGGCATCGGTTCACTCGTCTTCATCGGCCTGGGCTCGTGGACCGGCCTGGGCACCTACTCCCTGACCCTCGACGACGTGCCCGCCGCCGATGTGCCGGATTTCGCGTCCTTCGGCTGGGCCCTCGTCATCGGGCTTGCGGCGGCCTTCCTGGGCACGGGCATCCGCCGGGGCGCCCTGTATCTGGAGCCGCGGGTGGAGCGGCACAGGCTGCCGGTCACCGTGGCGATGGGGACGATCGTCGGGCTCGCCGCGCTCGTGTATGCCGAAGGGTCGGGGTACGACGCGTCGGGGGTGCTGTACTCGGGGCAGCACGCGCTGGACCCGCTGCTCGCCGGCAGTGACGGATATTCGGTGGGCGCGCTCGTCCTGCTCATCTTCTGCAAGTCGGTGGCGTACTGCGTGTCACTGAGCGCCTTTCGGGGAGGTCTCGTCTTTCCCTCGATGTTCGTGGGCGCGGTGGGCGGGATCGCGCTGTCCCATCTCCCCGGCCTGGATCTGACGTCCGGGTTCGCGATGGGTATCGGCGCGATGTGCGTGGCGATGCTGAAACTCCCGATGACCTCGGTGCTGTTGGCCACCCTGCTGCTGGGGTCCTCGGCGCTCACCGTGATGCCGCTCGTGATCGTCGCGGTCGTGGTCTCGTACGTCGTCTCGCTGCGACTCGTCCCCGTGCCCCGCGTTGCGCCCGCCACGCCACCGGGCTCCGAGCCCGTCGGCGCCCACGCCGACCCGTCCTAGTCCGACGCCCGTTCGGTACATGGGGCCGCTCGGGCCGTATGTACCTGACCCGGCACCCGAGGTGGAGGCCGATCGTGTCCGTGAGTCCGACAGGGCGGCAGATCGTGCTGCGCGAAGGCGAACAGACCGCCGCCGTCGTGGAACTCGGCGGTGCCCTGCGCGGCTACTTCGTCGGTGGACGGCCGGTACTGGACGGCTTCTCCGCCGACGAGCCGATCGTGGGCGGCCGTGGCCAGGTCCTCGTACCGTGGCCGAACCGGATCGGCGGAGGACGGTACCGGTGGAACGGCGAGGAGTTCCGGCTGCCCCTGACCGAGCCCGAGAAGGGCAACGCGATCCACGGGCTGCTGCGCTGGACGTCCTGGCAGGTGCTGGAACAGCACGAGGATCGGGTACTTCTCGGGGTCACGCTCCGGCCACAGCCGGGCTACCCCTTCCTCCTCCACGTCCGGGTCGAGTACGCGCTCGGGACGGCGGGGCCGGCGGTGGCCGTGGTCGCCCGGAACGTCGGTACCGGCACAGCGCCCTACGGTGTCGGCCGGCACCCCTACCTCACCGTGGGCACCGACCCGGTGGACGACGCGGTGCTCACCCTCCCGGCCCGAAAATGGCTTCCGGCGGACGATTCGGGCATGCCCGCGGCGGCCGAACCGGTGGCCGGCTCACTCTTCGACTTCCGCATCCCCAGGGCCGTGGGCGCGCAGCACCTGGACACGGCATTCACGGAATTGGAGCGGGACTCCTCCGGTCTTGCCGCGGTGCGGCTGGCGCACCCTTCCGGATCGCACGGCACCGACCTGTGGCTCGGCGAGGGAGTCGAGTTCGTGCAGGTGTACACGGGAGACACGCTCCCCGAGCCGGCGCGGCGCAAAGGCATCGCGGTGGAGCCGATGTCCTGCCCGGCGGACGCGTTCCGAAGCCGCGCCGGTCTGGTGGAACTCGAGCCCGGTGCCGAGCACACCTTCCGGTGGGGCCTGGACGCGTGGACCGAGCGACGCTGACACCGAGACGACGTGACCCGCGGCCCGTTCGGCGACGCTCGGCCTCTTCGACGTCGGTCTCGGCGGGGGCAGCGTGGCGGCCCCCGCCGAGCCGCGATGCCCCCGGGCGACCTGTGTCGAACCCGCGGTCGGGGTTCGTCCGGCCGGTCCCGGTCGCCCCGTGTGCATGGTGGGGGACCGGAACGGCCGGCCGCGTTCTCACCTCGCGTCGCTGGTTGCCCCGCGAGGGCTACCAGCGGTACCAGCGGCCTCGCGCGCCCCCGGCGCCGGTGCCTCGGAAGACGAAGCCGAGGAGCCACACGACGAGGACGATGATGGCGATCCACCACAGGGCTTTGAGGGCGAATCCGGCGCCGAAGAGCACCAGCGCCAGTAGGAGGACGAGCAGAAGCGGGATCATGACGATCACCTGTCGAAGACTGGTCGTGGGTGGGCGGCCGAGACCGGTCGGTCAGGGCCCGGGCTGGGTTTCCCGGTGTCGGCCGAACAGGGCCATGCAGACCTGGTTGGGTCCGACGATCGGGTGGTCCGGCAGCGTGGCGAGCACGCGCAGGACCGACGGGGGCGCGTGGTGGGCGCGGGCGTACGCGATCAGGCCGCCGGGCCGGGCGGGATAGGTCGCGCCTCGGAGCGCGCAGTGGACCTCCATGGGCGTGGGGTCCGTTCCGGAACAGGCCGGGGCGCTCATGGCGACGCCCCCTCGATGCCGTCGTCACCCGGTCCCCTGGGGGAGCCGCCCGCGGTCGCACGGGGTGGCGGAGCGAACGCGAGACAGGTGAACAGGTGCGCGGTGCCCGTGATGTCGAGGAGACGGCGAAGCTTGTCGCAGGGTACGAGGGTGAGTGCGATCCCGCGCTCGACGGCTCTGGCTCGTGCGTACAGCAGGGCGTGGATTCCGGTGCTGTCGCAGAACGTCACCGCGCGCATGTCCACGTTCACTCGACGTGCTCCGAAACCCAGGACGGTGTCGAGGGCTCGCCGAAGCTGTGGCGCGGTGTCGATGTCGATCTCTCCGCCGATCCGCAGGAGGGTTCGGGCGCCGTCTGTGGCGGCGTTTACACGGAGATGCCGCGTCATGGTTGCGCCGTGCCGGCGGCGTCCGGGGCGACTCGTGCCCCGGCGGCGGGTGTTGGGGCGACGTGGGGACATTGCCATTCCCTCACTCGGGTGCCGTGGTGGGGATCTCGATCGGGGTGCGGACCGGTCGGGTCGGTTTGACCCGCGTCCCGTCAACTCCAGGATCGGACGCCGGCAAAAGCACGTCAAGGAATTCGGGAACTCTATTTCCGGTGTAGTGATGCCGGAATGAACGAGCTTACGATGGGTGTCATGAGTGATGCGGACGAGGCCCGGCCGTCGTGGACCTTTTTCACCAGTCACGCCCGTGTGCTTTCGGTGATCGCTCGTGATCCGCAGGCGCGTGTGCGTGACATCGCGGCCGTGTGCCTGCTGACCGAGCGCGCCGTCCAGGGCATCCTGGCCGACCTGGAGGACGGCGGGTATCTCATCCGGGAGCGCAGCGGGCGCCGCAACACGTACCGCATCGTCCCCGGAACGGAGGTGCGCCATCCCGCGGACCGGGGCCGGGCCGTCGCCGACGCCCTCGACCTGCCCGTAGAGGAGCACCCGGACGCGGCGGACGCGGCGGACGTCGACACGGATCCGTCCGGGACCCGGGCGCCTTGACCCGATGCCCGAGCCCGCAATCGGGGCCGAGGTCGCCCCCGGACTATCCCGACGCGGGACGGGGGTCGGGCGTGCCGAGACCCCCGCGGGATGCAGGCGCGGGGGTCTCGGTGTGTCGGACGCGGAGGAACGTCCGGGAAAATGCCCTCGGAGGGGTCAGCCTCGGTGGTCGCCGTGCTGGGGCGCCTCGTGGCCGCCGTCGTGCCCCTTGTGCCCTTCGTCGTCCCCGTCGATGTTGAGGCAGGTGTTGCCGATGGCGGGGTTGAGGACGCCGACGATGTTCACGGTGTTGCCGCACAGGTTGATCGGCACGTGGACCGGGACCTGGATGTTGTTGCCGGAGGCCACACCGGGGGAGTCGACGGCGGCGCCGTCCGCGTCGGCCTCGGCGTGCGCGGCGCCCGCGCCCGCCATCAGGACCGCTGCGGTGCCGGCCATCACCATGGTGACCTTCTTGAACGAACCCACGAACACTCCCTCTTCGCTGCGGCGCCGGACCGTCCCGACGCCCTCGTCCCGACCAACGACCCACACGCCCAAAGGCTTCGGCCCCGGCAACCGTTCACCCGAACGACGCACACCACACGTCGGACGGTGGGTTCCCAGCCGGAGACGGTCTCGCCGATGTCGCCGATTTCGGTGGCATGGACACATGCCGACGCCCGGCCCGCCCGCAGGGTGCCCGAGCGCGGCGACGAAGGCGAGCCGCACCGACTCGCCGGCCGTCACGTTCGCCCGGGACCCCGATCTCACCCGGGAAAGCGCGCGACGGCGGGGGTGTGCGCCGGGCTTCGGGGGCTGCCGGATCGACGTGGCTCGCTGAGGAAGGGTTCAGCGGTGCCGGCCTTCGGAGCCGTGCCGCGGGGCCGCCGGATCGTGCGGCGCCGGGTTCGGGAGCAGCATGGAGACAAGCCCTCAGCCGGCGCGTGACCGCGTTGGCCGCGCTGGGGAGGGAGCTGTATGGGATGAGTGCACACGAGTCGCCCCCACGGGACGAGCACGGCCAGGCGGCCGTGCCCTCGCCGCCCGGAGGGCTGCTGGACCTGCTGAGCGTCGCGGCGATCGTGCTGGACGACCGCGGGAAGATCGTGTTCTGGAGCCCGCAGGCCGACAAGGTGTTGGGCCACACGGCCGAGGAGGCTCTGGGGCAGTACGCGGCCGACGTGCTGGTGCACCCGATGCACCGGGACCTGGTGGTCAAGCTGTTCGCCGAGATCCTGAGCACCGGCGCGAGCTGGGCCGGCGCGTTCCCGATCCTTCGCAGGGACGGCACGACGCGCCTGGTGGAGTTCCGCAATATGCGCCTCCTGGACGACCTGGGCGACGTCTACGCCCTCGGCATAGCCGCCGACCAGAGCATGCTGCGGCGGGTGGAGACGGATCTGGCCCTGTCCGAGCGCCTGGTGTCGCAAGCCGCCATCGGTATCGCCCTGCTGGACACCGACCTGCGCTATCTGCTGGTCAATCCGGCGCTGGAACGTATCAACGGCAAATCGGCGGCCGACCACATCGGGCGGCACCCCGTCGACATCGTCCCGTCCCTCGACGTCGACACCATCGAGTCCGCGCTGCGCCAAGTGCTGCTCACCGGCACGCCCCTGATCGACCAGTACACGGTCGGCCGCACCCCGGCCGACCCCGACCACGACCACGCCTGGTCGGTCTCGTACTTCCGGCTCGAAGGTTCCGGCGGGCGGGTGATCGGAGTGGCGACCACGGTGGTCGACGTCAGCGAACGCCACCGGGTCGCCACCGAGGCGGATCGGGCCCGCCGCCGGCTGGCCGTGATCGCCGACGCCTCCGCCCGCGTCGGCACCACCTTGGAGGTGGAGACCACGGCCCAGGAACTGGTCGAGGTCGCCGTGCCCGACCTGGCCGACGTGGCCGCGGTCGACGTCCTCGACGCCGTCCTGGCCTTCCGCCGTACCAGCGCATCCGTGGACCGGGGGCCGGAGATGTTCCGCGCGCTCGCCGTCGCCTCCGCCTACCCCACACCGGCGACGGACTCCCTGAAGGTCGGGGACCTCGCCGCGTACAGCGCCGACCGTCTGATCACGCAGTGCGTCCACACCGGGCAGCCCGTCGTGGTCGCCCACGCCGACACCAGCGATCTGCAGCACATCGCCCCCGATGCCGACGTCGCGACCGCCTTCGCCCGGGCCGGGGTGCACTCCTACCTCGCGGTGCCGCTGATCGCCCACAACGAGGTCCTCGGTGCCTTCGACCTGCTGCGCGCCCGCAACCCGCTTCCCTTCGACGACGACGACGTGATCCTCGCCGTCGAACTCGCCGCACGCGCGGCCGTCGCCATCGACAACGCCCGTTGGCACCAGAGCGTCCGCAACGTCTCCGAGACCCTCCAGCGCAGTCTCCTGCCCGGTCGCCCACCCGAGCTCATCGGCCTCGACGTCGCCTCCTTCTACCAGCCCGCCCAGGCATCCCACGAGGTGGGAGGCGACTGGTACGACGTCATTCCGCTGACGGACGACAGAACCGCGCTGGTGATCGGCGACGTGATGGGCAACGGCATCGACGCCGCCGCCACCATGGGCCGACTGCGCACCGCCACCTGCGCCTTCGCCGACCTCGACCTGCCTCCCGACCACGTGCTCCAACACCTCGACAGGATTACCGACGGACTCGAGCACTACATCGCCACCTGCATCTACGCCGTCTACGACCCGCACCGGCACCGGTGCCACATCGCCAACGCCGGCCACCTACCGCCGGTCCTCGCCCCCGCCGGACGGCGACCCCGACTGCTGGACCTGCCATCCGGGGCACCGCTCGGCGTCGGCGGCATCTCCTTCCACACCACCGACTTCGAGCTGAACCCGGGCGACCGGCTCGTTCTCTACACCGACGGCCTCGTCGAAACCCGCCACCACGCCATCGACGAACGTCTGGACACGTTGCTGCGCACCCTCGACGAATCCCGCCTGCCCCTGGACGACACCTGCCAGTGGCTCCTGCGAGCCCTGCGACACCCCGACGACCACGACGACGTCGCTCTCCTGATCGCACAAGCCGGCACGGTGGCCGTGGACCGTCGCACCCCCGGACCCGATCGACCTTGACCCCGTGGACGAGGTCCGCCCGGGCCGGCGCCCCGGCCGCTTCCGGCGGCCAAGCGCGAGCCGACCGAAGCGCACGCCGATCCCCGGCGGCCGGTGCGGACCGGAACGGTGGGTGGCGCGGGACGCCGGTGACCGGGCGCGGAGTCATGGCCGCCGGCGCGGCTCCGAGGATCCCGACGCCGCGGCGATGTCGACGAGTTCGAGCAGGGTGCCGGGGAAGTCCGGCAGGAGGTGCACGGCGACCACCCACGCATCGGGGTTGTCGAGACGGGTGCGCACCCGGCGGATGAGTTCGCGGGCTTGGGGGGTGCGCAGGAAATGGCGGCTCTGTCGGGCGTGGGTGGTGACGGCGCGGAACGCGAGGGCCGCCGGCGTACATGCGCCCGCCACGTCCAGCACGGTGATCACGCCACGGGCCAGGCCCTGCGCCACCCAGGTAGCCGGCGCCCGAGCTTGGAAGACGGCGGGGCTGCGCAGTGCGGCGCGGTAGAACTCGGCGGGACAGTCGGGTTTCGCGAGGAGGAACGAGATCACGTCGGCGTCGAACGACCGCTCGGCTTGTGCCCGCAGGATCTCCGGCCACGGCAAGGGGCCGGGATGGACCGGGTGTTCCACCCTGGGGTTGGCCACACGCAGTTCCGCGATCAGCACTTCGGGTCGCACCGCTTCCTCGGCCGCCCGGCGCAAGAGGTCGAGTCCGGCGGCCGGGCCGGCGGCCAACGCCCGGCGAACCACCGCTTGTGTCCCCGCCGGCCAGGGGCACGCGGGATGACCACAGCGCGGCGTGGTCGCGCAGCCCAGCAACTCCCTGACGTCGTCCGGCCCGCCGTATTCCCACAGCCGCACCAACATTGCCAGTTGCGGCCCAGCGGTCCGCCCCGCCAAGCGCCAGGGGAAGTGCCGCAGCACCAGCGGATGCCCCGACTGTCGGGCGGCCGCGACCCGGTCGTGGTGCTCCGCGGGCGACGTGTGCCGCCCGCCCCACGCCGCGACCTGTTCGGAGACCGGTACCGCCCGGGGGCGGCCGTGCCGGTCCGTGCCGGAGGTGAGGCGCACGCGCTGTTCGAGGGTGAGCGGCGCGCGAGCGTACAACAGGGTGTTGACCTCGGGCTCGTCGCGGTCCAGCAGCGCGGCCGTCTCCGCGGGCGACAAGCCCGCCGCGAACGTCGCCATCGCCACAGCCGCGGCCGACCCGCGACGGGCGAGGATCTCGGCTCGCACTGCCTCGGTCACCACGCCGGGCATGCACAGCAGTTCGAGGTGGCGCTCCGGCAGCGAGGGGATCAGTGCGTCCTGCGCCTCGGGCCCGGCGCACGCGAACAACGTCTGGAACACCGCCTCGACGCGGTTCGCGGCGTGGGGTGTGCGTGCGAAGGTGACCGGGTGGTGTTCGGGCATCCGTCCGGTGAGCGCCGAGTCGACCAACTGCCGTGCGGTGCCGAAGAGCCAGGCCCGCTCGTGGATGATCGCCTCCCACGGCCCGGGGCTCGCGCCGAGGCGGGCGGCGAGGCCGGTCACGGCCTCGCGGACACCGGGGGCGTCGAGGGGAAGGTGCGCGAAGACGTCGACCGCCGGGCTGACCGTCGCCAGCACCTCGGCCGGGTCGAATCGGCCTTCCGCCAGGCCGCGCGACAAGGCCGGCCCCACCACCATGCCACTCGAGCGGTCGGAGCGGAGCGCGGTGATCCACGCCAACGGGACGCGCGGCGCGAGGGACAGGACCCGGTACGGCTCCTCGGCGTACGCCTGCGCGGCCAGGTCCGCCGGGCAGTCCGGACGCCGGGTCAGCGCGGCCAGTCCCGGACCGGTGAACGGGCGGCGCGCGTGTTCGGCCCGGACCAGGTCCCACAGCGGCACATCGGCCGTGACCTTCGCGAACGCGTGCAGGGCGTAGACGGCGAAGTCGGCGTTCCAGTCCTCGTCCTGGTCGTCCGTGTACTTGCACTCGCCGCGCGGGACCCGCTTGTCGAGGTGGCGCAACCCGAGCAGCAGCAGGTGATCGGCGAAGGTGGCGTCGTCGACCGGCAAGGCGGTCGCGGCAGCCTCGTGCCATCGGCCCGCCAGGTCCGCGTGGCCGAAGTCGGCGTGCATCCGGGCAGCACGTACGAAGGCGTCGAACGACTCCCCGTCGGACTCCAACAGCCTGCGGGCGGCGTCGAGCAGGACAGGTCGGGGCAGATCCACGCCGAGTACCCGCAGCGCGTGGCCGATCAACTCGGGGAACGGCCCACGCAGCGCGGGGATGAGCCGGTCGTCCGCCCGGGTCTCCAACACCCGCTCGACCAGGCCGCCGGGCCTGCGCCACCGCGGATCGGCCGGATCGGCGGCGGCCAGCACAGCGCCCCTGAGCGGGAGCGCGTTCGCCACGGCGCGCCGAATCTCGGTCCTGCGGGCCTGGGCCCGGGCACGGTCGCCGACCGGCTCCGGCTGTGTGGCGGGGCCGAACCGGCCGAGCACGTCGGAGCCGAAGGGAAACTCGGCCAGGTACAGGCGCACCCCCAGAGCCGGGCTGCCGAGCGTCGCGATCGCCAATGCGGCAGCCGGCGTCGGGGTCTGGTTCCTGCCCAGCGCCGCAAGCGCCTCGGCGTCCTCGCCGGCCACCGCGGCCCGGACGAGCGTCGGCGGCAGCATCGGTGCCGTGGCGAGCGCGTCCAGGAGCGGGGCACGCAACCGCCCCATGAGCTCATCGGCCCAGGCCCGGTCTCCCCACCGCAACGCGACCAGCGCCGCGGCGCCCCGATCGGACGCGCTCCCGATTACCATCCGCCACCCCGTTCCGCACGTCGTCGCCGGCATGTTCGCCACGCGGCGCCCTCGCGGTCGGGTGCACCGGTCCCTCCGCCGCCGCACCGGTACCAGCCGACGCGCCCGACGGCGCCGTGCCCAGCATCGGCGACACGAGCGCCCCGGTCCACCCTCGTACTCGGCAGGGGATGAACCGGTGCGGTGTGGTGCTGCGGCGCCGATGTGCTGTGGTGTGCTGCGCCCGAGGTGCCCCGGCGGCCACGATCGCCCCTTCAGTCAACAGGCCTGCCGCCAGAATGTTTTCGGGTCGAGCCTTGAACGGGTGCCACCCCGGCGATGAGACTGAGAACCGCTTTGCGTACGTGTGCATCGTCGTGCCAGGGCGTGGGTTTCGAGAAGGGGGCCGTGATGGTGGCTGCCGGGGGTGCGCAGGACTACGCGCGGAGGATGGGCATCGTTCCGTCCGCGGTGGTCCGGGAGTTGGGCTGGGACGATGACACCGATGACGAGATCCGTGCCGACATCGAGGACACGATCGGCACCGAGATGGTGGACGACGAAACCGACGCAGTCGTGGACGTCGTCCTGCTGTGGTGGCGGGAAGGCGATGGCGACCTGGCAGACGAACTCGCGGATGCGTCGGCACCCCTTGCCGACGAGGGCGTGCTCTGGGTCCTCACTCCGGAGACGGGCCGGCCCGGCCACGCCGATCCGAGCGAGATCGCCGAAGCGGCGAACACGGCCGGCCTCGCATCCATCGGCACCGTCACCCTCGGGGCATGGTCCGGCAACCCTCTGGTCCAGCCCGAATCGACACCGCGCGAGCAGGGTCCTTGAGGCACGCCTCGGACCGCTCCGCG
Source organism: Embleya sp. NPDC050154 (assembly GCF_044460165.1). NCBI lineage: Bacteria > Bacillati > Actinomycetota > Actinomycetes > Kitasatosporales > Streptomycetaceae > Embleya > Embleya sp. NPDC050154. Next base: position 149,333 of record NZ_JBITJP010000004.1, read on the forward strand.
AGTGACGTGCCCAGGCGCCCGCATCGGTACCCGCTCCGGGAGCCCGCATCCGCACGGCGCCGATTGCCATGGGAGACCGGCATGGTCGTGGACCGGGCGCGGCCCCTCGGAGGACGAATACGCGGCACGGACCCGTTTGCCGGTGGAACCGGGTGATCCCAGTCGCAGGGACCCACCGGAGGGGTCAGTGTGGGAGGAGGGGACATCCACCCCAGGGGTTGCCCCGATAGGGAGGCCTGGACATGGCCACGCACACACAACGAGCCACTCACTCGTCGGGTTGGACCACGTTCGCCGCGGTGCTGATGACCATCGGCGGCGTCCTGGCGGTCTTCCAAGGAATCGCCGCCATCGCGAAAGACGATGTCATCGTCGAGACGCGCAACTACTCCTTCTCGTACAGCACCACCGGCTGGGGCTGGATCCACCTGATCCTGGGCATCGTCGTCTTCCTCGCGGGCCTCGCCCTGTTCACGAATGCCCTCTGGGCCCGCTTCCTCGGGGTACTCCTGGCGGGGCTGAGCATGCTCGCGAACTTCGTCTGGCTGCCTCACTACCCGGTGTGGTCGATCATCGTGATCGCCATCGACATCGCCATCATCTGGGCGTTGTGTACCGGCCCACAACGGAGCAACCGGTGAGCCACGCAGGACGGTCGGCCGTGCCGCGTCCGACATCCCGGGCGGCGCGTACCGCTGAACCTCGGGCGGAGTATGCCCGCTATCGGGCGTCGGAGTTCACTCGTATTGTTCGGAAGGAGATGCTTATACGGCGATATGAGAGGCTTTCTGATGGCTCTGCACAAGGCCAGGGAACAGGTCGGTAGCCCCGCCGACGACGTCTTCGCCTCCCCGCTGAGCGAACGCCCCTTGTCCAAGCGAGCCATCCCTGAACTCCCGACGCCCCCGAACATCGTCTTCCAGGTGCTGAGCAACGAACTGCTCTTGGACGGCAACGCCGCACAGAACCTCGCCACGTTCTGCACCACCTGGGCGGACGACGAGGTGCGCCGCCTGATGGATCTGTGCCTCGACAAGAACATCGTCGACAAGGACGAGTACCCGCAGACCGCGGAGATCGAGTCGCGATGCGTCAACATCCTCGCGAACCTGTGGCACGCGCCGGCCGGCGGCGACAATGCCGTGGGCTGCTCCACCACCGGTTCCAGCGAGGCCGCCATGCTCTGCGGCCTCGCGCTGAAGTGGCGGTGGCGCAACCGGCGGCGCGAGGCGGGCCTGCCGACCGATCGGCCCAACCTGGTGTGCGGGCCCGTACAGGTGTGCTGGGAGAAGTTCGCCCGCTACTTCGACGTCGAGCTGCGCCAAGTCCCGGTGGAGGCGGGAGCGACCGGCCTCGAGCCGCACCAACTGCGCGACTACGTCGACGAGAACACCATCGGCGTCGTGGCGATCCTCGGTGTCACCTACACCTGCACATACGAGCCGGTCGCCGAGATCGCGGCCGAACTCGACCGGATCCAGGCGGGAACCGGCCTCGACATCCCCGTGCACGTGGATGCGGCTTCCGGCGGGTTCATCGCCCCCTTCCTGCATCCCGACCTGCTGTGGGACTTCCGGGTGCCGCGCGTTGCCTCGATCAACTCGTCGGGCCACAAGTACGGCATGGCCCCGCTCGGTGTCGGCTGGGCCCTGTGGCGCGATACCGCCGCCCTGCCCGCCGACCTCGTCTTCCACGTCAGCTACCTCGGCGGCGACATGCCGACTCTCGCCCTGAACTTCTCGCGCCCCGGCGGGCAGGTCATCGCCCAGTACTTCCTGTTCCTGCGCCTGGGCCGGGAGGGGTATCGGCGGGTCTACGAGGCGTGTGCGCACACGGCCCAGGGCCTGGCCCGGCAGATCGCCGACATGGGCCCCTTCACCCTGCTCTACGACGGGGTGGGAGCGCTGCCGGCCGTCTCCTACACGCTGACCGATTCCGACACGCGCGAGTGGAGTCTGTACGACCTCACCGACCGGCTCCGGATGCGCGGTTGGCAGGTGCCCTCCTACCCGCTGCCGCCCGACCGCCAGGAGACCGTCATCCAGCGGGTACTCGTGCGCCACGGCGTCGACCGCGACGAGATCGATCTGCTCGCCGACGACATGCGCCGGGCCATCAGGGAACTCGAAGACGGCCACCCGAGCGACGAGAACCGCGGCGGCTTCCACCACTGACCGGCCTCGAACGGCTCTCCGCGGTCGGGCCGGTCGTGGGCCGGGGCCGCGAGCGCCTGTGGTCCATCGGTCGCCACACCGTCCCACCCCGCCGAGCAAGTCCGGTCGCACCGCCGTCAACCTGTCCCGGCTGTGTCGAATCGGTTACGGCGCCGGGGACTACCGGACTGGATCAAAGGCCCAACGTGGCCTCCGGGTAGCCGAGTTCCTCGCTGCCTGGAGGCACGTCACCCTTCCAAGCCTTCGATCACGTCACCGCGAACACAGGCAATGCCCTTGATCAGGGCATGAGATGAACGGTTGCCTTCCTCGTCCGCCGCCGCTGCGGCGAATCCGAAATGAATCACCGTTTCGCCCAGGAGACATGCGTCGCGAGTCACCTTGACGCGTTGCCCTCGGGTGAACTCTCCGCTCTCGACAGTCATGAAGACTGCGCAGTCGCCGGTCGACAAGGCCATCGTGTCCGTCAACGTCGCTCGCGTCGTCATGGTGTCTTCCCTCCGGTTGCAGACCCATCGACATGCGACGACAGAGCCTACCGAAAGGCTTCGCGGTGTCCGCCTCCCGAAGCCGGAACCCCTTCGTCATGTCCCCCATGCCGACGTTGCCTGGCCGGCCCGTTGCCACCTCGGTGGCGTCCGACGCGTCGCGTTGCGGGCTGTGCGCACGAAACCGGGAGCTCGACGGAACCCGGCCCAAGCGGCGGCCGGTTCGCCTTGATCGGCTGCCGCTGGGACCGGGCCCGGGAGCTATGCGCGGGCCGGCTCGCGGGTGCCGCGCGCCGTGCGCGTCGAGGCGGCGATGAGAGTCGCGAACGCGATGACGGCCGCGCCGGTGCGTATGGCGTGGGCGATCTGCCACTGGTCACGAACGCTCGCCCAGTCCGAAGGGGGTTGCCGTACATCCCAGTCGAGTTGGTCCGCGTTGATGGGCATGTTGACCACGACCGTCACGGCGACGATCAGGAGGAGCAGCGCGAGTCCGGTCGACCGCAGTCGGAACGCGCGTTCTCGGGTTTTGAACGTGACGGCGACCAGAAACGCTGTCGCGATCAGTGCCGGCAGCAGCGTCGCGGTCGCGAGCTTGTCCAGCGAATCGAGTTCCACGTGCCGCACTTGGGTGTACACGTGGCGGTCTTCACCGCGCAGCGACATTTCGAGCACGAGGACCGCGACGAGGAAGCCTGCGAAGAGACCCGAGAACAGCAGGCTCACCCATCTTGCAACCGTGCCGAGCGGGGTCTCGGTCATGCTTGGCCCTCCCCGCCGGACGCGGAGGAGTCGGCCCGGGCCGTAAAGGCCGCGGCGTTGTCGGCCGCCCACGTGGCGAAGGTCAGCGCGGGTCGGCCCAGGAGCCGTTCCACGGTGCCCGTGGTCGGCCCGGGCCGGTCGGCGTAGTCGGCCAGTGAACCGAGCAGCCGGTCGGGGATGTCCTCGGGGAGGCCCTGAGCGAGCATCGCCTGGCGGACCTGCTCGGGGGCGAGTTCCCGGAAGGCCAGTGTCCGGTCGACGGCCGCTCCGATGAGGCGGACTTTTTCGTACTGCGTGATCGACTGCGGGCCGGTGAGCAGGTGGGCGCGTCCGGCGTGCGCGGGGTCGATCAGTGCCGCGACCGCCACCTCCGCGATGTCGCGGTGGTGGATCGGGGAGGTCGCCGCGCCGCCATGGGCGCCGTGCACGACGCCGGTTGCGCGAATCTGCGGCGCCCAGGCCAGGGCGTTGGCGGCGAAGTCGGCACACCGTAGAAACGTCCAGGGCAGACCGGACTCCCGTGCGGCGGCTTCGGTCCGCTTGAACTCCTCGATGAAGCGTGGGTGGCCGACCGGGTGCTCCACGGTCGCGGCCGACAGCACCACCACCCGCCGTGCGCCTCGTGCCGCGGCCAGTGACAGCAGTTCGGAACTCGCGCTGCCGGCGGCGCGTGGGCTGAGCAGGACCGCCTCGACCACGTCGGGCAGCGACGTCAGCGTGTCGGGCCGGGACGGGTCGCCGGCAACGACATGCGCGCCGCCGGGCAGTGCGGCAGTGGCGGGGTCGCGCGTGACCGCCGCCACTTTCCGGCCGGACTCCAGCAACAGGTTCACCGTTTCGCGTCCGACGATGCCGGTCGCTCCGATCACCAGGAACATGCGTGCGTCTCCTCACCCGGGTCAGGGTTTTTCGCGTGACGTAATATACGAGAACCGTAGCATATTGATTTGGGAGTCGTACATTATGGAATCCGTAGCACATGGCGATGCGGGCGACGCGGACCCGCGCCGCCGACGGGCAACCGTCGACGTCAAAGAGGGGTTGCGTGCGCTGAGCCTTCAACTGTCCCTGCTCAACCGGCAGGTCAGCGCGCATCTGACGCTCCGCGACGTCGACTTGGACTGCCTCGACATCGTCAACGCCCACGGCCCGCTGAGCCCGAGCGCATTGGCGCGACGAGCCGGTCTGCACGCCGCCACGATGACCGGGGTGCTCGACCGACTCGAACGCGCCGGTTGGGTGTCCCGCGAGCCGGATCCCTCGGACCGCCGAGGCTCCCGAATCCGGGCCCTGCGTGACCGCAACGCCGAACTCCTGGCGCTCTTCGCCGGCATGAACACCTCGGTGGAGCAGATCTGCGCCGACTACGAAGGCGGGGAACTCGAACGTTTCGCGGAGTTCCTCCGCCGCGCCGCCGCGGCGGGGCGAGACGCGACCGAAGATCTGGCGAACTGACCGCATCCGGGCAAACCGATCGGTTCGGCACCGCCCGGCGGCCTCGGTCACCTCACGTCGTGCCGGAGACGTCGAGTGGGGCAACGGACGGCAGGCGCTTCGGCAGTGGACGTCGGAGAATCGAAGGGACGAGGGAGACGGATTCGACAATCGGTTCCATGCCGCCCATCCGTCCGAGGTGCGGGTCGTCGCCCGATGGGAATCGGTGCGCGTGGCGGCCGAATTCCGTGGCCGCCCGTACCGCAGCCTGCTCGTGCGGCTGCCCGCTCGTACGGGGTCGGTCGATGTCCCGGGCGGCCGGTAGGAGACCGGGTCGTGCCCGGAAGGGGATGAAGTCGTGCTCTTCACCGATCGTGTCGACGCGGGACGGAAACTGGCCGAGTACCTGGCGCCCTTGCCCGTGGCGAACCAGGACGTGATCGTGCTCGGCCTGGCCCGGGGCGGAATGCCGGTGGCCGCCCAGGTGGCCGATGCCCTCCGCGCTCCACTGGACGTATGCCTGGTGCGGAAACTGGGCGTTCCCTCCCAACCGGAACTGGGAATGGGTGCCGTCGCCGAAGAGGGGGTCGTCGTCCTCAACGACCACGTCGTGCGAGCCTCGGGCATTTCCCGCGCCGCGTTGGAAGGGATCGAACGGCGAGAACGGGAGCTGTTGGAACGGCGTGCCCGCCGCTACCGGGGCGAGCGGCCACCGGTGGAACTCGGCGGACGAACGGTCGTGGTCGTCGATGACGGCATCGCGACCGGATCCACCGCCCGCGCGGCCTGTCGCGCCGTCCGAGATCGAGGCGCGGCGCGCGTGGTGCTCGCCGTACCGGTGGCGCCGGCCGGCTGGGGGAAGGAGCCGGATCCGGACGCCGACGAGGTGATCTGCCTGCACAACCCGGTCGGATTCATGGCGGTGGGGCAGTTCTACGCGAACTTCTCCCAGACCACCGACGAGGAGGTCGTCGAGTGTCTCGATCGGGCCGTCGCTCGCCGGTCGGAGCCGCCGCCGACGGCGGAAGCGGGGACGGCGGGGACGAGACCGGGTAGCGGATCGACGCGCTCCGCGGAATCCGTGCCCACGCACAGCGACATTGACCTACCGGTCGAAACCGCGCGGCTACCGGGGCACCTGAGTCTGCCCGCGGGAGCGGAACGGATCGTCGTCTTCGCGCACGGCAGCGGCAGCAGTCGACACAGCCCGCGCAACCGCTTCGTGGCGACCGCGCTGAACCGGGCCGGCCTGGGCACGTTGTTGTTCGATCTCCTCACCGAGAGCGAGGCACGCGGCCGGTCGAACGTCTTCGACATCGAATTGTTGGCCCGGCGCCTGATCGACGTCACACGCGGGCTCCGGGAGCGACCCGAAGGCAAAGGGCGGACGGTGGGGTACTTCGGGGCGAGCACCGGTGCCGCAGCCGCATTGTGGGCGGCGGCCGAACTCGGTGACGACGTGGGGGCGGTCGTCTCCCGGGGCGGCAGGCCCGATCTGGCGGAAGCACATCTGCCCGCCGTCACGGCCCGGACGTTGCTCATCGTCGGCGGCAACGACCACGTGGTACTGGAGCTCAACAACCGTGCGCGTACCTTCCTCCGGTGCGAGAGCCGTCTCGAGGTCGTCCCCGGCGCCGGCCACCTGTTCGAGGAACCGGGCACCCTCGACGCGGTGGCCGACCTGGCCCGGGACTGGTTCCTCGGCCGACCGGCCGCCGGCGCGAACGGACATTGAGCGCGGCCGACGATGGCGTCGGGAGCCGAAGCGCCGGCACGCGGACCACCGGCACGCGGACCGCCGCACGCGAGATGACCTTGTCGCGGCGCGGTTTCGATGAGAAAGGAAGTGGCCTCAGGAATCCCGCTGTTGCTGGAAGCAGCGAGTGAGGACGGAGACGACCACGACGCTGCTCCCTTGTGGCCGGGGCGCGTTCGTGATGGCTTCGGCGTCGAGGTGTGCGGTCGTGCTGCTCGTGGAGCGCACGTCCGTGGACCGCAACCGGGAGGGTGAGCGAGCTCGTCGTCAGCCGGGCCCGACGGGTCGGGGTGCGGAGCAGGCGGGCGATACCGGCGGAGGGTTGTGGAATCTCAGCTCTCGGGTTGTGTCGAGGCCCGGGTACGCAAAGCCCAGTCGTGCGGGCGAACGGTGTCGGGTGGAGTGCGGTCGGCCATGATGTCGCAGAGCAGTTCGGCGCACGCGCGTCCGTAGTCGGCGGGCCTGAGGTCGACCGCCGTGATCGGTGGGCTGCTGGTGCGGGTGGCGGTGCCGTCCACGCAGGACGCGACCAGCAGGTCCCGGCCGGCGGTACGGCCGAAGGCGGCGGCGCCGTGGAGGACGCCCGGGGCGGCGCCGTCCGGGCCGCAGATCACCGCGTCGACCGCCGGTTTGGTTTCGAGCAGGCCGCGCACCGCGTCGGCGGCGTCGGCGGGAGTGGCCGCGAACGGGACGTGGCGCACGGCGACCGGGGTGCGGTGCGCCTTGCCCCAGGTGCGGGCGGTCGTTCGTAGAGCCCGGGCCCAGGTGGACTCGCCGCCGGGGGCCAGCAGGGCCGGGCGGCGGGCGCCGCGGTCGGCCAGGTGGTCCAGCAGCGCGGTGAGGGAGGCGGCGGTGTCGCAGACCACGGCGCCGCTGGGGGCGGCGGAGGGACCGGGGAACCGCTCGCCGGTGACGACGGGGACCCCGGCTGCGAGCATCTCGGTCGCGGTCTCGTCCTCGGTGTCGGGGTCGATGAGCAGCAGGCCGTCGACCCGCGAGGCGACCGGTCCTCCGGTGCCCGCGGATCCGGCGAGCAGGACCAGATCGAATCCTTCTTCCTGGGCCCGGGCGACGGACCCGAAGGCGAGGTTCATGTAGTAGTCGAGCCGGGTCGCGGTCCGGGGGAGGTACAGGCCGATGGCTCCGGTGCCGGCGCGGCGTAGGTGGCGGGCCGCGCTGTTGGGGCGGTAGCCCAGGGCGTCGGCCGTCTCGCGGACCCGTGCGCGGGTGGCCGCCGCCACCCGCCCGGAGCCCTGGAGGGCGTCCGAGGCGGTACTCCGGGAGACTCCGGCGGCGCGGGCCACGTCGAGCAGGGTCACGATGCGGGCGGTCACAGCCACGGAGTCTAGATCACCCGGACGGGCACTTGCCGGATCGATCCGGCAGAGTCTAGATTCGGTTCTGCCGGATCGATCCGGCACACCTTGTCGTGAGGTCTGCCCGCGCGATTCGGGGTGTGGCATCGACCCGTAGGCCCCGCCACTCGAGGCGGTTCCCCGCGACGCCGTTCCGAGCCCGTGGCCCCGTTCGACCGAACCATCCAGGAGGACCCCCGCATGACGCGCGGATTCGACGTCGTGGAGACGAGCATCGCCGACCTGCGCGCGGCGCTGGAGAAGGGCGAGGTCACCGCGGTCGGGCTGCTCGACGCCTATCTGGCGCGCATCGAGGCCTACGACCGGCCCGGCACCGCCACCGCGCTCAACGCGATGGTCGTGATGAACCCGGACGCTCGCGCCGATGCCGAAGCCTCGGACGCACGTCGCGCGCGTGGCGAAACGCTCGGTCCGCTGGACGGCATCCCGTACACCGCCAAGGACAGCTACCTTGCGAAGGGCCTGACGGCGGCGGCCGGTTCACCGGCGTTCGAACACCTCGTCGCCCAGCGGGACGCCTTCGCCGTCGAGCGGCTGCGCGCGGCCGGGGCGGTGCTCATCGGCCTGACCAACATGCCGCCGATGGCGAACGGCGGCATGCAGCGTGGCGTGTACGGGCGCGCCGAAAGCCCGTACAGCGCCGACTGGCTGACCAGCGCCTTCGGCTCCGGCTCGTCCAACGGCTCGGGCACCGCGACGGCGGCGTCGTTCGGCGCGTTCGGCCTCGGCGAGGAGACCTGGTCGTCGGGCCGGGCGCCCGCCTCGAACAACGCGCTGTGCGCGTACACGCCCAGCCGCGGCGTGATCTCGGTGCGCGGGAACTGGCCGCTGGTGCCGACCATGGACGTCGTGGTGCCGCACACCCGCACCATGGCCGACCTGTTCGAGCTGCTCGACGTCATCGTCGCCGACGACCCGGACACCCGCGGCGACCTCTGGCGATCCCAGCCATGGGTGCCGCTGCCCGCGCCGTCACAGGTACGCCCGGCCTCGTACCCGGCGCTGGCCCCCGCGGACGCGACGACGGCACGGGCCTCGCTCGCCGGCAAGCGCGTCGGCGTGCCGAAGATGTACATCAATGCCGACCCCGACGCCGGGACGAACCCGGACGGGGGCATCGGCGGCCAGACCGGACAGCGCATCGAGACGCGCGCCTCGGTGATCGCCCTGTGGGAGGCCGCCCGCCGCGACCTGGAGACAGCGGGCGTCGAGGTGGTCGAGGTCGACTTCCCCGTGGTGTCGAACTACGAGGCCGACCGCCCGGGCGCGCCTTCCCTGCCGACCCGGGGCCTGGTCGGACGTGACTTCCTCACGGTCGAGATCGAGGACCTGTCGGCCTGGGCGTGGGACGACTTCCTGCGGGCGAACGGCGACCCGGCGTTCGCCGGCCTGGCCGACGTCGACGGCGACCGGATCTGGCCCAGGCGTTCCGGCGAACTGCCGGACCGCTACGCCGGTTTCGACGACACGATCGGCGACTATCCGCGGTTCGTGCGCGAGCGTCCGTACGCGTCGATCACCGAGATGCCACACCTCGAGCAGGGGCTGCGCGGGCTCGAGGAGACGCGCAGGGTGGACCTGGAGCTGTGGATGGACGAACTGGGCCTGGACGCGGTGGTGTTCCCCGCCGTCGCCGACGTGGGCCCGGCGGATATGGACGTCTCCGAGGCGTCCGCCGACCTCGGCTGGCGCAACGGCGTGTGGGTCGCGAACGGCAATCTGGTGCCCCGACACCTGGGCATCCCGACCGTCACCGTGCCGATGGGCACCATGGCCGACATCGGCATGCCGGTCGGGCTGACCTTCGCGGGCCGTGCCTACGACGACAACGCCCTGCTCGCCGTCGCGGCGGCCTTCGAGGCCACCGGAAACCGCCGCACCGCACCGCCGCGCACACCACGGCTGACGACGAGCTGACCCGCCGGCGTCGGGGCGCCGCGCCGCCGGGTGCGGTCACGACGCAGTCCCTGGCGGGCACGCGGAGACGGATGCGCCCGCGAAGGCCCGAGCGGGGCGCCGGCTGTCGGTGTCGATGGTCCGGTTTTCCACCGGCTTGTCCGGGCACCCGGGTTCCATGGTGAAGATCGGCTACACGATGATGACCGAGCAGGCCGGGCCCAAGGATCTGGTCGCGCACGTGGTGCACGCGGAGGAGGCCGGGTTCGACTTCTCGGTGACCTCGGACCACTACTTTCCGTGGTTGGACGCGCAGGGCCACGCGCCGTACGCGTGGAGCGTGCTGGGCGCGGCGGCGCAGGCCACCTCGCGGATCCCGCTGATGACGTACGTGACCTGTCCGACGATGCGCTACCACCCGGCGGTGGTGGCGCAGAAGGCCGCGACCGTGCAGTTGTTGTCGGACGGCCGGTTCCGGCTCGGACTCGGCTCCGGGGAGAACCTGAACGAGCACGTGGTCGGCGGCGGCTGGCCGGCGGCGGACGTGCGCCAGGAGATGCTCGGCGAGGCGGTGGAGATCATCCGGGCGCTGTTCGCGGGCGGGTACGTCGACCATCACGGCACCCACTTCGACGTCGAGTCCGCCAAATTGTGGGACCTGCCGGATCGGCCGCCGCCGATCGGCATCGCGGTCTCCGGACGGCAGAGCTGTGCCCTGGCGGGTCGGCTGGCGGACCTGGTCATCGCGACCGAGCCCGAGGGCGGGCTGTTGACCGAGTTCGACCGACACGGCGGCACGGGGAAGCCCCGGGTGGGCCAGTTGCCGGTGAGCTACGACCCCGACCGGAGTGTCGCCATCGCGCGGGCACACGAGCAGTTCCGCTGGTTCGGGGGCGGCTGGAAGGTCAACTCCGAGCTTCCGGGCACCGCAGGATTCGCGGGCGCGACACAGTTCGTGCGACCGGAGGACGTCGCCGAGTCGATCCCTTGCGGTGACGACGTGGACGCGTTCGTGGACGCGGTTCGCCCATTCGTAGAGGCCGGGTTCACCGAGGTTGCGCTGATCCAGATCGGTGGCGAGACCCAGCACGCGTTCCTGGACTGGGCGCGGGACAACCTCCTGGCGGCACTGCGCGAGCTGTGACCGCGAGGGACTGGGGGCGGGCCTCCGATCGCGGCCGAGGCGGCCGCCCCTCCGGGCACGTCACCAGCGCTTCGAGCGAGGTCCCTTCCCCGCTTCCCCGACGCGTCGCCATCGGCCCGCGTCGGGGAAGGGGGGTTTGGGTGGGGCTCAGACGGTGTCGGCGTCCGCTGCGGGGAAGCGGTCCCATACCCGGTGGGTGCCGAGGAGGCCGGTGATTTCGGACAGCACGGCGGACGCGTTCTCGGCGACGACCACGCCGGGGGCGTTGGTCGGGATGCCGGCTGCGACCAGGCAGTCCTCGCTGTCGGCCCAACCACCGATGGCCTTGGCGTGGCGGTATGCCTCGGCGAGCATGAGCAGGATCCGCGGATCGGTGGCGGACAGCGACGTCCCGTTGCCTGCCTTGGCGTCCCGTGCCGCGTACGCGTCCTTGCCCGGCGCCGGTGAGCCGGCGAGCAGGATCGCGTCGAACTCGATCGAGCGCGCGGTGGCGAAGGTGCGTTGCACGGGGACGGGTGCGTCGCCGTCCGCCCCGAGCATGCCGCCGGTGGGCGCGATGACCAGCGGCACCATGCCCGCGTCGAACACCGCCCGTCGCACCTCGCGAACGGCGTCCAAGTCGGCTGCGGGGTCGGCGACGATGCCGATCACGCGGCCGGTGACCGGCCACGTCCCGCCGATCTGGGACAGCGCGGGGCTCGGTTCGACCGAGGCCAGGGGGGCCGCGGGCGAGGGCGCCGGCAGCCCCAGGCCCTCGGCGACGCGTGCGCACAACAACGGGTCGATGTCGGCCAGGACCCGCAGGGTGCGTTCCTTGATCGCCTGTTCGTGGCACTTGCCGAGTTCGAACGTGTAGGCGGCGATGACGTGTTCGCGCTCGATGGGGGTCAGGCTGAGCCAGAACAGTCGGGGTTGGCTCGTGTGGTCCGCGAAGGAGGCCGGGGCCTCGCGCACCTTGGCCGCGGGCGGGAGGGGGACCGGTACCTCGACGTACCCGCCGTGGTCGGCCCCGGCGGTGAAGGGGCAGCCGCCATCGAGCGAGTTCGGTCGGTAGGGGGCCACGCCGCTGTGCACGGCGTCCTGGTGCAGGCCGTCCCGGAGCATGTCGTTGACCGGCGCGTGTGGGCGGTTGATGGGGATCTGCGCGAAGTTGGGGCCGCCGAGTCGGCTGATCTGCGTGTCGAGGTAGGAGAACAGTCGGCCCGCCAGCAGTGGGTCGTCGGTGATGTCGATGCCGGGGACCAGGTGGCCGGGGTGGAAGGCGACCTGTTCGGTCTCGGCGAAGTAATTGCTCGGGTTGGCGTTGAGCGTGAGCAGGCCGATCGGCTGTACGGGGGCGAGTTCCTCGGGAACGATCTTGGTGGGGTCGAGGAGGTCGATGCCCTCGAAGGTCTGGTCGGCGGTGTCCGGGAAGGTTTGGATGCCCAGTTCCCACTGCGGGAACGCCCCGGCCTCGATCGCGTCGGCGAGGTCGCGGCGGTGGAAGTCGGGGTCCATGCCGCTGATGATCTGTGCTTCCTCCCATACCAGCGAGTGCACGCCCGCCTTCGGCTTCCAGTGGAACTTCACCAGTGTGGTGGTGCCGTCGGCGGCCACGAGCCGGAAGGTGTGGATCCCGAAGCCCTCCATCGTGCGGAACGAGCGCGGAATCGCGCGGTCCGACATGTTCCAGATGGTGTGGTGGGTGGCCTCGGTGTGCAGCGAGACGAAGTCCCAGAAGGTGTCGTGCGCGCTCTGCGCCTGCGGGATCTCGCGGTCGGGGTGCGGTTTCCCGGCGTGGATGATGTCCGGGAACTTGATCGCGTCCTGGATGAAGAACACCGGGATGTTGTTGCCGACCAGGTCGAAGACGCCCTCGGCGGTGTAGAACTTGGTGGCGAACCCGCGGGTGTCCCGCACCGTGTCGGCCGATCCCCGCGATCCCAGCACGGTGGAGAAGCGCACGAACACCGGCGTCTCGACGTCCTTGCCGAGGAACGCCGCCTTGCTCACGCCCGCCGCGCTGCCGTAGCCGACGAAGACACCGTGGGCCGCCGCGCCCCGGGCGTGCACGACCCGCTCGGGGATGCGCTCGTGGTCGAAATGGGTGATCTTCTCACGCAGATGGTGGTCCTGGAGCAGGACCGGCCCGCGCGGTCCCGCCTTGAGCGAGTGGTCGGTGTCCGGCAGACGCAAGCCCTGGGCGGTGGTCAGGTAGGCGCCGCCCTGCGCCACCGCCGCCTGGTCGGTGCCGGTGGGCTGCCCGGTCGGGCTCACCGGGTCCGGGCCGCTCTGATCAGGCTTCGGCGGGAGCGGTTCGCGCGGCCGCGTGGGCTCCTCCAGCGGGGCGTGCTCGCTGCCGGGACGGCCGGGGATCACGCCGGCGGGGTCGGGCTTGTGGCTCGCGCGCTTGGACTTGGGCTTTGCCATGTTTCCTCCGGGTACCAGGGTTCGCGGGTGCCGACCGGGCTCGAACCGGCGGAACCCCCACGGCCGCGTGCCGAGGGTCGGGTGCCTCCGAACCGGTCGCGGGAGTCAGAGCTACCCGCGCTGCCGGGATCGAATCGAGATCGTCCGACAGCGCTCGCGGTGAGCCGTCGACATCACGCGGCATGCGTCAGGCACGGCCCGGGTTCGGTTCGCGCGTCCGGCGGCGCGGCCGAGGGTCGGTCTTGCCGAGCCGGACGGCGTCGACGTGGGTGACATCGTGACTCGCCCCACCGCCCAGGGGTGGCTCCGACAGCGCCGCGCCACCACGCGGCCCGCTCCCGCGTACCGCCGAACCCGAACCCACGGATCCCCCCGGGGCGGTGCCACCTCCCGGCGGCCGGGATGGCCATCGTCAAGCCGACGGACGGCTGATCTCGGCCGGTTCGCGCCGTCCGGTCCCAGCCCCGGCTCCGCGCCCGGTGCCGGTTCCGGTTCCGGTTCCGGTTCTCAATGGTGGTGAAATGGGTGTCGAACGACCGGTCGGCCAGGGTTCGGGTTCAGCCGAACATGCGGGTGGTGCTCGCCGGGCGGTGCTCGAGCATCGTGGCCTCCCAGGGCTCGAAGTCGATCTCCCGGTGCGGGTCACCGGGGTCGGGCGGCGCGGTGGATCGGGTGAGGAACGCGGCGGCGCACAACGCGGTGAGTGTGCCCGCGCCCAGGGCGACGGGACCCCACGCCTCGAACGCCGCACCCGAGTCGGCGAGCAGCGGCGGTACGAGCGCGGTGGCGATCGTCGCGCACCCCGCCGCCAACGCCGCCAGGCGCATGCCGCGACCGGCGCGTACGGCCGTGATCCCGGCGAGGAACAGGGTTGTCAGGCCCAGCAGCGCGAACCACCCCGCTGCGTACGGGGGCGTGCGGACACTCGCGGGAATCGCGCTGCCCAGCGCCAGCCCGGATACCGCCAGGCCCACCGCGGTGGCCCACCGCAGACCAGCCCCCGCCCCCTTTTCCGCGACCCTCGACGGCGCTCCCACCGGTGACTTCTCGGCGATGAACGCCGGCGGTGGGGGTGGGTACGCGCCGGTGTGCGTCGGGCCGACCGGCATGCGCGCATCGCGTGGGTCGGGTTGCTCGGCGGGGCGCCGGCCTTGTCTGGCGTGGGTGGGATTGCTCAGCAGGTTCGCCAGGAGCACGAGTTCGCTCACCGGTCGTGTCAGCGCGGCTTCGCGCAGGGCGTCGTCGGCGGCCAATCCGGAGCAGTCCTTCAGGATCGCGATCATCCGTGCGACCTCGGGGACGGTGCGATGGGTGGTCGCCAAACGCAGCAATGTCTCGGCCGGGTTGTCGGAGTTTGCCTCGACGCGGTCGTCCGGTGTCGGGCGCGTGAGGTGCTCGCCATACGGTTCGTCCGGTGTGCCGGCGGGTCGCGCGAGCGCCGGCTCGCCGGGGTGGGTCGGCGGCGCAGCGAATCGCGGGGGCTCGCCGGGTGGGGCCGCCCGAGTCTCGAAGTAGCCGGTGGGCACGGGGGGTTGGCGATGTCCCGGCGTCGGTGTGGGCGTGGGCGATTGGTGGTCGGATGCGAAGGTCAAGGCGTTCTCCCTGCGCGTGGAAACACGGCCGGGCCGCACCTGTACCGGACGCGCTCCCGGTCGCCGGACGAGGAGCGTGTACCCGTATGCGCTACCGATCAGTCACGGTGGGTTGCCATCTTGATCTCTTTCGCCAACGGCTTCCACACGGTCCTGCCGCACGTCCGCGCCACCTCGACCGCCTCGAACTCCGGCTGCACCGTGATGGACAGCGCCGGCTCCCCTGTCGGTGACTTCACGGAGCCGCGTCGATGAAGCTCCCCGCGTTCTCGCCGTCCCTCGGCCGCGGGGTAGCTTCTTGACCCTCACACCGTGTCAGGCGGTCGGCTTGGAGACATCATGTTCACCATCGGAGACTTCGCCCGGCACGGCCGCGTCTCGGTCCGGATGCTGCG
This sequence comes from Embleya sp. NPDC050154, assembly GCF_044460165.1. Classification (NCBI taxonomy): domain Bacteria; kingdom Bacillati; phylum Actinomycetota; class Actinomycetes; order Kitasatosporales; family Streptomycetaceae; genus Embleya; species Embleya sp. NPDC050154. Next base: position 164,759 of record NZ_JBITJP010000004.1, read on the forward strand.
TCACTACGACGCGACCGGCCTGCTGCGCCCGGCTCACGTCGACCCTGCCAGCGGCTATCGCCACTACACCGCCGGTCAACTCGCCCGCCTCAACCGGATCATCGCGCTCAAGGACCTCGGATTCACCCTCCAGCAGGTCCGGGGCATCGTGGACGAGAAGGTCGGCGTCGAGGAACTGCGCGGCATGCTGCGGTTGCGGCGGGCCGAACTGGAGGCCGCCATGGCTGCCGCAGGAGCACGGCTGGTCCACGTCGAGGCGAGGCTCCGAGCGATCGAGAGCGAGGGGCACATGCCCACGAACGACGTTGTCATCAAGAGCGTTCCCACCGTCCGGGTGGCGGAGCTGACCGCGACCGCCGCGAGTTTCGAGCCCGAGGACATCGGGCCGGTCGTCGGGCCGCTCTACGAAGAGCTGTTCCGGTACCTGGGCTCGGCGGGCATAGCCGTCACGGGCCCCGGTGTCGCCTACTACGAGGACGCCCCGGAGGGCGGCGGCAGAATCAGCGTCCACGCCGCCGTTCAGGTCTCCGCTCCTCTCCAGGACGGCGCCTTCCGCGTCCTGGACCTGCCATCCCTCGACCAGGCCGCGACCATCGTGCACCACGGTTCGATGGACGCCGTGCTCCCCACCGCGCAGACCCTCGCCCGCTGGATCGACGCCAACGGCTACCGGTCGACCGCATACCCCCGCGAGGTCAACCTCGAGTGCCCGGACAACCGTGACGACTGGGTGACGGAGTTGCAGGCACCGGTGAACCCGCGCTGACCAATCGCGCCGAGTCCGAGCGTTCGGCACCTTCGGGCATCGGGAGAGTGTCGTGGCCTCCCGATGCCCGGCCCCGGCCGGGTCGGCGATGCATCCGGCCAGGCGATGTCGTCGATCATCCTGCCGAGTTCCGCCGACGCGCCGAGCTCAAGACTGTCGGGGCCGCACCGGCGGGGTGCCGGTGCCTCGTGCCGCGAACTCCAGCAGCAGCTGCGCGGTCCTCTCGGACGCCTCCCACAGGGGTATGTGCCCCACGTCCGGCAGGAGTTCGACCCGCGCGCCCGGCACCGTCTCGTACCGGCGCGCCGAGGCCGGATCCCAGCGGGGATCGGCGGCGCCGAAGACCACCAGCACGGGAACCCCGAGGGAGGCGAGACGCTCGGGCACGCTCCGCTCGGCGACGTACGTGGTGTTCTCGCGCATCACGGCCCTGAAGGCGCCGTACGTGGTGCCTCGCAGCTCGGCGACCACACCGTCCGGGATGTCCACGGGGCGGGCGGCCGTCGCGTTGATCCCCTTGCGGATCATGGCGTCCGAACGTCGCGACCACAGGAGCGGCCCGAACGGCGGGCCCAGCAGGACCCGTAGGACGACCGGTTGCGGAAGCAGCGCGTCGAGACTCGGTCCGGTGCTGATCAGTGCGAGCGAGCCCACCAGGTCGGGGCGCTGCTCCGCGAGCGCGGTGGCCGCGTAGCCGCCGCTGGAGTGCCCGACCACGGTGACGGAGCCCAGTTGGAGGTCGTCGAGCAGCGCCGCGATCCTGCCCGCCTGTACGGGGACCCGGTAGGACGTCGCGGACGGGGACCGGCCGCATCCGGGGAGGTCGACCCGGATGACGTGGTGGTGGGCGGCGAGCGCCGGGACCAAGGGGCGCCACGAGGCGCTTGCGGCCCCCGATCCGTGGATGAGCAACACCGGCGGCGCCTGCCGCGGGCCGTCGCGGATCACGTGCATGCCGTGTGAACTGTGCTCGACGTCGTACTCACTCATGCGGCGATGATGAGTGGGCCACCGGCCGTCGGTCTTGTACAAAAGTCATCGCCCAGCCGCGGCGAGGGCGTGGAGCAGGATTGAGCGTCCCCGTGTGCGGGGGTGCGCCGAGGGGTGTCGGTCCGGTCCGGTCGTGCCGCCCTGCGGGCAGTGGGGCAGAGGATCTCGGTTGTGTTCGCCGGTTCTTGGATGCCTCGGCGTGCGAGGTGCAGCAGGCGGCGGCCCTGGTCGGCGCCGCCTCCCGCGATGCACAGGCCCGCGGCTACCGCGAGCAGGTCGTCCGTGGTGAGATCTCGACGCACCGAGCCGTTGGCTTGAGCTCGGACCGGGAGCGGTTTCGCGGTGGCGGAGACTGTCGTGCCGGCGGTCGAACAGGTCGGTCCGCCGTTCGGTGGAACCGTGGGTGGCGGCCATCGCCAGGGGCCGCTTGTCCGCGATCGGCGGCCGTCATGAGGTGTAGTCCGCGTTGACGCGGATGTAGCCCTCGGAGAGGTCGCAGCCGTAGACGGTGGCGGTGGCGTCACCGAGGCCGAGGGTGATGGTGATGTCGACCTCGTCCCGCCCCATGATGTCGACGAGTTGGTCGAGGGTGTCCGGTTCGGGCTCCCTGGGGTAGACCTCGATCGCGCCGAACCGCACGGTCACCTTGTTCGGGTCGATGTCCGTGTCGTCGGTGTTCTTGCCGATGGCCATGACGACCCTGCCCCAGTTCGGGTCGGCTCCGTGGACCGCGGTCTTGACCAGGGGCGAGTTCACCACGGTCTTCGCGACGCGCTTGGCCTGCTCGTAGTCCCCGGCCCGGCCGACGGTGACGCGCAGAAGCTTGGTCGCGCCTTCGCCGTCGCCCGCCAGTTGCGTGGTCAGGTCCAGACACAGGTCGGCGAGTGCGAGGGAGAACGCCGCGAAGTCGACCGGGCCGGCCGCGCCGTTGGCGATCACGGCCACGGTGTCGGAGGTGGAGGTGTCGGTGTCCACGCTCAGACAGTTGAAGGTCTTCTCCACGGCACCGCGAAGCGCGGTGTCCAGATCGGCCGGGGAAAGGGCCGCGTCGGTGAACAGGTAGGCGAGCATGGTGGCCATGTCGGGTTCCAGCATGCCGACGCCCTTGGCCACACCGACGATGCGGGCCGGACCGACGGTCCGTACGGCCGTCTTCGGCCGCGTGTCGGTGGTCATCATCGCGCGAGCCACCTCCAGCGGTCCCGCCTCGAAGGCCGCCGGACCGCGCTGCGCGGTCTCGTCGAGGTGGGTGCGGATGGTGTCCATCGGCAGCGGGCGTCCGATGACCCCGGTGGAGCCGATGAGCACTTCGTTCTCCGGGATGTCGAGAATCCCGGCGACCCGGTGGACGACCTCGGCGGCGTTCTCCTCGCCCTGGCGCCCGGTGGCGACGTTCGCGTTCTTCGCCAACGTGCAGAGAGCCCGGAGGTGTTGCCCGGCGGCGTGCGCGCGGCTGAGCAGCACGGCCGGCCCCGCGAAGCGGCTCCGGGTGAACATCGCCGCGCTGACGGCCGGCCGGTCCGACGCCACGATCGAGATGTCGTCCCCCCGATCGCGCAGCCCGCCATGACCGGTGTACGCCCGGAAGCCGGTGGGCCACGTCAACGCCGCGCCCTCCTCATGCGTTGCATGAATATGTGTCATTAGGCATATGTTTGCATCTTGATCGTCGCTGCGTCCAGGGTTTTCGCGCCCTGCCGGCCGGTCACCGGACCCCGCGCGCCGAGCCGACCACGCGACCGTGCAGGGCCTCGTCCCGCGCCCCACCCCCAGGTCGGCGTCTACGCGAAGGCGTTCTTCCGGTCGACGCCCTCGGCCCACCGGCGGAAGCAAGGCGCGTGCGGGTGATGGTGACCCCGACCGATCCGACCAGCGGCCCGGGCGGCGGCTCGATCAGCGTCGGGCCGCTCTCGCGCAGGTCCAGGATCCCGCCGGAGTACGGCGTGTCGGAGTCGAGGGTGAACCCCACGTGCCGCGGCCGCGCCATGAACATCAGCGCCGCCTCGTTGTCCCGCGCCCCGGCCTGGCGCGTGCCGGGGAACCGCGACCGCGCGCAGATGGGTCAGCAGGCGGGACATGCGGGCCTCCTCGGGTCTCGGACGCGGGCCGGGGCGAGCAGTGCGGCGGCGTTGTGGGCGCGGATGGCGTGGAAGTCGCGGTCCGGCAGGTCCGCGGCGCGCAGGGCGGCCAGGGGGTCGTCGGTGCCCATGTCGAAGGGGAAGTCGGAGCCGAGGAGGACGCGGTCGGCGCCGGCCCGGCGGACCGGTTCGCGCAGGACGCCGGGGTCGTGGACGAGTGCGAGCAGCGACCCTGACCGGCTCGCGGCATCCGCCAACGGCCCGGAAACCGCCTGCCGGAACGGGGCCCAGTGATGGAACCATCTGCGACCGATGGACGTCATAGCCCGGCGGTGTCGATCCGGACGAGATCCCACGGTCGGCGCGATGGGGGATCGGGCCCTCGCGTGCCGGGGCGGTGGCCGTACGGGAGGCTGCGCCCGGCGGACGTGTCGGTCGGCGAAATTCTCGGCGGGCTTCGGGGACTTGGGGGATGTGTGATGGCGGCTCATGGCGGGTTTCGGTTGGTCGGCGCGCTGGGCCTGACGGCGGCGCTCGTCGCGTGTTCCGGGTCGGATCCCGCGCCCACCTGCACGCTGGTGGGGTCCATCCCGCTGACCGTCGACCTCGCGCCCGACTTGCTCAAGCGGGTGGAAACGCTGTCCGTGGAGCTGTGTCGCGACGGGGAATGCGAGGAGGAGACCCGCTCCCCGGACCCGACACGCGCGCCGGTGCCCTCCTGGTCCGCGACCATGTTCTTGTCCCTGACGGCACGGCCCGTCGAAGCCTCGGTGCGGGTGACGACCGTCTCGGGTGACTCCCCGCCACCCGCACGACTCACGCTGGTCCCCGAGGCCACCCATCCCAACGGGCCCCATTGCGGGACCGATTACGTGGCCCGGATCAGGGTCGCGGAGGACGGCACCGCCACACAGGTCTGACGATCCGACGGCGCGACGCACGGCCGGGGTCGCCCCGGGCCGGGCGCGTTCGCGTACCGTCGGCCATGGTTACGACGGTTGGGACCGTGCAGGGGGATGCGATGGGGCTGCTCGAGGACTTCCGCAAGGCGTATGACGGGGCGCTGTTCGCCGTGGAGTGGGCGGAGCGCGGCGATCGGCTCGGCGTCGGGATCGACGCGGTGCTGAAGCCGTGGGTGCGCGAGCGCATCGCGCGCTGGGAGCACAGCATGATGTGGTGCGACAGCGACAGCGACGTCGTACACGCCGTCGACGGGCTCACCGCGATCGCACCGCTGTACGCCGAGCTGCGCCGCGAACTGGCCGCGGACGGGCTCGGGTTGCACCGGCCCGAGGCGCCGTGGCGTGCGATCGGCCGCATCCGCAGCGAACTGCCCGGCGCGGAAAGGCCCGTGGCGATACGGGCTCGCTCGCGCGTCCACCACCGACACGAGCACTACATCCTGTGTCGCGACGAGCCGGATCCGACGTCGGCCGGTCCCCAGACGTGGGAGTTTCGGGTGCTGAGCGCGCACCCCGGGGAGGCGGACGAGGCGCGGGCGTTCCCGCTCACGGTGCGGCCGGCGACGCGCGACCGGCGCGGCACCGTGCGCGTTCCCGACGAACTGGCGCACGACGGCGTCCGGTACGAGGAGATGTGGTTCGCCTTCGCGGCCACCGGACGGGACCTGCGTGAGGCGCCTGCGGGCGAGGACTGACGGGCCGACGCCCGGTCGGTTCGGAACTCCGGTTCGGTGCCGTCCGGCGACATCGTTACGGGGTTGCCTCGGGTGCGATGGTCGGATCGGGTCGGGGGAGCGTGTCCCGCTGTGGTGCCGTCCAGTTGCCGAGGAGTGGGAGGGAAGGGGCGGTTTCGGAGCCGGGGTCGACGTTGTAGACCCACAGGGTCTGGTCGCTTTCGCCGGGCGCGGGGAAGGACTCGTAGGAGAAGTGGAGGTCTCCGACGAGGGGGCGGTGGTAGGACTTGGCGCCGTGAGTGCGGCGCCGGTCGCGGTGGTCGTTCCACCAAATGAAGAACTCGCCTGATTTCAGGGCCAGTTCGCCGACGAGGTCGGCAAATCGGCTCGCAGGTACCGGGACAGGTGCGTGACGTATGCCTTCGTACCGGAGTAGACCGCGAAGGTCGGGATGTTGTTGCGCCGCGATCGACGAGGTGTTGGAGCACGTGCCCGCCTTCATTCTCGGCCGCCGCACCGACGTCCTGGCCTCCAAGCCCACCGGGCAGGTTGGCTGACCGGTGCGACGCCGCAGGCCGCCGCCCTCGCATGAGGGCGGCGGTCCTCGGCTCGGGCCGTGATCCGGGCCGCGACGTCGACGGAGTGGCGGCGCCGTACGGCGCAGGCCGGTTCGTATGGGAGTGCCCATCCCTTCTCCGCTCGGGGCCGCACCGCGGCGCTCGTCCGGCGTACACCGCAAGTGGTGCCGTCGAAAGGGGAGTTGGGTGTGCGAATGGCGCTCGGTCAGGTCGGCGTGGGTGCGGCGGTGTCGTCTTGGTGGGCTGTGGGCCGGCGAGGGGGTTGGGCGAGGAGGCCGTCGATGATCACGCGAAGTTTCCATGCGGCCCTGGCGTTCGGGTCGCCGCCGGTGAGCCTGGGCGCCAGGGCTCGCAGCGTGGGATAACGCTCGGCGGGCAATGCCCGGAAGGTGGCGTCGAGTCGGGTGGTGAACGTCTCGGGCCCGGTCGAGTCGGCGTTGGACGAGGGTTGTGTGGGGGCCCGCCGGGGTTGTGGGTCGCCGGCGTGCTCCAGGGCGGTCGAGTAGATGTACTGGCCGAGCAGGTCGATGGCCCAGGAGCAGGCGTCGTCGTCGAGTCCGCCCGCGCGGAGCAGGCGCGCCGTCTCCTCGGTCAGGCGCAGGCCGTGCGGGCCGGGGAGGGCGTCCCGCAGGCCGACGGAGGCGATGTCGTTGTGGCCGGCCAGGGCGGCGACGATGCGCCCGACGAGCAGTTCGAGGCGGGTACGCCAGTCCCCGGCGCCCTCGTCGGGCACGACCACGTCGGCCACCGCGTGGTCGAGGACGAGCGCCATCAACTCCTGCCGATCGCGGACATAGACGTAGAGCGAGGCGGGGCCGGTCTCGAGGGCCTGGGCAACGCGCCGCAGGCTCACCGCTTCGCAGCCCAGCTCGTCGACCAGCGCCATGGTGGCCGCCAGAACGGCGTCCAGGCCGAGCATGGATTTCGAGGGACGAGAGCGGGAGCGGGCTTGCGGCATGGCGCCATCCTATCTTGACGAATGCTGTTCGTTAAGGCACAGTGCTTGACGAACAGTGTTTGTTAAGACTGATGGGAAGACCTCTCGTGACCGTTCCCGCTTCGACGTCGCTTGCCCGTGCGGCACCGCTTACGGCCCATCCGCATCGGTGGCGGATCCTGGCGGTGGTGCTGCTCGCCCAAGCCCTGGACCTGCTGGACGCGACCGTGATGAACGTGGCAGCCCCATCGGTCCGCGCCGGGCTGGGCGGCGGCGCGGCGATGATGCAGTGGCTCACCGCCGGGTACACGCTCGCCTTCGGCGTCCTGCTGATCGTCGGCGGCCGGCTGGGTGATCGGTGGGGTCGGCGGCGGCTGTTCGTCCTGGGCGCCGCCGGGTTCACGGTGGCCTCCGCGGTGTGTGCGACGGCGCCTTCGCCGGCCGTGCTGGTCGCGGCTCGGGTGGCGCAGGGTGCGCTCGGCGCGTTGATGATCCCGCAGGGATTCGGCGTCCTGAGCGCGGCGTTCGACGAACGCGAACGCGGCCGCGCGTTCGCGACGTTCGGACCGGTGATGGCGCTCGCGGGCGTCGGCGGCCCCGTCCTCGCGGGCGGGCTCATCGCCCTCGACCCGGCCGGACTCGACTGGCGGCTGATCTTCCTGATCAACCTTCCGCTCGGCGTGCTGACCGTGGTCGGGGCACTGCGGTGGATGCCGGCCGACCCGGGGGACCCGCTCGTGCGGATCGACCCGCCGGGTGCCCTCCTGGTCGCCATGGGGTCCGCGCTCGTGGTCCACCCGCTGATCCAGGGCCGGGAGGCGGGTTGGCCGTGGTGGACGTTCGCGGAGATCGCCGTTGGCATCGTGGCCTTCATCGCCTTTGGTCGACGTCAAGGCACCAGCCGCTCGCCGGTCCTGGTGCCGAGCCTGCTGCGCAAACCCGCGTTCGTCGGCGGCCTCGCGGTCACCGCCGCATTCTTCACCGGCCTCGGCGGACTGCTGCTCGTCCTCTCCCTCCACCTCCAACTCGCTCTCGGCCGGTCCGCGTGGGAGACCGCGCTCTCCCTGTCTCCGCTCGCCGTGGGCATCGGGCTCGCCTCACTCGTCGCCCCGGCGGCGGCCGTCCGGCTCGGCCGCTCGCTCCTGCACGTGGGGCTGGGGGTCGAGGCGCTCGGCACGCTCGGCCTGGCCGCGGTGGCCGCGTCGGGATCTCCGGCCTGGGCGCTGTCGATACCCACCCTGGTCGTGGGTTCGGGCGTGGGACTGGTGTCGGGCACCTTGGTCCAATCGATCCTGGCGGCAGCCGAACCCGCCGAGACGGGCAGTGCGTCGGGCGCCCTCAACGCACTCCAACAACTCTCCACGGCCCTGGGCGTCGCGGTGCTGGGCACCGTGTACTTCGCCGCCCACGACCCCGGTGCGCCCGACCCGGGAGCGGACGGCCTGGTCATCGGCGCACTCGTGGTCACCGCGACCTGCCTGGTCGGCGCTGCCCTGGTGCTCCTGCTGCCGCGTGACCGTGACCGTGACCGTGACCGCGACCGTGACCGCGGCCGTGCCTCGTAGCCGAAGGACCGACCGGGCCGCGCCCCGGGTTGTGTCGGGCCGGCCGGTAGTTCGGTCGCACTTGTGGACCCGTGGCCCGCACACCCGCGGACCGCCCACCCGCAGACCCGCAGACCCGCAGACCCGTGCACCTATGCACTCGTGGACCCGTGCATTCGTGCACCCGACGAGTGACCCGCATCAGACCATCGACCATGTGAGGAGCCCCGTCATGAGCAACGTCATCGTCTTCGGAGCCAACGGCCGTACCGGGCAGCTCGTCGTCCGGGAGGCCCTGCGCCTGGGCCACGACGTCACCGCCGCGGTGCGCGAGCCGGCCCGGTGGCAACCCCCGACCGCGGAGGACTCGCCCGGCACGGGGAAGTCGAACGTCGTGCGGGCCGACGTGCGCGACGCCGCCGGCGTACGCTCCGCCGTCGAGGGCCACGACGTCGTGGTCTCCGCGATCGGACCGCCGGGGCGGCACGCACACCGGCTCTACTCCGATGCGGCGCGGACCCTGGTGTCCGCGATGGAAGGCGCCGGCGTACCCCGGCTGATCGCGGTCACCTCGGGCGGAGTCCACCACCGCGACCCCAACTTCCCCTGGTGGTACCGCAATCTCGTCACACCGCTGGTTCGGGAGCTGTACGACGACATGCGGTTGATGGAAACGATCGTCCGCCGAAGTGCCGTCGACTGGACCTTCGTTCGCCCCGCCCGGTTGCAGGACGAACCCCCCACCGGCAACTACCGCGTCCTCGACGCGAGCAACCCCAAGGGCGGCCGGAAGGTGACGCGCACCGACCTCGCCCGCTTCATCGCCCGCGAACTCGACGAGCACCGCTGGTCCCGCGCTGCCCCGACCCTCGCCGAATGATCCGCGAGGCTTGGGTGCTCCGGCCGACTGTCCGCTGAACGTTCGACCGCCATCCGGCCGTGCACACGCGGTTCCGCCGAACCAACGGGAGGAGACGACGGCCGAGGCCGAGGTGCCGATGCGCGGCGGCGACGTCGTCCCAGTCAGGCTCGGCGGCGCAGAGGAACCGCTGCTCGCAGGCGTCGGCGACGAACCTCCGGGTGCCCCGGTCGGCGGGCGGGACCGGCACCTTGGCGTGTCGAGCGGCCGCCGCAGGACCAGAGCCTGGCGTTGTTCGACGCCCTGGCCTCGGCCGAGAAGACGCTGCACGCCAACCCCGGCAGGCACGGGGATGTGCCGTCGTTCGAAGTAGACAGCTCGCCGAGGTTCTTCGCGCGGCATCTGAGCTGACACGAGATCGCAGTGCCCGGTGCGCCGGCCGGAGCCCGTTTCCGGTCGGCGTTCCCGAACTGGCGGCACCCCGGACGCCTGCTGTGGCACGGACTGGTCACCGCCGCGGCCGACGGTGCGCAGTCGCGTGCGCGGCGGAAACGGTGAACGACGTCGTCCGGCGCATCCCGTCGCACTCGGCCGAACCGGCCCGCGCGGAACCGGGTTCCACGCCGCGCCCGTCGCCGCGCCGTCGAACACCGGTACTTCTCGGCGGCGCCGGTGCCGCGACCTACGCGTTCGCGCAGGACGACACGGAGGCGTCCGAAGTGGAGGCGTCGGACGGCGAGGTGTCGGACGATGCGGCGTCGGACGCAGGAGCCTCCGGCGTACGGGTACCGGATGCCGATTCGAGGCGCAGCATCGCCGCCTCGTCCGCCGTGCCCGGCTCGGCGTTGTAGACGACCATCCGCAGTCCGCCGGTGCGCGACAACTGCATCACCTCGAAGGTCAAGGTCATGAGGCCGACCTTGGGATGATCGAACGTCTTGCGGCCACCGCCGCGCTCGAAGACCTCGTAGCGTTCCCAAAGCCGTGCGAAATCCGTCGACTTGAGCAGGAGCTCGCCGACCAGGGCGGCGAGTTGCGGCGAGTCGGGGTCGGCGCCGGCCACCGCGCGCAAGTGCGCGACGGACGCCGCGACGGTCTCCTCCCACGGCTGGTACAGCGTTCGGCCGGTGGGGTGCAGGAAAAGGTAGCGCGTGATGTTGCGCTGCTCCGGGGGGAGGTCCCACAGTCCGGGGGTGAGGCGCCGCCCGGGCGGATTCGCGGCCAACACGTAGTTGAACCGGTTGACGACGTACGCCGGGAGCGGGCGCACCGCCTCCAGCACGCGCAGTACCGAATCACGTACCGTGCGGTCCGTGGCCCCCGGGGTATCGGTGGCCCGGCCCGCCGCGAGGTCGGCCAGTTCGTGGAGGCGCGCGTGCGCGTCGCCGCACAACCCGAGGGCGCGGGCCACGGCGTCGATGACGGCCGGCGACGGGTTGCTCTCGCGCCCGCGTTCGAGCCGTGTGTAGTAGTCGACGCTCACGCCGGACAGCGTCGCCAACTCCTCACGGCGCAGGCCGGGGGTGCGCCGCAGCCCATTGCCCGCGGGCAGCCCGACATCCTGGGGGCGCACGAGTGCACGCCTCGCCCGCAAGTACCTGCCCAGCTCGGTGACCTCAGCCATCGAACCATTGTCTCAGGTGGCGTTCGGAGGTGGGGGGCCGTGTCACACCCCGGAACGCCCCGCCCCGGTGAAACGCGTCCTGCCACGGTTCGCCCGGGGCCGGGAGAGTTGTGCTCGTTGCGGGCGGCCCGTCTTCGGGGATCCCAGGGGGTGCGCGACACCGGGCCGCGGACCCGGAGGCCGGACCGCCCGCACGATCCAGTCCCACGGCACCACCGACGGAGGCCCCGCGCATGTCGACCAGCACGCTCACCGACACCGGTGACCAGCACACCCGCGCCGAGCCGACGGCCGACCCGTCCGCCGCGAGGTCCGCCCGCGCCTCGTCCGACGTCGGCGCGGAGCAGCGGCCGTCGCCATTCGCGTTGGTCGCCGCGCTGCTCGGATTCACCGTGATCTCGATCGACGTGTCCGCGGTGAACATCGCGCTGCCGTCGATCCGCTCGTCACTGCACAGCGGGATGACCGGCCTGCAGTGGGTCGTCGACGCGTACACGCTCATGCTCGCGGCCCTGATGTTGTCGGCGGGCGCGCTCGCCGACCGGACCGGTGCGCGACGTGCCTACGCCTGGGGCGTGACGCTGTTCACCCTGGCGTCGCTCGCCTGCGCGCTGGCTCCCGGAATCGGCACGCTCATCGGGGCGCGCGTCGCGCAGGGCGCCGCGGCGGCGATCGTGATCCCGGCATCGCTCGCGTTGATCCGGCAAACCTATGACGAGCCCCGGCAACGGGCCCGCGCGATCGCGTTGTGGACCGTGGGCGGCTCGGTGGCGATGGCCGCCGGCCCGGTGCTGGGCGGGGTGCTGACGGAAGGCCCGGGCTGGCGGGCGGTGTTCCTGCTCAACCTGCCGATCGGGGTGCTGATTCTGGTCCTGCTGACTCGCATCGCGCCGTCCCCGAAGCGGCCGGCGCCGCTCGACCTGATGGGCCAGGCGACCGCGATAGTGGCGCTGGCGGGGGTCGCGTACGCGGTCATCGAGGGCGGCCACGCGGGCTGGACACAGCCGGGAGTGCTCAGTGCCCTGGCGATCGCGGTCGCGGGCGGTGTGGGCTTCCACCTCGCCGAGCGGTGGCACCGCGCGCCGATGGTCCCGCTGGAGATGCTGCGGCAGCGTTTGGTGGTCATCCCACTCACCGTCGGTTTCGTGATCAACGCGGCGTTCTACGGCGGGATCTTCCTGCTCGGCCTGTACTACCAGGAGCTGCGCGGCATGTCGGGCACCGAGGCCGGCCTGATGTTCGTGCCGATGGCGGCGGTCATCACCTCCACCAACCTGGTGTCGCCGCGTCTGGCGGAACGCATCGGGCGGCGGCCGGTCATCGCGGCCGGGCAGCTCATCATGGCGGGCGCGATGCTGGCCATGCTGCTGCTCGACGCGCACACGCCGATCTGGCTCGTGATCGTCCTGCTGGTTCCGATGGGCATCGGCGGTGCCCTCTCCGTCCCGGCGTTCACCGCCCAACTCATGGACAGCGTGCCCGGCGAGCGTGTCGGAGCGGCGTCCGGGCTGCTGAACGCGCTGCGGCAGACCGGCGGCGCGCTGGCGGTGGCCCTGTTCGGGTCGCTGGCCACAAGGTCCGACGGCAGTGGCTTCTCGTTGTCCGGCATGCGTACGGGCGTGCTGGCCGAGGCGGTGCTCCTGGCCGTGACCGCGGCCGTGGCGTGGTGGCTGCTGCCACGCGACACGAAGCGCTGAGCGTGGCCGGGGCCGCGTCGGCGCCCCGACCGGGGCCATCGGATCGTGGTCGACCTCGGCCGGATCCGGTTCCGCGACTGCTCCGGGTTGAACCTGCTGTTGCGTGCCGGGACCCGCGTTCGACATCGCGGTGTCTGTTTCCCGGTGACCGGAGTCGACGCACCGATCGTCGGGGAACTGTTCGCCCTGGCCGGTGGCATCGCCCCTGCCGGCGAAGGCGAACACCACCGAGCACCTGCCGGCCGACCCTGACCTGCCCGCGCCTGCGAAGTCTTGGTGCTGATCCGAAGTCTTCGTCCTGAAGGGAGGCTTCGGGTCGGGAGGCGCCAGGAACCATGGACGGTGTTGTTGATCATTTCGAGAGGCACTGGGCCTCATGCCCGGGGTGGAATCGGGCATGAGCCGGGAGAAACGTGCCGATCATGCGCAAAAGAGGAGGCCGAGGATGAGCTGGACACCGGTCGAGGAGTTCGAGACGCCCGAGGGGGTGGTGCGGTGGAGGGTTCTCGGCAGCGGGGACCCGGTCGTGTTGGTGCACGGCACCCCGTACTCCTCCGTTCTGTGGCGGGACATCGCTCCGGCGCTCGCGCGTACCCGCGCGGTCTATGTCTTCGACCATCTCGGCTTCGGCCGGTCGGACCAGCGCGAGGGCCAGGACCTCAGCCTGGCGGCTCACGCGAGGAACTTCGCCCGGCTTCTCGACCACTGGGAGCTGTCCCGTCCCAGCGTCGTCGCCCACGACATCGGCGGGGCGGTGGCACTGCGGACGTTGCTGCTGGAGGAGAGGGACTACCGGGACCTGACCCTCTTCGACGCGGTGACCGGCGGTGAGTGGGAGCGAGGGCTCTTCCGGCTCATCCTCGAGCACGCGGACGTCTTCCGCGAGCTTCCAGACTACGCTCACGAAGCGCTCGTCGCCGCCCACATGAGGCACGCCACACACGTCGGCTTCCGACCGGGAGTCCTCGACGCGTTTCTCGCACCGTGGCGGGGGGCCGCGGGGCAGGCCGCGTTCTACCGCCAGTACAGCCAGATCAGGCAGGCGGATACCGCGGCGTACGAAGACCTGCTGGGCGGGATCTCGCTTCCCGTGCGCATCATCTGGGGCCGCGAGGACCGCATCCTTCCTCCGGAGTACGCCGAGTGGCTGCACGCGCGCATCCCGCACGCCGAGCTGCACTGGATCGAGGAGGCTGGCCACCTCCTCCAGGAAGACGCAGCCGGGCAACTGTCGGCCCTCCTGACGGCAGGCTTCCCCTCGGACGGGTGAGGAGGGGCCGGGCGTCGCTCCCGAGCGGGCCCGGCGCCCCGTCCTGGCGCCGGTGGCCGGTGTGCGAAGCACACCCGCGGGGTTCCGGGTGGCCGCCCACGACTCGCAAGCAGTCGGGAGACGGTGACCGTGCGGCGCGCGGGACCCGCGAGCGGACGGCGGCCCGTACTCGTCACCGAGCACCCACGAAACCTGCCGTGCCATCGGTGACACGACCCGTTGGACGAGCACGGCTCCGCCGGAGAATCCGCGGCCTGCCGGAGGGCCGTGGACAATCGCCTCCACCAGGGCGCTCCGGGGCGCGGGCGTGTTCGGTCGGCCGGAGGTTCCCGGGTTCGCGGCCCGGTAGGGGGCGCTGCACCGCGTTCGGCCGCGCGTCGGGCGGCGCACCCACGCGTTCGATGGGATCCGAGACGGACCGACAGGGGCATCCGCTGTCGCCCGCCGATGACACGGGGGCGTCGGAGTCTGCCGCGCGCCGGCTGCTTCGCCGTGTACCCCGACTTCGAACATCGGGAGTCGGCAGCGCCGGGTGCCACAGCGACACCGGCTTCACGCCCCACCGCCCCGACAAACGCTGCTCGCGAAGGTCTTGTATCCATGTATTGATGCATGCAAAGGTGACGCCATGTCAGACGAATGGGCCGTGCGCCGGATCGAAGCGTTCGTCGGCCAGGTGGCCGACATGGCGCGGCTGCCGGGTTACCGCAACCGGCTGCTGGCGGTCGCCGGCGTCGAGTTGCACCCGTCCGGCCTGTCGATCCTGTCCGTCCTCGAACGCGAAGGCCCCCTCGGCGTCAGCGAACTGGGGGTACGCCTCGGCGTCGACCAGTCCACGGCCAGCCGCCAGGTCCGGCCGCTCGAGGTCGCCGGACTGGTCGCGCGTGATCCGGACCCCGACGACCGCAGGGCCAGCCTGGTCCGCGTCACCGAGGCAGGTCTGCTCCTGCGCGCCCGGGTGCGGGGCACATGGCTCGCCGACATCGCCTGGGCGGTCCGCGACTGGGACCCCGCCGAACGCGAGCAATTGGGTGAGCTCCTCGAGCGGTTCGCCGCACGCTGGCGCGACGCCGCCGCCCGGGCCGGCCTCGACGCCGCACCCCGCACCGACTCCGAACCGACCGACGAACAGGTGACCTCGTGACCGACCGATTCGACCTCACCGGCCGCGTGGCCATCGTGACCGGCGGCAGCCGCGGCATCGGCCGCGCCATCGCCCATGCCTACGCCCGCGCCGGCGCCGCGGTCGTGATCGCCAGCCGCAAGGCCGACGCCTGCAAGGCCGTGGCCGAGGAGATCGAGGCGGCCGGCGGGCAGGCCCTCGCCGTCGCCACCCACCTGGGCGAACTCGACCAGCTGGAGGCCCTCGTCGACGCCACCGTGGCGCGCTTCGGGCGCCTCGACATCGTCGTCAACAACGCCGCCAACGAACTCGCCCAGCCCGTCGGGCACATCACCCCCGAAGCCTGGGACAAGTCGTTCGCGGTCAACCTGCGCGGCCCGGTCTTCCTGGTCCAGTACGCGCTCCCGCACCTGATCGCCAGTGGCCGCGCGTCGGTCGTCAACGTGGTGAGCGCAGCCGTGTTCACGCGCGCCGAAGGCAAGGGCCTGTACGCGGCGGGCAAGTCCGCGCTGGTGGCCTTCACCCGCACGATGGCCGGTGAACTCGCCGTCCACAACATCCGCGTCAACGCGATGGCGCCCGGCACCGTCAAGACCGACATGGTCCTCAAGACGACACCCGACATGCAGGAACGCATGACCAAAGCGGCCCCGCTCAAGCGTATGGCCGACCCCGAGGAGATGACCGGCCTGGCCCTGCTGCTCGCCTCCGACGCGGGCAGCTTCATGACCGGCCAGATCGTCAGCATCGACGGCGGCCTCACGGTCCACTGAGCCGTCGCGCCACCCGGCGCAACCGCACACCGACCCACCGGCAGGCCCGCCGACAAAGGAAGAGACGGTATGACCTTCGAGAACCGCGTCGCGGTGGTCACCGGCGCCGGAGGTGGGCTCGGCCGCGGCTACGCCCTGGAACTCGCCCGACTCGGCGCCCGCGTCCTGGTCAACGACCTCGGCGGCGGCAGCCACGGCGAGCCGCCCGCCGACGATCCGGCCGGGGCGGGCGAACTCGGCGCGGCCGAGCAGGTGGTCGCCGAGATCCGCGCGGCGGGCGGCGCCGCGCGCGCGGACACGCGCGACATCAGCACCGACGCGGCGGGCGTCATCGGTGCCGCGGTCGAGACCTGGGGTCGCGTCGACATCCTGGTCAACAACGCGGGCATCTCCGGCGGTGGGGAGATCGACGCCATCCCCGACGCCGAGTTCCGCCGCATGGTCGACGTGCACTACTGGGGCACCGTCGAGATGATCCGCGCCGCGTGGCCGGTCATGCGGGCGCAGAGGTACGGACGCGTCATCAACTCGTCCTCCACATCGGTGCTGGGCATCCCCCACACCAGCCACTACATCTCGGCCAAGGCCGGCGTCCTCGGTCTGACCCGAGCCCTCGCGCAGGACGGCGCGGCCCATGGGATCAAGGTCAACGCGATCATGCCGACCGCGTACACCCGGCTGACCGCCGAGATCCCCGACGACGGACTGCGGGCCCTCCTCGAACATTTCTTCAAGGCCGAATACGTCGCGCCGTTCGTCGCGGTGCTCGCGGACGAGAACGCCCCGTGCACCGGCGAGACGTTCAGCGTGGGCGCGGGCCGCGCCGCGCGGGTCTTCCTGGGAGTGGCGTCGGGCTACCTCTCCGCCGATCCCGGCGGCGCGACTCCGGGCGAATACCTCGCCAACTTCGACCGGATCCTCGCGACCGAGGGCCACATCGTGGCGACCAGCGCCATGGACGAAGTGGTGCTCTCCGCCAAAATGCTCGGCATCGACGCGGGCACCCCGACCGTCGGCACGTAAAGCCGGGCTCCGGCCTTCCCGATACCAGGCTCGGTGGCGGGGTCGCCGGCCCGTGGGCGCTTGGCGGACTCCCGAATGGCCCAACCGTGTTTTTGCTCAAAGGTGGGTCGTACGCGAAATTGGTCGCGCCACACCACCTCGCGTTCCCGCCGACGCGTCGGCCGGCACGTCGATCGCGGGAGCGCACACCTCGCAGGCCGCGCGATCGCCCGGCGATCGCTTCGAAGGGACCGCCATGCGCCACCTCGAGCACACCGTCACCATCGGCGCCCCGATCACGGACGTGTGGAAAGTCCTGCTGGACGTGGAGGGATGGGTCCGCCTGTTCCCCTCGACCAGTGCCGCGCGGGTCACCGAGAGTTCGCCCACGCATCAGATCGTCGCCCTCACCGGGGACATCGGCGGCCGCAGCCAGTCGTGGGTCTCGCGGCGCGACATCGACGAAGTGGGCCGCGTCATCGACTACCGCCAGGTGGAGACCGCGCCCATGATGAAGCGGATGGCCGGGCAATGGCGGGCGGTGTCCACGTCGGACACCACGACGGAGCTCACCATCACCCACGACTTCGAACCGGCCGCCCCAGCAGCGCCGGTCGCCGAACTTTCCGCGGCCCGAGACCTCGGCGGTCTGCTGAACCGGGCGCTGGACCAGCTGGCCCCCGCCCATTTGGTGGCGATCAAGGCCGAGGCCGAGCGGGTCCACGCGGGAGCCCGAGCCCGCACGTCCTGATCGCGGGGGAACATGTCGCCGCGCCGGGACGGCGCCGGCCGCCCCGGCAGCGCGCACCGACCCAAGCCGCTACGTGCTCATCGGGCGAGGAACCGTCACCGATGTCGATGTGGCGTCGGCCCCGCTCCGGTTCGTGTGTTCGCGGGGGAGAGGCCGTACTCGAAACGCAGGGAGCGTTGGTGAAAGAACGGTTCACCGCCGAACGACCGTACCTGTGGGATCGCACGCGGCCGGCGAGCCACTGACACCGGCCCAGATCGAAGCCCCCGACGCCGTCGACGAAGTACTCGGCGACGAGAGCCTGTTCCTGCGCCTACCCCTACGCCGCGGAGACCTCCTCGTGCTGGACAACACCACCGTCCTGCACGGTCGCACCTCCTTCGTCGACCACCCCGACCCCCTCCGGCGCCGCTGCCTGGCCCGTTCCACCGCGATCAGGCCGACATCCCGATCGGCCTGACATTCGACGCTCCCGAGGATGCCGAACTGCCGCCGGCGGGTGTCGTCTTCTCCCGCGATGCCACCGCGCTGCGCGAGGACATGAACGCCGGCGGCACGACGGTGCGGATCGAACTGGAGCTGCGACAGCGGCGGGCGGAAACCTTCAGCGTGCTCACCGAGCCCCGGACGCCACGGCCGCCAGACACGTGTTCGGCGCGCATGTGGACAGCGTTCCGCCATCTGCACCGCCGCCGGCCACGCCGCACTCCGAGCCGTCAGCCGCTGACCGGATCGGGCCGCCGGTGTCCGGTGCGTCGCGGCGTGCGGGGGAGGCACGGCCGTCGAGTGCGGCTGTGGCAAGCCGGTAGACTCGACGGCCGTGGCGGACACCCAGTACGAAGACCTGTTGCGGTTGGTGCTCACCTCCGGGACGGCCAAAGCCGACCGGACGGGCACCGGGACTCGAAGTGTCTTCGGGCACCAACTACGCTACGACCTCTCGCGGGGGTTCCCGCTGGTCACCACCAAAAAGGTGCATCTCAGGTCCATCGTGTACGAGCTCCTGTGGTTCCTGCGCGGCGACTCCAACGTCGGCTGGCTGCGTGAGCACGGGGTCACCATCTGGGACGAATGGGCCGACGCGAACGGCGACCTCGGTCCGGTGTACGGCGCACAGTGGCGCTCCTGGCCCACCCCGGACGGCAGGCACATCGACCAGATCAGCGATGTTCTCGACACTCTGCGCCGCGACCCGGACTCCCGCCGGATGATCGTCTCCGCCTGGAACGTCGCCGAGCTGACCAATATGGCACTCGCGCCGTGTCACGCCCTCTTCCAGTTCTACGTTGCCGACGGCAAGCTCTCCTGCCAGCTGTACCAGCGCAGCGCGGACATGTTCCTCGGTGTCCCTTTCAACATCGCCGGCTATGCCCTGCTCACGCACATGGTGGCGCAGCAGGCCGGCCTCGAGCCCGGCGACTTCATCTGGACCGGCGGCGACTGCCACATCTACGACAACCACGTCGAGCAGGTGACCGAGCAGCTCTCCCGCACCCCGTTCGAGTTTCCCGAGTTGCGCCTGCGCCGAGCCGACTCGCTCTTCGACTACGCCTACGCCGATGTGGAGGTGCTCGACTACCGGCACCACCAGGCCATCAAAGCCCCGGTAGCGGTGTGAACGTCGGGCTCATCTGGGCGCAGACCCTCGACGGCGTCATCGGCGCGGACAACGCGATTCCGTGGCGACTGCCCGAGGACTTGGCCCATTTCAAGGCAACCACCCTGGGCCATCCAGTGGTGATGGGGCGCAAGACGTGGGATTCGCTGCCTTCGCGATTCCGGCCGCTGCCCGGCAGGCGCAACATCGTGGTGACTCGCAATCCACGATGGGCGGCCGAAGGCGCGGAACGTGCCGGGTCCATCACCGAAGCTCTGGAACTCGCAGCCGAATCGTCGGAACCGGGCGTCCCTGGTGCCGCATGGGTGATCGGCGGCGGGGAGATCTATCGTGCCGCCTTGGCATACGCCACGATGCTTTCGGTGACCGAAGTCGAATCGACGGTGGACGGCGACACCTACGCCCCGACACCGGACCCGACGTGGACAGTTGCCGAGGACAAGGGCTGGCAGTGCTCGACGTCCGGGCTGCGCTACCGCATCCGCAGCTACACCCGGTGACCGTCGACTCGCCACCCTGACCCGCGCCGATTCTCCACCGCCGAACGGCTCCGCTCCCACCAGGCCCACGGAAAGATCATCCTCACCGTTCCCTGAGGCCGGCACCGCCCAAGCCGCCGCCCCACGGGTCGCACTGCCACAGAACCCCGCACGCGGCACCGCACCTGACCACAGTGCCGCGTGCGGGTTGTTGTGCGTTGTCCGAGGACCGGATTCTGCTGCGCACCCGCGCACCCGCGCACCCGCGCACCCGCGCACCCGCGCACCCGCGCACCCGCGCACCCGCGCACTTCGGCCTTCGGCGGGCTCTCGCTCGGCAACGTCGACCTTCGCCGGCGGCCCCACCGGGAGAACCGCGAACAACTGCGAACACGCGCGGTTGGAGGGTGGGTCAGACGCTCGGGTGGGTGCGGCGGGAGCGGGCGAGGGAGAGGGCGCCCAGGGTGGTGCCGGTGAGACCCACGATCAGGGCCACGTAAGCGCCGCCCAGTCCGTTGCCGCTGCCGAGGCCGCCGTCGGCGGTGGCCGCGACCAGTCCGCCGAGGGCGAGGGCGGCGAGTCCTGCTGCCACGGCCACGGCACCGCCGCGGCCGTGGCCGATGCGGCCGGCGCGGGTGCGGCCGGTGGCGCGGGCCAGTGCCAGTGCGCCGACGGCTACGGCGGTCAGCCCCAGCAGCGCGGCGGTGATCGCTCCGATGCGCCCCGCGCCCATGTCGGTGACACCGGCGGCGGCGGGCTGGGCGGAGACGTAGGCGGCTGCCGGTGCGGCAAGCACGGATCCGACGGACATGGGTGCTCCTTCTATCTCTGACGACGTTCTCTGACGTCTGACGACCTTGTCTGACGACCTTGTCTGACGACCTTGTCTGACGACCTTGTCTGACGACCTCGTCTGACGACCTCGTCTGACGACTGGGTACCGCCCGAGCTTGTCCGCTCGCCCCGCTTCCGGTCGTCCGCCGGGCGCGGACACTTCGCGCTGCCACCGGGGCCGCAGCCGACTACCGTGCACGCCGCAAACGCCGTGCCGCTACCGCGGCTGCGGTAGCGGGCCGCTCATCCGCGAGCGGGATCCGTCCGCCCGCCACGCCGGGCTAGGGTGCGCGCATGGGCACAGGGCGGTTCGTTGTCGCGGCGGGGGTCAGGGACGGGGCGGTCGCCGTCGGTGTGGCGGGGGCGCTGCTGGCCACCGGGTTGTCCGCGGAGCGCTCCGCCGCTCCGCTCGACCTGCTCGGCTACGTGTTGCTGGTGGCCGGGGGCCTGGCTTTGGCCGCCGGGCGGCGGGCCCCGGTCGCGGTGCTGGCCGTCACCGGGCTGTGCGCGCTGGGTTATCAGGCGGCCGGGTTCGATGTGCCGGTCGTCGCCTACCTGTTCGCGGTGTACGCCGCGGTGCGGGCGGGGCACCGCACGGTCGCGGTGGCGGCGTCCGTAGTCCTGCTGGCCGTCCTCCCGCTCGCGGCGCTGGTGGATCTACGCGAGGTGGGCGCGGCGTACGCGCAGGCCCGTGGCGCCTTGGAGATCGCCTGGCTGATCGCCGCCGGAGCCGCGGGTGAGGCGCTGCGGCAGGCCGAACGGCGCGCCGACGAGGCCGAGCGCACCCGGGAGGAGACCGCGCGGCGCCGCGCCGACGAGGAGCGGCTGCACATCGCGCGGGAGCTGCACGACTCGCTCACCCACCAGATCTCGGTGATCAAGGTGCAGGCCGAGGTCGCCGTCCACCTGGCCCGCAAGCGCGGTGAGGAGGTCCCACAGGCGCTGCTGGCCATCAGGGAGGCCGGCCGTGAGGCGAGTCGGGACCTGCGGTCCACCCTGGAGGCGCTGCGCGATGACGCGAAGGCCCCGCCGCCCGGGCTCGACCACGTCCCGGACCTGGTGGACCGGGCCCGCAGTCGCGGCCTGGACGCGACGCTGACGATCGAGGGCCGACGGCAGGTTGTGCCGGCAGCGGTTGAACGGACCGCGTACCGGATCGTCCAGGAGTCGCTGACCAACGTCGCCCGGCACGCCGCCGCCGCGTCCGCGTCGGTCCGCATCGACTACCGCCCCGACATCCTGGCCATCCGCGTCGAGGACGACGGCGCCGCCACTCCGCACAGCCCGCCGCAACCCGGCGTCGGACTGCTCGGGATGCGCGAACGGGTCACCGCCCTGGGCGGCCGGTTGCGCGCCGAACCCCGCCGCGAGGGCGGCTTCACCGTCCAGGCCGAACTCCCGGTGGAGCGCACGCCGTGATCCGCGTCCTGCTGGTCGACGATCAGCCGCTGCTGCGCAGCGGATTCCGCGCGCTTTTGGACATCGAGGACGACATCGAGGTGGTGGCCGAGGCCGCCGACGGGCGGACGGGCCTGGAACTCGCCCGCCGGCACCTGCCCGACGTCGCGCTCGTCGACATCCGGATGCCGGTCCTCGACGGCATCGAGACGACGCGGCGCATCGCGGCGGACCCGGCGCTGGCCGGGGTGCACGTGGTCATCCTGACCAACTACGGCTTCGACGAATACGTGTTCGACGCGTTGCGCGCGGGCGCCGCGGGGTTCCTCGTCAAGGACATCGTGCCGGAGGACTTCCTGCACGCCGTACGGGTGGCCGCGCGCGGCGACGCCCTGCTCGCCCCCTCCATCACCCGCAAGCTGATCGACCGATACGTCGCCCAGCCACGTCACCCCGGCGCCGTCACAGGCTTGGAGGAGCTGACGAACCGCGAACGCGAGGCGGTCGCCCTGGTTGCGCAGGGCCTGTCCAACGACGAGATCGCCGCCCGCATGGTGATCAGCCCGATGACCGCGAAGACCCACATCAACCGGGCCATGAGCAAGCTCCACGCCCGCGACCGCGCCCAACTCGTCGTCCTCGCCTACGAATCCGGTCTGGTCACCCTACGTACCCCCTAGCTCCGCCATCCGAGCGTCAGCCGCTGTCCGGCACCGACACGAGGACCCACTCCTCGGAGGCCGGCCTGGAAGAAGGCGCTGCTTTTCCGGCCTGTTCGCCGTCAACGGCGACGCGTGACGGCTCGGCTCGGACACGACACCATGAATTGCCTTGTGGCGGCCGCGACCCGGCACGAGGTTGCCGGCCTCGACCCGGCCGAGCCGTGTCGTGTCGGGCCGACTCGACCGTGTTTCGGAGAGCCTCGGCACCACCCTCTACGGCATCGGCTGTGCGGCGTTGTCCCGGCGGCCGTCGACCACGGTGGGGCCGCACCGTCGCGGCGGGTGTCCTGCGCTGATCGGCCGCGTGAGGCTTGAGCAGCCCCGACCGGTGTGTCGGCCCGGAACCGGCCGTGCGGTCCGGGCTCTGCCGTGCCCGGCGTGGTCAGTGTCGGATCGCACGGCCGATGTCGGCCTTGGTGGGGCCCGAGAGTGTGCGGTGGCTGCGGGCGGTGGTCTTGGCCTGCTTGCCGGCGCCGACCTCGTCGACATCGACGACGACGACGTCCAGGATGTTGCCGGCGTCGTCGCGGAAATCGACGCTGAGCGTGTAGTCGGCGCTCTTGTCGGTCCCGTTGCTGACGGTCACCTCGGCCGTGGTGCGGTCCCCGTCGACAGCGGTCGGGCCGACGCTCGCGTCCGCCTTGGCGTCCACGCCGTCCTTGATCTCGTCCAGCTTGGACGCCGCGGACGCGCTCGCCGACGCGACGGCGTCCTTGGCTTCCTTGCCCGCGGATTCGAGCGCGGAGGCGATCGCGCTGGGCGTCGACGTGTCGCTGCCCCCGTCGTCGTCGTCACCGCAGGCCGCCGCGGTCAGGACCAGGACCGCGGCGATCGAAATCGCTCCCGCAGCACGCCCGCACCTGCTTGTCATGTTCGTCGCTCCTCGCGTGAAACCGCAGGACGAAAGCGCCCACGGACGAACACCCGAGTGTCCGCACGACGGAACAGGTAAACCCTCGCAAACCCGCCGGACCGGATCGGCGAGACGTGATCGGGAGTCGGGGACGAACCCGAAACTCGCCCTTCCCGACTGCCGCATCCGCGACCACCGGGAGAAGCCGTCCATGGGCATGGCGATAGGGGTTCCGCAGCGCGCGGCATGAAGAGCGGGGAACCCTCCACCGACGAGACGTGAGCGAACTGCGCCGATACGCGGTTGGACGCTCGTGGTGGCCGCGGATTGGGGCCGTGCTCGGTCACGGCGGGGCGCTGTTGCGGCACCCGAGGATGTGGTCGGGGGTGGGGCTACCGAACTGTGCGGGCCGGCAGTTCGGCGATTGTGGCTGCGGCGTCGCGGCCGGAGGCGACTGCGCCGTCCATGTAGCCGAGGGAGCCCTTCTTCGGCCGTGGGTCGGATTCTTCCTATACGGCGTTCCGGTTGTCGCCGGCGCCGACACTGCCGGTGTGCGGGTGGCGGCGGCGGGGAGGTCCTCTCCCCGATTCCCTGACCCGCGTTCGAGCGCCCGGCGCGACCGCCCGCGGGATTGCGGGGCGTCGACCACACGCGCGGTCGACGCCGCCGCGACCACCCCGGACAACAGAGCGTGAGCGCGGGTAGCGTGTGGGTCCGGGATGGTTGGTGATCCGCGACGTCACGGCCGACTTCGACGGCAACCGGCTCACCCTGCCCCAGTCCTTCCCGGGCGTCAGTCCGCCGTCGTCGGTTGCGGTGTCATCAGCGTGGACCGGCGGGGTGGGCTGCCCGGACGAAGGAGATGATCTCCTCCATGGACGGGTTGTAGCCCTTCGAGGTGTCCACGGTCAGGGTGGGCACGTCCGGCGAGGTGGGGACGACGGATTCGAGGGTGTGTTCTTCGGCGGTGATGGCGTCGGGGAGGTCGTGATCGACGGGTGCGGATCGATGGTTGTTCTCCCGTGCGCGCTGCGCGATTCGATCGTGGGCGATCGATGTCGGGACCGTGCAGTGCACGACGCGGGTCCGGGCGATACGGCTGAGCGGTTCCAGTTTCGGGCGCCACAGCCGGTCCGGGAACGTGGCCTCGACGACCACCGAGGCCCCGGCCCGAACGAGGACCTTCAGTACATCGAAGACGGCGTCCGGCGGCCGATGGCCAAGAGGATTTCCGCCACCGCCACCGCTTCGGTCTTCGGGGGTGTACATGACCATGCCGCGTGCGATGTCGTCACGGATGATCGCGGGACAGCCGAGGTCATCCGCGAGTGCGTGGACGAGGGTTGTTTTCCCGGAACCGGGTCCCCCACTCACGACAGCAAGAATTTGTGGCGTCATGGCACTCTCTCGGGTTCGGTCTGGCCGGACAGGGCGACGGCGGAGCAGCGGCAGGACGAGATGTGCGGCACAGCGTTCTCGGCGACGCAACCACGAAGGAATCCGGGCCCGCGGCACATTCTCATTCTGGCGCACTCGAACTCGCGCCCACGACCGGGTGGTTGCGGCGTCCACTCTTTCGCCGGCCGGTGACTTGCGCCGACGTCTGCCCGGGTCCACCGGATCCCGGCCGGTCGACCGGTCCTACCGATGAGCGAGGACGGGCGTGTCCACCGACGAGGAACAGGACGCGTTGGGCGGCCGGTTCGAGAGGTGTGCCATCAGGTGACACTTGTACAGCCCGCGACTTCCCGGGCCGAACGCGAGCATTTACGCTCGAGTCCAGCGCCAAGCGGCACGACGCCGGGGGTTGGCAGTGGCTACGAACAACACGCCCGAACAACGAGGCACCACGGCGGCGCGGGGGCGAAGGGCCGCCGGCACGAGGACCTTCACGGATGTCCTCCACGGTGCGGTGTCCAGACGCTCGGCCAGACAGCCCGAGGACGACCTCGACGACCTTCGACAAGGCGTTCCGATCTTCGTCTCCGCCTTCGCACGCCAGGGGACGCGGTTCAAACAAGGTCTCCTTGTCCTCGATTCGACCGCCGCCGTCCCCGTCGTCTGGCGGCCCTACCGCCCCTTCCGGGGGCATGGCCACGGCATCCCGCTGCTCCAGCCCCACTCGGTGCCGACGGTCGGACCCGTGACGGGCCCCGGGTCCCGGTCCATCAAGCGGGGCCTCTTCCACCTGCTCACCACGCGAGCGGACGACCAACTCTGGGAACTCGCAGTGCCGACCGTCGATATCGACCTGGTCCGCACAGCCCTGGACGCGGCGAATCACAGAGCTGATTGAACGGTTCGCAATCCACGGCCTCGGGTCCAGCCGCCACCGCCCGAGGCGGCCGGCATTCGCGCGAAGAACGGCGTGTCATCGAGCGGCGCGACCAACGCCCGAAGTCGCATGCCGGCCGCGGCCGTTCCCTACGCAGGCGGCCCGCCGAAATCTCGTCGAGGTCACGACTCGGTCCGCCATGGAGCTTGGGCCGGAGCGGCGACCGGCGGCCGATGACGTTTCACCCGGCGCCGTCGGCGTGCTGCCTCGGGCGAGCGGACACACCGTGACGGTCGACGGCCGGCACGCCGACCACCTCTCGGATGGCAGCGCTTCGGCAGCCGAGGTCAGAGCTCGAAGGCCGCGCGGCGGGACTCGGGGACCAAGTCGGCATACTCCGGGTGCTTACGCATCCAACCACGGATGAAGGGGCAGTACGGGAGCACGGCGAGCCCGCGTTCACGCACCGCGTCGAGCGCCGCACGGGCGAGCGTCCCGCCGAGCCCCTGCCCTTCGAACCGGGGATCGATCTCCGTGTGAATGAAGGCGATCTCCTCGTCGTGCAGGAAGTACTCGGTGAAGCCCGCGAGTTCGAGAGCGTCCTCACCCGCGAGAATCTCGTATCGCGACTTCTCGGGATTGTCGACGACCTTGGTCCCCATACGTACTCCTGTGCTCATGACCGATCCGGCGAAATCGCATCGTACGCGGCCGCACCGGCCCCACTGTTGCCGCGTGGAGGCGGCGGTCCTGCCGGGGCCTTTCCGGCGGGGCCGAACGCTCCGCTATCGGCGAAACGCCCGTACCTCCTCCGCCGTGGGAGGGTCGGCGCC
Organism: Embleya sp. NPDC050154; assembly: GCF_044460165.1. Taxonomy (NCBI): domain Bacteria; kingdom Bacillati; phylum Actinomycetota; class Actinomycetes; order Kitasatosporales; family Streptomycetaceae; genus Embleya; species Embleya sp. NPDC050154. The sequence goes on from NZ_JBITJP010000004.1 coordinate 191,399, forward strand.
CGGGCGGGAGCAGGTGAGGGCCGATATCGCGGCCGCCTCGGCGAGGACGTCCGCCGGTAGTTGGGGGCTCGCGAGGGTGCCCGGCTCCGGTTACCCCCAGGAGGCGCCGGCGGGCCTGCCGCGGCTTTCATTTCCGCAGGGGCACCGAACCCAGGACGACCGTCGCGGAGGAGCGGTTCAGGTAGGCACCCGCCTCGTTGGACGACCACTGGCCATCCGCGGGTATGAATGAACTCAGGGCGGTCGGTATCCCTGCCGGAGGCCCGGCGGCCGGCTTCCACGGCCCCCATGCTTCCGCGGCGGCGCCGTCGGCGAGACGGACGACACCGTAGTAGACCCAGTCCGACGGCCCCGGCACCTGCACGCGTCCCGTGTCGAGCGAGCCGTGAGCCTGGCCACACCAGCCGGCGGAAACCACAGGACCCAACCGGGCCAACTCCGGGAACACCTCCGACAGGCCGGACGTAGTGGAACGCACCGGTTCACAGCGACGTGCCGCCGGTTCGCCCTTCGCGTCGTCCGCCTGGTTCCCGGTGCCGCACGCGGCAGCGAGCGCACCGGCCAACACGGTGAGCGCCATGGCCGCCGCTCGTGTCCCGACCGTCGTTCGCACCATACCCACGTGCTCGTCTCCCCGCCCTCGACGACAAACCGACGCCCAGTCTGACGCCGGGGCCGGTGTCGGCACATCCGACTTCTTGCGTACCTTCATCCGCGGCCACCACGTCCGGAGACCACCGCCTGCGCCAGGCGCGGCCCCGACCTTCGTACCCGTTCGTATGTGGCGGGGTCGGCGACGTGCGGATCGGGTGGCGGGCCGTGGACCCGAGAACGCCCGGCAGTCCCGTCCGGCGGGTGGCTCTGGCAGACTGCCGTCCCACGCGGATCATGGGGTGCGCGGGTCGGGGGAGGGCCGATGGAGCCGCTGCAGGAGCACGACCCCGTACAGCTCGGGGCGTACCGGCTCACCGGGCGACTCGGCTCGGGCGGGATGGGCCGGGTGTTCCTGGGCCGTTCGCCGAGCGGGCGCTCCGTCGCACTCAAGGTGATCCGGCCCGACCTGGCCGAAGACCCGGACTTCCGGCGGCGGTTCGCCCGCGAGGTGGCCGTCGCGCGGCGGGTGGGCGGCTTCTACACCGCCCCCGTCGTCGACGCGGACACCGAGGGTCCGATGCCGTGGCTGGCCACCGCGTACATCGCCGGGCCGAGCCTGCAGGACGCGGTCCGCGAGCACGGACCGCTCCCCGAGCGGTCGTTGCGCGCGCTGGCGGCGGGGCTCGCCGAGGCGCTGCAGTCGATCCACGCGTCCGGCACGATCCACCGCGACCTCAAGCCGTCCAACGTGCTGCTCGCCCTGGACGGTCCCCGGGTGATCGACTTCGGGATCGCCAGGGCCGCCGACGACACCTCGGTGACCGCGACGGACCTCGTGGTCGGTTCGCCCGGCTACCTCTCACCCGAGCAGGCACGCGGCGAGGAAGTCGCCCCGGCGTCCGACGTGTTCTCGCTCGGTTCCGTGCTGGTCTTCGCGGCCACCGGCAACGGGCCGTTCGGCGGGGGGTCGGTTCCGGGGTTGTTGTACCGGGTGGTGCACGCGGACCCGGTCCTGGACGGGGTGCCCGCCTCGTTGCACGCCCTGATCGCCGACTGCCTGACCAAGGACGCGGTCTCCCGCCCGACGACCGACCAAGTCCTGCACCGCGCGCTGCCGCAGGCCGGGCAGACCGGCGAACTCTCCCTCGACAACTGGCTTCCCGACCCGCTCGCCCGGCAGGTCGCGGCACAGTCGGGCGACCCGTCCGCGCTGCCCGACCCACCGCCGAAGGGTTTTCCTGGGCCACCGGCCGGCATCCCGGCGGCAGGTGCCGCAGGGATGGGTGCCGCTGGACCGGGTGTCCCCGGGCCACCCGGATCAGGGAACGTCCCGGGGCCTTACGGCCCGCCCCCGCAGTACCCGCGGCAGCCACCGGCCGCGGCCGCTCCGCAGGGCGCCCCGGCCCCGCCCCGGCCGCTCGCGCCGCCGCCCGTTCCCGCACACGCGCCCGCACACGCGCCCGTGCACTCGCCCGTGCACTCGCCCGTTCCGGAACACGCGCCCGTGCACTCGTCCGGTGCCGCGCACTCGCCTGTTCCGGCCGGAATGCCGCCGCCCGTGCAGCGCCCCGGCTACGCCCCGGTGTTCCCGCCGCCCAAGCCGGAAACCCCGCCCGATCGAAGGCGGTTCATCGCGCTGGGCGCCGCTGCGGCGACCGCCGCGGTCGGCGGCGGCGTCGCCGCGTGGTTGCTCGGCAGGGACGACGATCCGGCCGCCAAGCCGGCGAGTCCCAGCGGGCCCACCGGCTCGCAGCCCGTGGCCCCGTCGGTACCGGCGCAGGTACCCGGCGCGCCGACCGGTTCGTACACACTGACCATGTGGTGCACGGAATTCGGCGCCGACAACAACACCGCGCAGCGGGTGCTGCTCACCGAACTCGGCACCGGCTTCAGCGAGAAGCAGCCGCAGGCAACCGTCAGACCCACGGTCGTGACGTTCGCCGAGGACCAGAAGCTCGCGACCGCGCTGGCGGCGGGCAGCCCGCCCGACGTGTTCGAGGTGGAGGTCAGCGAGTTGGCGAGGTACCACGCACGCGGCCACCTGGCCGACCTGACGGCGTACCGGGGCCTGTTCGACGTCGACTCGTGGACTCTGGCCATGCGGAAGGCCTGCGAGATCGACGGGCAACTGGTCGCGGTACCACAGAACGCCGCGCTGTCCGTGGTGCTCTACCGCAAGGACCTGTGCGATCCGGCCGGCTTCACGGTGCCTCGGACCCAGGACGCCTGGCTCGCCGAACTGGCGAGGCTGAAGGCCTTCCACGCGGGCAACCCCAAGTTCCAGGCCGTCCACCTGCCAGGCCAGGCCTGGCAGGTGATCGCGTCGTCGATCTGGGCTGCGGGCGGCCGGATCGCCGAGAAGGAGGGGACGACCTGGCGCGGTCGCCTGGACCAGCCGGCCGCGCAGGCGGGGATGGTGTACTTCAAGAAACTCCAGGCGTTCTCGACCGCCCCCAAGAACGTCGGCGACTACACCGCGGACACCGGCAGCCCGTACGACGTGCTGGGAGCGGGCGACACGGCGATGATCGTGGGCGGCGACTGGATCTACGACTCGCTCATCGCCGCGCACCCCGACCTCAAGGGCAAGCTGGGCGTGTTCCCGCTGCCGAGCCCGGTCGCCGACCGCCCCGCGCCCGTCCCGCTGGTCGGAACGGTGCTCGTGGTGGCCAAGGCGAGCCGCCTGGTATCGGGCGCCGCACGGCTGCTGGCGATGACGACCACCGCCGACTGGCAGTCGAAGTGGTCCGACGCGAGCCAGAGCATGCCGGCGCGCACCGGGGTCGTCCCCAAGCGGGCGGCGGACAACCCGATGCTCAAGACCGCCCAGGACATCGCGACCGAGGCGGCGCGCATGCTGCCGCAGGCACCGGGGTTCGCCATCGCACCGCTGCGCACCTACGCCACCGAGATTCTCAACGAGATGAATCCGGCGACCGCCGGGCAGAAAGCGAACGGTGTCGTCAATTCGACGTACAACAACCCGGTGACCTGACAGCACTTTGCCGACACCCGCACACCCGGCACCGGACAGCCGCGGGAACGGGCCCACGGACGCAACCGGCCTGGTCGTGCGCACCGCCCGCGTCCCGCCCTCCCGACCCGCACGGCGGTTCAGCCGCCCTGTTCGGACCGTACCTCCCGCGGTGCCGGGCCCGCTTCGACGCCCTCGGCCCGACGAGGGAGGGCGAAGGTGGCGGCGACGACGGCGAGAAGACTTGCGGTCATCACGAGAAGACGCGGCCGTGATCGGCTGCCGGGTCGGCCGGGACTCGGCCCGCGTCGGAGGCTCCGGCGACGGCGACCAACACGGCCAGGCCCAGGGCGCCGCCCAGTTGGCGGGTGGTGTTCATCAGCCCCGACGCGGCGCCCGCGTCGCGGGTGTCGATGCCGGAGGTGACGGTGGCGGTGGTCGGGGTGACCAGCAGGCCGACCCCCGCGGACATCACGATCCCGGGCCCCGGAACGCCCGGCGCGTAGCCGCCGGCGGCGTCGGAACGGCTCTGCCACAGGAACCCGGCTCCGGTGATCGCGGTGCCGAGCAGGATCGGCGTCCGCCGTTTGCGGGCGTTCGACCTGCCCGCGGAGGGCTCACGGCGAGATGTGAACGATGGGGGTGAACCTGTCGATCAGCCACGGTCCGCCCGCCGATACGTTGCGCACGCCAATCTGTGCGCGGATCTCCTCTTCACCCGATTCGGTGTCCAGCGCGTCTGCCGGCATGTTCAGCCGGGCTATGCGCTTGACCGTGGTCGAAGGGGGATCGAAAGGATCGGACGTGGACCAGTTCGTCAGCGCGTCGTGGTCCGAGACATCCCATTCCCACATCCGGTAGGCATCCTGGAACAGGGTGCCGCTGCTCGCTTCCGAGGGCGTGAGCGTCACCGTCCAACGGACTTCGAAGGCCCACCGTGATCCGGCCGCGCGCCTGGCGGTCACGGTTCGGTTGGTGATGTCCATGACAAATCACTCCGTTCGACCCGGGCGCGCCGCTCGTGGCCGCCGGCCGCACTCGCTTCCGTGCGACGGGGCGACGGGCCTCCGCCCGCCGATCCCTCTCATTACCGGGCCACTTGGCGTTCTCGTGAACGAGCAGCGTCCACACGCTCGTGCGCCACTTCCGTCGGCGATTCCAGCGTAAGGCCGGTCGGGGGTCCACAGCCTCCCGAGTCCACGGCCACGGCCACGGCCACGGCCTCGGTCTCGGCCGAGGCCGCGCCGCGGAGTGCTCACGGGCGCAGCAGGACCTTGACGGTGCCGTCCTGCTTCTTCTGGAACCGTTCGTACGCCTGCGGCGCCTCGGCCAGGGGGACGTGGTGGGTGGCGAAGCCCTCGGTGCCCAGCGGGTCGTCGTCCTCCAACAGCGGGAGGATGTCGTCCACCCACCGGTGCACGTTGGCCTGGCCCATGCGCAGTTGGATTTGCTTGTCGAACATGGTGAGCAGCGGGAGCGGGTCGGTCATGCCGCCGTAGACGCCGGAGAGCGAGATGGTGCCGCCGCGACGGACCAGGTCGATCGCGGTGTACAGGGCGCTGAGCCGATCGACGCCCGCCTTGCGCATCATCTTCTCGGCGACCGCGTCGGGCAGCAGGCCGGCGATCTGCTGAGCGAGCTTGCCCACCGGCGCGCCGTGGGCTTCCATGCCCACCGCGTCGATCACCGCATCCGGTCCGCGACCGTCGGTGAGGGCGCGGATCGTTTCGGCGATGTCGTGGTGGGCGGTGAGGTCGAAGACCTCGACACCGCGCCCGCGGGCCCGGGCCAGGCGCTCGGGTACCAGGTCGACGCCGAACACGCGCTCGGCGCCCCGGTGCAGCGCGATGCGACACGCCATGTCGCCGATGGGGCCCAGACCGAGGACGGCGACGGTGCCGCCGGGCGGTACGGCGGCGTACTCGACGGCCTGCCACGCGGTCGGCAGCACGTCCGAGAGGTAGACGTAGCGATCGTCCGGCGGCCCGTCGGGGACCTTGATCGGGAGTTTGTTGCCGAACGGCACCCGCAGGTATTCGGCCTGCCCGCCCGGGACCTGTCCGTAGAGTTTGGTGTAGCCGAACAGCGCGCCGCCCATGCCCTGTTCGCGCACGCGTGAGGTCTCGCACTGCGAGTGCAGCCCGTGCGTGCAGGTATGGCACACCCCGCACGAGACGTTGAACGGGATCACCACACGATCGCCGGGCCGTACGTGGGTGACCTCGGCGCCGACCACCTCGACGATGCCCATCGGCTCGTGGCCCAGGATGTCGCCCTCGCTCAGGAACGGACCCAGGACCTCGTACAGGTGTAGATCCGAGCCGCAGATCCCGGAGGACGTGACCTTGACGATCACATCGTCCGGGTCCTTCAACGTCGGGTCGGGGACGGTGTCCACGCGTACGTCGCGCTTACCGTGCCAGGTCAGTGCCTTCATCGCGATCATCTCCGGAGGCGAGTGCTCGTTCGATTCGGCGATCCGTGGGGCCGCCGTGCAGGGAGGCCGCACCCGGCGGCGGGGCCGGCCGGGCCGTGACGTCCTGCTACCGAACCGACTGACCGGTCGGCGTCCGATCAAACACCGGGGCGCCGGTCGCCGTCGGGCCACATCCCGGCAGACCCGCTCGTCGCGGGCGGACCACGTCCACAAGGATCTCCAACGAGGATCTCCAACGAGTATCTCCAACGAGGACCTCCAGGGGAGGATCGCCCCGACATGCCGACCATGCCCGGTCGGGCCCTGGTACCCCACCGGTGTCCTGCGTCCGGCCGTGAGGCATCGCCTCGGTGAGGCGGGGTAGCCGTGCCGACATGGTTGCTCTGGCACAGTTCGCATCGGCATCGCCCGGAACCGTCGCGGGGGTGGCGATTGTGGCCGTCCTGCTGATCGCCGTACTGCTCATCATTCCGGTGGTGAGCGGCGTGCGTCGCAGGCGCCGCCCGCCTCCGGCCCCGCCGCGGGATCTGCCCACCGCCTCGGCCCCGGACCCCGGTGGCGAAAACCGCGAGCCCGCGCCGATGCCTCGGGACGGTCGCCTGCGCGGACCGCACGAGATGCCCGGCTACGGCAACCTCGGTTCCCGACCGGCGGGCTCCGATGCGCACGAGCACGACAAGGACGCCTGAGCCACACCGGGACCGAGTCGCCGAGCAGGTGCGGCGGACGGGCAGCGGCCGGCGCCGGACGACCAGTCAGCGCCGGCCGGCATCCGATTCGATGTACGCGCGCAAATGGTCGAGAGCCCGCTCCAGCACGTCCCCGGTGGCCAGGCCGGAATCGGTGTCGCCGGTGAGGGCGTTCACGGGCAGTGCTTCCCGGCCGTGCGACCCGCCGAAGTCGCCCGGGTCATGGGTCTGGGCCAGTTCGCCATCGAGATCCGGCGGGTCGTCCGCGTCCTTGACGCTCGCGGTGACGATGCTGTCGACGTCACTGGGGCCGCCCCGAACGACGACGGTGCCGCGATACGGCGTATCGCGCACGGCCCAGCCGATCCGGGTCGCGGGCCCGTCCGGCTCCAGCACGATCGAGGCCCGCACGGCGGTCGCACCCTCTCCGACGGTGACCTCCCAGGACCCTTCGGCCACCGAATGGACCTCCGTCACCGGCGGGAAGTATCGGAGCAATCGCGCCGGGTCGACGAGCGTGAGATAGACCCGATCGCCGGACGCCGCAATGTGGACGGAACGTGTGTGAACAGCCATGCCCTACGGCTGTCCACCGATCACCAACCCATGCGCGATCGCGCGCGGCGTCACCCACGACCGAGCAACGACGGCGCTCACGCCAACCCGGATGAGTTGCAACATCGGCGAATTCCCCGACCCTCTCCCGCCGCCCTCGATGTGGAGTGCCACCCGGCTGCGGCCGGGGAGCGCCGGGCGACCCTAAGGGCCTGGTCCGGTGTGATTGCCATGCCCCTGCGAGGGCATCGGCTTCGGGGTGCCTTCGGGAACGACGTCACATGAAGCCGGCACCGGGCGGTTGGCATCGGAGAAAGGGAAACGCCGTGATCGACACCTCGCATGCCCGTACCCAAGGACGGGTCCGGTCGCGTTCGCGGAAAGACGTCGAAGGACGGGTCGCGCTGGTCACGGGTGGCTCGCGCGGTCTGGGTCTACTGATCGCACGCGAGTTGGCCCGGCTGGGAGCACGGGTGACGATCTGTGCCCGGGACGAGGAGGAACTCGCCCGCGCCGCGATGCTCATCCGCCGCGACACCGGTCGCCCGGTTTCCTGGGAGTGCTGCGACCTCGGCGATCCGGACGACATCGACGCGCTCGTCGCGGAGGTGACGAAGCGGCACGGGTCGGTGGAGATCCTCGTCAACAACGCCGGGATCATCACGGTGGGACCTCTCGAATCCCTGGACGTCGACGCGTTCCGCCGGGCGGTCGAGGTCATGTTCATGGCTCCGGTGCGCCTGACCCTGGCGGTGCTGCCGGGCATGCGCGAGCGCGGCGAGGGCAGGGTGATCAACGTGACCTCGATCGGCGGCCGGATCGCTCCGCCGCACCTGCTGCCCTACGCGTGCGCGAAGTTCGCCGCGACCGGGTTCTCCGAAGGGCTGCGCGCCGAGCTCGCGGGTTCGGGAGTGAGCGTGACCACGGCGGTGCCCGGACTCATGCGTACCGGCTCCCATCGGGCCGCGCGCTTCACGGGGCGCCGTTCGCGTGAGTACGCCTGGTTCGCCGCCGCCGCGTCGCTGCCTCTGGTGTCCATGGACGCGGAGCGAGCGGCCCGGTTGATCGTGCGCGCCGGGATTCGGCGCAAGCCGGAGCTCGTGCTCACGGCGGTGGCCAAGGTTGCCGTCCGGGCTCATGGACTCGCCCCCGCGACCATGACCCGCGCGCTCTCGCTCACCGCCCGGTTGTTGCCCTCGCCCGGCTCCCGCGCGAATTCCCGAGAAGCGTCGGGCGCGAGCGAGCATGCGAAGGGAACCCCGTGGACGGACCGCGTATCGACACTGGGCGAACGAGCGGCCCGTCGCTGGAACGAACCCGGCACCCCCTGACCCGACAACGAGGCGGCATCGATCGCTCGCGATCCAGGTAGTCGCCGCCCCGGCGGGTGAAAGCGAGTTGGCGTCGGTCGCGGGCCGCGTCACGGTGAACCCGACGGAGCACACGACTTGGTCGAGGTCGGGCGATCACAGGCAGGCAACCTTCGGCCGCCTCGCCGTACCGGGCGGAAGCCGAGAGCGCCGCGTTGACGGCGTGCCGATCGGGTTCAAGCCGGCCGGCGAACGCGGCCGCGGTCTGCGCGTGTTCTCGGTGCGTCGCCGCCGCCCGGACATCACGGGGCAACCTATCTTTTGGCGGCTGGGAATGATCGATTTCGGTCACCGACCCGGTAGCGTGCGGCACGGACGTCCCGATCGAGGAAGATGCGATCGGGGCGCCCACTCTCCCTTGCCGACACAGCTCGCCCGCGCCGGATTACCCGCATTCGGCCGCACGTGGCGTCGGCTTCGTCCGGGTTCCGTGCCCGTTCCGATGTCCCTCGCATGTCGAGCGCGACGAGCGTATCGAGCCTTTCGCGGATTCATCACCGTGCAGGCGCGGCCGGGTGCGTGCCCGGCCGCGCTGTGGGAACCCGGTCCCGGGCGCGAACTACGCCGCGGTCACCGGTCGGTAGCTGCACACGTGCACGCCTGTGTCGCTGACCGTGGTCGAGACCAGTTCGAGCGTGCGCAGTGTGCCGTCGGTCGGGTAGATCGTCTTTCCGCCGCCGAGGAGCACCGGCATGATCATGAGTCGCAGTTCGTCGACCAGTCCTTCGGTCAGGAGGGTGCGGGCGAGCGAGAGGCTGCCCATCACCACCAGGTCCCGACCCGGGGTGTCCCGCAACTTCCCGATCCGGTCGAGTGCCTGTTCGCCGGGTATGCGGGTGGTGTTGTTCCATGTCAGGTCGTCGTCGCCCAGGGTGCCGGAGACGACGTACTTGGCGACCGAGTTCATGTGGTCGGCGAAGGGGTCGCCGGCCCGCCCGGGCCACGCCGCGGCCATGACCTGCCACGTGCGGCGTCCGAACAGCAGCGCGTCGGTGTCGGCGGCCCACTCGGCGAGGGCGCCGCCCATCACCCGCGGATCGAAGAACGGGTGTGTCCAGCCACCGTGGGCGAACCCGCCCTCGGTGTCCTCGTCCGGATGGCCCGGAGCCTGCATGACGCCGTCCAAGCTGACGAATTCACCCATCACAATGCGCATCGAACTGTCTCGTTTCCTCGTTGGTTGGGCGGGTGACCCTCGGATTTTCTCCCCGTGGCTCGCACCTTCGTCGATCCGCCGATGCGACAGGGAATAATGCGATTCCCTGTCACAGAGCCGGCGCGACGTGTCGGTGTGCCCGGCGATCCGGCCGGGCGAGACGAAACCGGAGGAACACCATGCGCTACCTGATGACGTCCAAGGCCTCGGAGAACGCGAAGGCCCCCGACGAGAAGCTGTTCGCCGAGATGGGCGCCTTCATCGACGAGCTCAGCGCCGCGGGCGTGCTGTTGGCCACCGGCGGGCTCGAGCCGGGCGGCGTCCGGCTGGTTTCCGAGGGCGGCGACATCACCGTCACGGACGGTCCCTTCGCCGAGTCCAAGGAGGCGGTCGTCGGCTTCGCCCTGGTCGAGGTCCGCTCCAAGGAGGAGGCGGTCGAACTGGGCCGCCGGTTCCGCAGGATCGTCGGTGACGGCGAAAGCGTGATCCAGCAGGTCTTCGGTCCGTGACGGACGTCCACCGCACGGTCGACGCGATCTGGAAGATGGAGTCGGCCCGGATCGTCGCCGCGCTCACCCGCATGGTGCGCGACGTCGACGTGGCCGAGGAACTGGCGCAGGACGCGCTGGTCGCGGCGCTGGAGCAGTGGCCGCAGTCGGGAGTCCCGGACAATCCGGGTGCCTGGCTCACCACTGTCGCCAAGCGCCGCGCCGTCGACCACATCCGCCGAGACCGGCGGTTCGCGGAACACGGCGAGACGCTCGCGCACGACCTGGCCGAGCGGCGGCGGATGGACGACGGTGTCGGCGGCCCCGCATACGACCTCGGGGCCGCCGAGCCGGCGTCCGAGCAGGACGACGTGCTGCGGCTGATGTTCGTCTCCTGCCACCCCGTCCTGCCGACCGAGGCACGCGTCGCCCTGACCCTGCGGCTGCTCGGTGGACTCACCGCCTCCGAGATCGCCCGCGCGTTCCTTTCCGTCGAACCGCTGATCGCCCGCCGCATCGCGACGGCCAAGCGCACGCTCGCCGAGGAGCGGGTGCCGTTCGAACTCCCGGACGGCGCCGAATTGTCCGAACGCCTGTCCTCCGTCCTGGAGGTCGTCTACCTGATCTTCAACGAGGGCTACTCGGCGACCTCCGGCGACGACCTGATCCGGCCCGGCCTGTGCCTGGAGGCGCTCCGGTTGGGGCGCCTGCTCGCCGAGTCGGTGCCCGACGAGGCGGAAGTACACGGCCTGGTGGCGCTGATGGAGATCCAGGCATCCCGTACGGCGGCGCGCACCGGCCCCGCCGGCGAACCCGTCCCGCTGGACACGCAGAACCGGGGACGCTGGGACCGGCTGCTCATCCGCCGCGGCTTCGCGGCGATGTTGCGGGCCCGCACGGTCGGTACGCCCGGCCGGCCCGGCCCCTACGTGTTGCAGGCCGCGATCGCCGTCTGCCATGCCCAGGCGCGCACCGCCGAGGAGACCGACTGGGTGCGGATCGCCGGACTGTACGCCGCCCTCGCCCGACTCCTGCCCACTGCCGTGGTGCGGCTCAACCAGGCGGTCGCGGTGGGGATGGCGGACGGCCCCGCGGCCGGCCTCGCCCTCGTCGACACGCTCACCTCGGACCCCGCACTCCGCGACTACCACCTGCTCCCCGGGGTGCGCGGCGACCTGCTGCTGCGCCTGGGGCGCGGCGAGGAGGCCCGCCGCGAGTTCGAGCGCGCGGCGCTGCTGACCAAAAACGCCGCGGAACGCGCCTACCTGACGCGTCGTGCCGAGGCGATCCCGATCGGGGACGCGTCCACGCGGACGTTCGGCGAGGCCATCGACGCGTTTCTGGCCCAGGACCGGCTCGCGCCGGCGACGGCCCGCTCCTACGGACAGACGTTGTGGCGCCTGCGGCTGTCTCTGGGCGTGGGGTTGCCGCTCGCGTCGCTGACGGCCGAGCAGATCGCCGACGCCTTCCGCGTGTCGTGGGGCGGCGTGGCGGCGGCCACCTGGAACCGACACCGGTCCGCCGTACGGGCGTTCGGGGCGTGGACGCACACCCCGGGCCTCGACGCGGCCATCCCCCAGCGGACGCCCGAACACCGCCCCGCGCCGACGCCCGCCCCGGTCAGGACCGGAACGGCGTGGCCGGGGGACGCGGAAGCCCCGTTGCGGGAACGCACGTTGTGGACGCTGCTGCGTGAGTCGGGCGCCACCGTCACCGCCGTGCTGGCACTCAACGTCCAGGACCTCGACCTGCCGGAGCGACGAGCCCGCCGCGCGGACCGGCAGGCGGACCAGCGGCCGAATCGGCGTGGCGCGTGGATCACCTGGCGGTCGGGGACCGCCGCGCTCCTGCCCGAACTCCTGGCCGGCCGCACCCGCGGCCCGGTGTTCCTCGCCGACCGACGCCCGGGCCCGGCGCGGGCGGGCATCCTGGGCGCGGAGGACGTCTGCCCGCAGACCGGCCGGGGACGACTGTCCTACGAGCGCGCCGAGTTCCTGTGCAAGTCGGCAACCGGCCACCCGCTGCGCCGACTGCGGGACTGGGACAAGGACGGCGACGAGTCCTGAGGCGAGGCTCCGCGTACCACGCCGGTTGGAGAATCCACGCTGACGTACGGCCTCGGTCCACCGCGTGACGGGAGAAAGGTCAACCCACTACGGGACGCGCCGCCCCGAGCCTGACGCGTAGTTTCTCGTATCGACCGCACGATTCGTGACTGCACGGGGGGAACACCTTGCGAAGCATGAAGATGGGATTGGCGGTGGCTCTTGCCGCTGGAACCCTCGCCACCGGAATGTCGACCGCCGGTGCGGCCGAGCCCTCCACGAGTGCGACGATGGGATCGTCTGGTCTGGCCCGCGCTGTCCGCCGTTCACCGCCGCCTTGTCCCCGGACTTCTTCGCGGCGCCGCGGCGAAAGTTCGCTGACGCGGCGGCGCGGCCGTCGACGTGTTCCAGGGCAACGGCATGATCGACTGCAGACCCCTCCACGGAACTCGCCTCGGTGCACGGGAACTTCATCAATGACGTGTGGGCGAACCGCACTTCAGGCGGTCGAGCGGATCGAGGGCACTACGGACCGGCCACTTCAACCGGGCTTCGGACATCAGGTCAGGTCGGCGACGACGAGGCGGTAGCCGACGTCGATGCTGTCGTGGGAGAGCAGGTCGGCGTAACGGGTGTGCCAGCGACCGGTGTTCAGGTCGTCGGCGAGTCGGGCCAGGCCCGGGGCGAGGGCGTGCTCGCCGGTCTGGGCGAGCATGGAGATGCCCGCGCGTACGCGGGGGTCGAGGTAGGCGTGCGGCCGGCGCCAGTATGCGGCGCCGAATCCGTCGGTGCAGTCGTGGGGTATCGGGACCGGTTCCCGGCGGGCTCCGCCGAGCAACTCGGTCAATCGGTCCAGGTCCATCGCCCGCGCGTCGTCGAACTCGGCGGCCTGGGGCAGGTAGTCGCGCACGAGCCAGAAACTTTCGCGGAAGATCTTCTGATCCCAGGTCATGATGACGATGCGGCGGCGGGCGACGCGGCGCAGTTCGGCGATCCCCGCCGCCGGGTCGGTCCAGTGGTGGACGGTGAGCAGGGCCATGGCCGCGTCGACGGCCCGATCGGGCAGGGGCAGGTGTTCGGCGACCGCTTGCACCGCGGGCGCGGATCCGGGCGGCCGCTGGGTGATCATGACGCGGCTGGGCTCTATCGCCAGGACCGTGTGCGGCGGTTCGTAGGAGCCGGTTCCGGCCCCCACGTTGACCACGTCCGCCGCGTCCGCGAGTGCCGCGACGATTTGTGCCGCGATCCGCGGATCCGGCCGGCGAGTCCGCGTGTACGAGATCCCGATCGTGTCGTAGACGTCCATGCAGTCCAGTATGCGAGCGCCGCCGGCGGGCAGGGGCCGAGTGTCTCCGACGTCACGCGGGCCCAGGGGGGAACACGCCCAGCGAGTCCGCGGGCGGCGGTGCCGAGGGGCGGGTGGGGAGATCGGCGTCTTCGGCGGCAAGTTTCGCCACGTCACGGCAGCGCAGGAATGTCACGTCACCTCGGGAGAGCGCGTGTTCGATCAGCTTGCGCAGTGCCATCGCGCGCGACGGACGCCCGGTGAGGAAGGGATGGTTCGTCAGGTTGAACAGACTTCCGTAGTGGGCCATCGCGTCGATCTCGTCGGTCCACATCTGCAGGACCTTGCGGGGGGATTCGATGACGGATCCCACGTGTGGGGCCGGGAGGAAGGCGTACTGCTCCCAGTCGTCGAGCGACCAGTGCACGGGTAGTTCGGTGACGACGCCCCTTGCCGTGGGGATGCGGTAGGGGCGGTCGTCGCCCATCAGCGACGAGTCGTACAGGAGCCCGTGGTCGGCGACCAGTTCGGTGGTCTCGTAGGTCGCCTCCCAGTTCGCCGCCCGGTGGCCGCTGATCTCGATGCCCTGCGCCGCGAAGACCTCCATGCCGCGCTCGAAGTCGGCGCGTTCCTCACCCGGCGCCAGGCTCGTCGGCGGGCGATGGCTGTAGGAGTGGTGGGCGACCTCGTGACCGCGGTCGACGATCCGGGCGGCCAGGCCCGGGCGGCGCTCGGCGACCCAACCGGGGATGAAGAACGTCGCCGGCACACCCGTCTCGTCGAGCAGGTCGAGGATGCGCGGTACGCCCACGTCGGGTCCGTATGCCTGGTGCGACATGGTGGACGCGTGCGCGGCGTAATGGCGTCCGTGCGCCAGGATCGGTGCCTCGGCGTCCACATCGAAGGTGAGGGTGGCCACAGCCCCGGCACCGTTTCGCCACTTGTCGCTCATGTGTACCTCGGCTGGTCGTGTTGATGTCGTGTCGTTGTCGCGCGAGTTGCGTCGCGGTGTGCGGTCGCCGCGTTCGCGCCTCGACGGGTCCCGCGGCGGCGCGGGAATCGTACCCGCGCCACCGCATCGCAGGTGCTGTCGGGAAGGAGATCGCCAGGAGATCACACGGCGTCGCGCTTCTCTCGCCATAGGCGCGCGTTCTCCAGAGTGGCCATCGGCTGCACCATCGTGTGGTCGAAGCGGTCCAGCGCTTCGCCCTTGGTGACGCGGTACGGCAGGTCCGGGTTGGCCAGCGCACCGCGGCCGATGGACAGGACGTCCGCGTGTCCCTCGGTGAGCAGTCGTCCGGCCTGGTCGAGCTTGTGCATGCCGCCGTTGGCGATCACCGGGAGGCCGGTCACGCGGCGGGCCAACGCGGTGATCGTCTCCCCACCCTCCAGCTTCGCGGTCTCGAGCCAGTCGCGTCCCTCACTGGCCACGTGCAGGTACGACGCCCCCGCCTCGGCCACCGCCCGGAAGATGGTCTCCGCTTCCGCGGGGCCCGACCAGCGGTGGGTGAAGTCGTTGACCTTGGTTTGCGACAGGCGTACGCCGACCACGAAGTCCGGTCCCAGCGCCACCCGAATGCGATTGAGCACTGTGGCGGTCAGGCGGACGCGGTTGTGCGCGTCGCCGCCGAACCGGTCGGTCCGCTCGTTGGTGTAGTCGGTGAGGAACTGGTCCAGGAGGTAGCCGTTGGCCGCGTGTACCTCGACGCCCTGGAACCCCGCCCTGCGGGCGTTGACCGCCGACGCGACGAAGCCCTCGACGGCCTCCTCGATGTCGTCGGGTGTCATCGCGCGGGGGACGTCCCACGGTCCCGAGCCGCCGTACTCGGGCATCTTCTCCCCGCGGGGCCGGACGGCGGAGGGCCCCAGGGTCTCGGTGCGGTAGTGGTTGCCCTGGGACAGTGCCCCGGCGTGCATCAGTTGCAGGACGATCGGTGTCCCGGCGGCCTTGACCCGGTCGACGATCGCCGTCCAGGCGGATACGTGCCGCCCGGCGACGATGCCCGGCTGGCGGGCGTAACCCTGGCTGAACGTGGTGTCCGTGTAGGTGCCCTCGGTGATCACCAGTCCGAAGCCGCCCTTGGCGAACTCGGCGTAGTAGTCGGCCATTTCCGGGGTCGGGACGCCGTCCTCGGTGGCGGACACCCGGGTCATCGGCGCGACCGCGAAGCGGTTGGTCAGGCGTAGCCCGGCGAACGAGAGGGGTTCGGTGGCCGGATGGCCCGCGACTGGGGTGGTTGCGGCAGGCGTGGTCGTAGCAGGCGTGGTCATCGCAAGTTCCGTTCTAGAGTCGGGTGTCGGCCGGGTCGGCGGGTGTTTCGCCGAACGGGTCGGTGATGCCGGGGGAGTGGTCGATCAATTGCAGTTCGAGCGCGGTGGGTGTCCCGTCGTTGATGTCGACGAGGTCCTGTGGGCAGGCGGAGACCGCGACGACGCAGTCGATGAGAGCTTCGAAGGTGATGCTGTCGCCGGCGCCGGTGGAGGCGCTGACCCAGTCGAGTCCGCCGCCCACGCGCACCGGGATGTCCATGAAGACGTTGACCGGCTGTGGGATGTGGGACACCGGGCGGCCGATCTCGGCCATGGCGGTGCGCAGGTTGTCCGCGCAGGACGCGTGATCGGGTGCCCCGAGTGCCGCGTATCGCGCGGCGTCGCACGCCGCGATGAGCATGTCGTGGCGTCCGGGGGAGGTGTCCGCGGCGAGACGCAGGATCGGGCGGCGATGGTTGGTGACGAAGTGCTCGCCGACGTCGGGGAAGAGTTTGCTCAGGTGCGCGCGGGTGTGCGACGCGCTCAGATGTTCTCCGGAGTCGTCGTCGGTGAACGCGAATACGTCTCCGACCTGGCGGCCTTCGACGTCGACCACCCGCAGCCGCTGTCCGGCGGCGACGCGTAGTGCGCGTCCCTCGCGGGCCGGCACCTCGATCCGGTGTACCCGGAAGGTGAGTTCCATGTCGCCTACTCAAACACGCACGGTGCGCGCACGACAGGGGAGGATTCGACACTGGATGGGGCCATACGGTGTCGGATCATCCCCCCTCTGGAGAGGACCCCTCCGAGGGTGCTCACGGCCCCGTCATCGCGTCCGCCTGCAGCGCGAGAAAGAGGTCCACCCGGCCGTCGATGAGGAGCGGGTCGCGACCGGTCAACTCACGGATTCGGGCCAGTCGTTTGCGCAGCGTGTTGACGTGGACGAACAGAGCCTCCGCGGTCGCGGAGAACTGCGCACCGCGATCCAGGAACGTGCGCAGCGTGATCTCCAACTGGGTATTGCGGGAGGCGTCCTGCTCTCGCAACGGGCCGAGTAGCGTGTCGGCCATGCGGCGCAGAACGGCGGGGTCGATCTGGCCCAACAACGCGGAGTACGATGGCAGTTCGGCGAACGTCGCGACGCTCGGCCCGGAAGCCTGTCGGGCCAGGATGCGACAGGCCTCGCGTGCCTCCACCAGCGGGGTACGCAAGGGCGCGCCGGGCGTGGTGACGCCGCTGTAGCCGAGGACGACGCGGCGATCGGGGACGCGTCCGCCCAGTCGCGCGACGAGGCCGGCGAGCCAGGCGCCGAGATCCTCCTCGTCGTCCCGCCAGGTGAACAGGCAGATGATGTCGCGGCCCCCCGGCGCGATGACGGCCGGGAGGCCGGCGGCCGCGAATGCCACCTGTGCGGCCTCGGCGAGTTCGTCGAGGACGGCATGGTCGCCGTGCGCGGGGGCGATGGCACACATCGCGGTCGGCCCGCCCGTGTCGAGGCCGAACCCCTCGAGTCGGTGCGCGAGTTCCCGGGAGGCGCCGAGGCCCGACATGATCATGTCGACGAGTTCGGCGGCGAACCGCGACTCGATGGCCCGTTCGGCGCGCCGCCGGGCGGTCTCCAGGCTCAGGAAGTGCGCGCACTGCTGGAGGGCCGTCTGCTCGAACTCGCCGATCGCCGACGGCGGGCCCGGGCACACGAGTGCGGCGTCGGGTTCGCCGAAGGCGCCGACCAGGAACAGGGTCACGGTCCGGTCGTTCCCGATGTTCACCTCCAGCGGGGGCGGACGTCGGGTCAGAGCCGCGGCGACGGCGGTCGCCTCGTCGTCGCCCAAGTGCATGCCGGCCTCGGCGAGACGCCGTCCCGAGCGCTCGACCACCGCCAGCGGCAGATCCACCTCCCGGCGCAGGACGTGCAGCGCCCCCTCGGTGCCCGCTCCCCGGGAGATGGCCTCGGCCAGCGCGTCGCCTCTGCGTACGGACGCCTCCAGGCTGTCGTGCCGCCGGCGCGCGTAGGCGGCGGCCGCGGCGTGGGAGAGCGCGGTGAAAGGCACCTCGACCGCCAGTTCGAGCAGCGGCAGGTCTGCCTCGCGGCACGCGGCGACCAGGTCGGACGGTGTCCGGCGAACCGACCTGCGCAGTCCGAACACCACCCCGGCGGCGTGCGACCGACGCACGTTCGCGACGAAGTCCGCGGCCTCGGCGTGCTCGGCCCACAGGCCGTTGGTCATCACCAATTCGCTGCGGCCGACGTATGGCGAGGGGTCGGGCAGTTCGGTGTTGTGCACCCAGGCCACGTCCGCGTCCAGTGCCCCCGGCGCGCCGGTCACGAGGACCGTCAGCCGCAACTCTTCCGACTCGGCCAGCGAACGCAACGTGAACATGGTGTGGATTCAACCATCGATCGACCCCGAAAAGGCACTTTCTCTCCACTCTCCGGCAGTGGCGCTCCGGTGGTTCCGTGAAGTCACTCACAGCCGACGTATGTCGCCGACCCCCGGAGGAGTGTCATGTCGCCCAACGCACCACACGAGACAGGCGAGACCCCGACGAAGGCAGTCTTCGACCCGCACGGGATCGATCCGATTCCGGCGTCGGGTCGCGATTCGACCGCGTGGGAGCAGTTCTGGATCTGGGCCGGCGCCAACATCGCGCCGATCAACTGGGTGCTCGGGGCACTGGGGGTGACCCTGGGCCTGAGCCTGGTCGAGACGCTGCTCGTGGTCGTGGTGGCCAACATCGTCGGGTGCGCGGTCTTCGGCGTGTTCAACCTGATGGGACACCGCACCGGCGTCAACCAGATGGTGCTCGGCCGCTCCGCGTTCGGCCGTCGCGGCGCGATCCTGCCCGGCGTGATGCAGGGACTGCTCGCGATGGGCTGGGTGGGCGTGAACACCTGGGTGGTGCTGGACCTCGCCATCGCGATGCTGGACGAACTCGGCATCACCGGCGGGGCCGGTCTGCAATACCTGGTGGCCGCCGTCATCATGGCCGTGCAACTGGGGCTGGCCCTGTTCGGGTTCTACGCGATCCGCACCTTCGAGAAGTGGACCGTGCCCCTGACGGTGGTGGTCATGGCCGTCATGACGGTGGTCGCGCTGACCCAGGTCGACCTGGACTGGACCGGATCGACGGCCACGTCCCCCGGTGCCAAGTTCACCGCCGTGACCCAGTTGGTCACCGCGATCGGCGTCGGCTGGGCGGTCAGCTGGCTCCCGTACTCGGGCGACTACAGCCGCTTCGTCAGACCCGGTACGTCCGGTCGCAAGGTCGTGTGGGCCACGGCGCTGGGGATGTACGTGCCCACGGTGTGGCTGGCCGCGCTGGGCGCCTGTCTGGCGAGTTCCGGTGAAAGTGGTGACCCGTCGCAACTGGTGATCGGCGCCTTCGGAGGATTGGCGCTGCCGGTGCTGTTGCTCGTCATGCACGGCCCGATCGCCACCAACATCCTCAACCTGTACTCGTGTTCGCTGGCCGCACTGTCGGTGGGTCTGCGAGCGGCCCGATGGAAGATCACCCTGGCGTCCGGTGCCGTGGCCACGCTGGTGCTGCTGGTCTTCCTGCGCTCCGACAGTTTCGCGCACGCCTTCGACAACTGGATGACATCGATCCTGGTGTGGATCAGCCCCTGGGCAGGCGTGGTCGTCGTCGACTTCTTCGTGGTGCGCCGCGGCCGGCCGGACGTCGCCTCGCTGTACGAGACCGGGCCCGCCTCGCGTTACCCCGCGTTCAACCGGCCCGGTCTGATCAGCCTGGGACTCGGCGTCGTCGCGGCGTGGAGTTGCCAGTACGGTCTGGTTCCGGTCATGCGCGGGCCCGTCGCCCGGGCGCTCGGCGACATCGACCTGTCCTGGCTCGCCGGACTCGGCGTGGCCGGCGGGTTCTACTATCTGCTCTCGCGCGCGGCGGCGGGGCGAAAGGTCGAAGAGTCCACCGCTCCCGCTCGGATGGACCCGGCTCCGAGCGCGGGGGAACCCGTCGGGGACGGGGCGCCGGCCACGGGCTCGGCCGCGTCCGCCACGCCGGCGGATGGGAGTACGGACACGGCGAACGTGGCGACCGTCCGGTGATCGACCGTCCCGTCGGCCCACCTCCGTGCCGGGGCGGGCCGACGGGACGGGACCGGCCCTGCGTCGAACCGCCCACGACCGCGCACGACCACCCACGACGACGCGATACGAGGGACGCACATGACGACCGACCGCAGGGTCGAGCCGGCGATCTCCGGCTACTTCACGAACCACACGCTCGCGGACCTCGCCGACGCCCTGCGCGCACGACGCGTCTCGGCCGTGGAACTGGCCCACCACGCGCTCGACGCGATCACCAGAGCGAACGATCGGCTCAACGCCTTCGTCGCGGTCGATCCGGCCGGGGCTCTGGAGGCGGCGGAGCGGGCCGACCGCGAACTGGGCGCGGGCCGCGATCGTGGCGCCCTGCACGGTGTCCCGGTCGGCGTCAAAGACCTCATCGACGTCGCGGGCCTGCCGGCGACCTACGGGTCGGCACACTTTTGCGACCACGTTCCCGCCGTCGACGCGGCCTGTGTGACCCGGCTTCGCGAGGCAGGCGCGGTCATCGTGGGAAAGACCACCACACACGAGTTCGCCTACGGCCCGACCGGCGACCGTTCTCTCCAAGGGGCTTCGCGCAATCCGCACGACCCGAGCCGCATGACCGGTGGATCCAGTGGTGGCAGCGCGGCGGCGGTCGCGGCGGGAATGGTTCCGCTGGCTCTGGGCACCGACACCGGCGGTTCCGTACGCATCCCCTCGGCACTCTGCGGCGTCCACGGATTCAAGCCCGCCTTCGGAGCGTTGCCCACCGAGGGCGTCTTCCCGCTGGCGACGGCCTTCGACCACGTCGGCATCCACGCTCGCGGCGCACGGGACTGTCTCACCGCGCACCACGTGCTCGCGGGCAGCGCGCCGGAGCTTGCCCGGACGACCGCTCCGCTCCGCATCGCGTGGCTGGACACCCGCGGGCTGGGACCCACGGACCCGAGGGTGGCGCGGGCCGCACGGGATGCACTCGAACAGCGTGTCGGCCCCGTTCCCGACGTCCCCTTCCCCGGAGCGGCGCGGTTGCGGCAGGCGTTCCTCGCCATTCAGGGCCGGCAGGCCCATGCGGTGCACGCCGACCGGATCGAGCGTGAGCCCGGTCTGTTCGATCCGGAGGTCCTGCAACGCCTGCGCGTGGCGGGGGCGGTCGGGGACGACGAGGTCGGCCACGCACACCGCGTCCGGAGCTTCGCGGCGTGGACGGTGGCCCGTCTCTTCGAGGAACACGACGTACTGGCACTGCCCACGGTGCCGGTGGTGGCGCCACCCCTGGGTTGCCGGGACCTCGACGTCGCCGGTACGCCCGTCGAGGTCCGCGCGCTCCTGCTGTCTTTGACCTTCCCCTGGAACCTCGTCGGCGTTCCCGCGCTCACGCTGCCGGCGGCTCCCGTGGACGGCCTCCCCACCGGCCTGCAACTGGTCGCCCCGACAGGCCGCGAACACACCCTCTTCCACATCGCGGAGCTTCCGACACGGGCCGAGGCAACGGTTGCTGTTTCGGGGTGACTTCCCGGGGCGGAATCCCGATTCCTCGCTACAGGGCACGAATTCGGGCGGAGCCGCGGTCGTCCGCCTCCTCGGGGCGAAGCCCGAAACCCGGACCGCTCCCGGCGGTTCGCAGAGGCCGTGCAGTCCTTGCGGGGCAACGGAGCGCCCGAAACGGTTTTGGATCGATCGGTTCAAAATGTGCTACGGTCCTGCGCGGAGACGGCGGATCGCCGCTACCTCCGTGCGACGCGATTACCGCGACTGCACTCCTCGCGGACCACCGCGCTCGGCCCCGGCCACCGTGGAGATCCATCCTCAGCCCCCGGTCCTCCCGGACCGTCGACCAGGGACTCACCATGACCAAGCCGGCCGCCTCCGTTCCCGTTCGTGTCACCGTCGACGCCGACTGGTACGCCCCGACCCGCATTTCCCTCGGCATCCGCGTCGGCGACCTGATCTTCACTTCGGGGCAGGCACCGGTCGACGACAACGGGAAAACCGTCGCGCCCGGCGACTTCGCGGCCCAGGCCCGCCAGGCCATGGCCCATGTCGGCAGCGTCCTCGAAGCTGCCGGATCCGGCCTCGACCATCTGGTCAAGGTCACCGTCTTCGTCACGGACATCGCGCACCAGCACCTTTACGAGGCGATACGCGAAGCGTCGTACGCCGACCCCTTCCCGGCCGAGTCCTTCGTGCAGGTCGCCGCGCCGGCGGATCCCGAGTGGCTGATCGAGATCGAGGCCATCGGCGCGGTGCGCTGAGGCGACGCGTTCGGCGGGTCGCGGGGGTGCGCGACTACGACAACAACTGGCAATGCGGCAACGCCGTCAAGATGATCCGTGACTGGGTGAACGCACACAGCGGCACCCACCGCATGGCCAACAGCAGCGACCGCCTGTTCAGATAGCACCACGCGGCCCCGGGGCCGGACGAATACCGTTTAGCGGCCCATACGTTGCTCGGGCCGTCGGCTGCCGTCCCGGCCGACGGCCCCAGGCGCACCGAGGCAAGGTGATCGACGCACCAGTCGTTGGCGACGGAAACCCGGCCGACAGGTCCGTCTCGTCGCTCCGGACGGAAGCTTACGGTCCGGCGTGTCGTCGAGCCGGTGTCGTTGTCCGTCGCGCGGATCATCCCTGTGGGCAAGCGCCCTGCGGCCGTCGAGTGCCGGGCAGGTTGATGAAGTAGCCGTTGGCGGAGTCCCCGCGCATGGAGCGTGCGAGTTCGGAGACCTGTCGTGCTTGGGCGGCACCCTATTGGGTTCGTCGTCCCCGTGTCCGCGACCACTGAATCCGAGGACGGCCCGGGCAATGTCGTGGAGTTCACCGGCATCGGTGACCAGGCCGGTTTCGGCGTAGCGGTACGCCTGCGGGGTTCGTCGGCGAGTACGGCGGTGGCCTCGACCCAGCCGCGCCGGGGACGTGCCCGTTCGGGCGAAAGTCCCGCTCGGCGACCTCGGCCTCGACGTGTGTCGAGGCGACGTCGGCCACGTGTCGTCCCGGCCCGCCAAGCGGCCCAGGGTTGTTCACCCGTTCGTAGTGCGTCGCGCCTGTTTCGTTGCCCACTCGACTAACCCCCTGGTTGGATTTTCGTATGTTCGGAGAAATGCCGCGCGGAAGACAAGGCGCGGTCGGCGATCGGTGCACAGGCACGCTCGGACGGCCCGGGCCGGGAGTCGCCACGCACACCGCGGATGTGGCGGCCGCCGCTCCCGTGGCTTTCATTCCTCAGCAGTGTTCGCCCGGGTGGCGCCCCCGACCGACCCCGCAGCTGCGGTCCCCGTCTGTTGTCCGAGCCTCCCGGAGGTCCTCCGTTGTCCAGCCCTGGCACCACGATCGTGTCCGATCCCGACCCGGAACCCGGTTCGAACCCCGTGGAGGGGCGCGAGGGAGTCGCCTCCCGTGCGCTGCCGCTGACCTCCGCACAGCGGGAGTTCTGGCTCGCCGAGCAACATTCCCCCGGTGGGGGAGCGGCGTACCGGGTCGCGGAGTGCGTGGAGATCCACGGCCCGGTCGACGCCGCGCTGTTCCAGGCCGCGCTGCGGCAGACCGTGTCGGAGACCGAGGCGGTGGGGGCGCGCGTCATCGAGGGCGAGGACGGCCCGGTGCAGGTCGTGGACGCGGACCCGGACCTGTCGTTCCCGCTTGTCGACGTCAGCGGTGAGCCCTGCCCGGAGGCGGCGGCGCGGGCGTGGATGGCAGCGGACATGGACACCCCCATGGATGTGTCGCGCGGTCCGTTGTTCCGGTTCGTGTTGTTGCGACTGGGGACGGACCGCTGGTGGTGGTACGGCAGCAGTCACCACCTGGTGATGGATGGCTTCGGGTTCGCCCTCGTCGCGCGCCGGGTCGCACGGGTGTACACGGCTATGGTCGCCGGAAAGGCGACGGGAGCCTCCCCGTTCGGGTCGCCGGCGTATCTGGTGCGGGCCGACCTGGACTACCGGACCTCAGGGCAGTACGACGCCGACCGCGCGCACTGGACGAAAGTGCTCGCCGACCTGCCCGACCCGGCCCCGCTGCCCGCCCGGCCGGACCTCGCGCACACGGAAGTCGGCGCAGGCGACGGCCTGTGGTTTCCCGGTGCCGCCCGGAGGACCCAAGCGCGCCCGATGGCATCGTCGGAGGCGCTGCGGAAGGCGACCGAGCAGACCGGGACACAGCGGTCGCGCTACGTCGTCGCCGCCGCGGCGGCGTACGCGCACCGGCTGACCGGCGCGCGGGACGTGCTGCTCGGCCTGGTCGTCTCCGGCCGCTCGCGGCGTGACCTGCTCAACATCCCGGGAGTACTGGCCAACGTCGTGCCGCTGCGCCTGAAGGTGCATCCGGCCATGCCGCTGGCCGAGTTGCTCGCCCGAGTCGACCATGCGGTGGAGCAGGCCGTGGCGCACGAGCGCTATCGCGGCGAGGACATGACCCGCGACCTCGGCCTGCCCGACCGGATCGGCTCCCGATTCTTCATGATCGTCAACGTCATGACGTTCGGCGCCTCCCTCACGTTCGCCGGCCACCGCTCCACGATGCACAACCTCTCCCGAGGAGCCGTCGCCGCCCCGACGCTGGTGGCCCTGGAGCAGCGGGACGGAGCCGGGATGCGGCTGGAACTGCACGCCGCCGCGGACCGGTACGGCGACGCGGATCTGGTCGACCATCAAACGCGGTTGCTGCGCCTTCTGGACGCCATGGCCACGGCCGACCCCGATCGACGCATCGGCGCGTTCGACCTGCTTTCCGACGGTGAGCGCCGCGAGCTGGTGGGCCGCCGCGACGAGGTGCCGGCCGAAGTCGCGGACACCAGCGTGCCCGGGCTGTTCGAGGTTCGCGCTCACACCGCCCCGGAGGCCGTCGCCGTCGTGTGTGGGGACGACGCCGTGACCTACGGGGAGTTGAACGCCCGTGCGAACCGGCTCGCGCACGCCCTGATCTCCCGCGGTGTCGGTTCCGAGGACATCGTCGCCCTCGTGCTGCCCCGCGGCGTCGAGATGGTGACCGCGATCCTGGGAGTGCTCAAGGCCGGTGCCGCGTACCTGCCCATCGAACCCGGCTGCCCCGCCGCGCGGATCGTGGCCACGCTCGCCGACACCGGCGCGGTTCTGCTGCTCACCCATACCGCGATCCGGGCCGCGATCGATCCCGCCCCGGGCACGGATTCGATGCTGCTGGACGCCCCTTCGACGGCGGCGCTGCTGGAGAACCACCCCGATTCCGATCCCGTCGTCGCCATCGATCCCCGGCATCCGGCCTACGTCATCCACACCTCTGGTTCGACCGGCCGACCCAAAGGTGTGCTGATCCCGCACCGCAACGTGGTGCGGCTGCTCTCCACGACCCGACACCTCTTCGCGTGCGGTCCGGACGACGTGTGGGCGCTGTTCCACTCCTATACCTTCGACGCCTCGGTCTGGGAGATCTTCGGCTCGCTGCTGCACGGCGGGCGCCTGGTCGTCGTTCCCCACGACACCACCCGCTCCCCAGGGAAGTTCCTGCGCCTGCTGGCCGACGAGCGCGTGACGGTGCTCTGTCAAACCCCGTCCGCGTTCCATCCCCTGATGCACGCCGACCGCGAAGCCCCGCAGGTCGGGCAGGCGCTGTCGCTGCGCACGGTGCTGCTCGGCGGCGAGGCCCTGGACCCCGCCCGCCTGGACGACTGGTACAGCCGCCACGGCGACGACGCGCCCGTGCTGGTCAACATGTACGGCCCCACCGAGACCACGGTGTACGCCACCCACGCCGCGTTCGACCGGGAGACCGCCGCCGCGGCGGGCGCCAGCGTGATCGGCACCGCCCTGCCCGACCTGCGCGCCCACGTTCTCGACGCCGCCCTGCAGCCGGTACCGCCCGGCGTGCCCGGCGAGTTGTACCTCACCGGCGAAGGTCTCGCCCGCGGCTACCTCAACCGCCCCGGCCTCACCGCCGAACGCTTCGTCGCCTGCCCGTACGCGACACCGGGCGAGAGGATGTATCGCACCGGGGACATGGTGCGCCGGCGCGCGGACGGCGCCCTGGTCTACCTCGGCCGCGCGGACCGGCAGGTCAAGATCCGCGGTTTCCGGATCGAACCCGGCGAGGTGGAAACCGTCCTCGCGGCGCATCCGGACGTGGTTCACGCCGCCGTCGTCGCCCGCGAGGACCGGCCCGGCGACAAGCGCCTGGTCGCCTACATCGTCCCGGCCCCCAGCGGTGCGCGGGCCCCGGAGCTGCGCGAGCACGCGCGAGGGCACCTGCCCGACTACATGGTTCCGGCGGAGTTCGTGACCCTGGACGCGCTTCCCCTGACGGTGAACGGCAAGCTGGACACGGCCGCGCTACCGGCTCCCGAGCATCACCCCGGTGCGGGCGGCCGGGCCGTGCGCACCCCACACGAACAGGTGTTGGGTGAGTTGTTCGCCGAGGTCCTGGGCGTGCCCCGGGTCGGCGCCGACGATTCCTTCTTCGACCTCGGCGGCCACTCCCTGCTGGCCACCCGCCTTATTTCCCGCCTCCGCGCGGTGCTGGGCGTCGAGGTGGGGATCCGTACCCTGTTCGAGGCACCCACGCCGGCCGGCCTGGCCGCCCGGCTCGACGAGGCGGGGCAGGCTCGGCCCGGGCTGCGCCCGCAGCAGCGTCCGGAGCCGCTGCCGTTGTCGTTCGCCCAGCGCCGCCTGTGGTTCCTGCACCGCATGCACGGCCCCACGCCCACCTACAACATCGCCCTCGGGCTGCGCCTGTCCGGGGAACTCGACCCGGCGGCGCTGGAACAGGCCCTGGGGGACGTCGCCGTGCGACAGGAGAGCCTGCGCACCGTCTTCCCGCTGTCCGAGGACGGGCTGCCCTGTCAGCAGGTCCTGGACGAGAGGCGAATCCGTCGGCACCTGTCCCTGGCGGTGACGTCCGTCGGCGAGGCGGAGCTGGAGGACCGACTCGCGACGGCGGCGCGCCGCGGCATCGACCTGGTGACCGAACCGCCGCTTCGCGCCGAACTGTTCGCCCTGGCCCCGGACGAGCACGTGCTGTCCTTGGTGGTGCACCACATCGCCGGGGACGGCTGGTCGATGGGCCCACTGGCACGGGACCTGACGGCGGCGTACACCGCGCGGCGCGGCGGCGAGGCACCCGCATGGAAGCCGCTGCCGGTGCAGTACGCGGACTACACCCTGTGGCAGCGGGACCTCCTGGGGGATCCGGCGGATCGCGAAAGCCTGGCTGCCCGCCAACTGGCCTACTGGCGAGAGGCGTTGGCCGGCCTGCCCGAGCAACTCGCGCTGCCCACCGACCGGCCACGCCCCGCGGAGGCCACCCACCGCGGCGCCACCACCGAGATCACGCTGGGCGCCGACCTCCATGCCGCGCTGCTCGATCTCGCCCGCGAACGCGGGGTGAGTCTGCACATGGTCCTCCAAGCGGGTCTCGCCGCCCTCCTCAGCCGCCTCGGTGCCGGGCACGACATCCCCATCGGCACCCCGATCGCCGGGCGCACCGACGAGGCCCTCGACGACCTGGTGGGGTTCTTCGTCAACACCCTGGTCCTGCGCACGGACACCAGCGGCGACCCCTCGTTCACCGAAGTCCTCACCCGTGTTCGCGACACCAACCTGGCCGCCTACGCACACCAGGACCTGCCCTTCGAACGCCTGGTGGAAGAGCTGAGTCCGGCGCGTTCACTCGCGCACCACCCCCTGTTCCAGGTGATGCTCGTCCTCCAGAACACCCCCGCCGGGACGTTCGAGCTCCCCGGCCTGCGCGTGAGCGGCCGGCCGACACCCACCGGCACGGCGCGCATGGACCTGACGCTCAGCCTCGCCGAACAGCACACCCCCGACGGCGCCCCGAACGGGATCGTCGGCACCGTCGAATACGCCACCGACTGTTTCGACCGCGCCGCCGTCGAGGCGCTGACGGACCGGTGGACGCGCCTGCTGGCGTCGGTGGCGGACGACCCCGACCGGCCGATCGGCCACGTGGAGATCATGTCGGCACAAGAACGCCGACGAGTGCTCCAAGAGTTCGACCGGACCGCTCCCGCGACGCCGGGACGATCGATGCCGGCACTGTTCGCCGCACAAGTGGAGCAAACACCGGACGCTCTCGCGCTGATCGCCGGCGACGGCGAACCGACCTATCGGGAACTGAACGCCCGCGCCAACCGGCTCGCCCACGCCCTGATCGCCCGCGGCATCGGCCCCGAGGACATCGTCGCCCTCGTGCTGCCCCCCTCGGTCGACCTCGTCGTCGCGATCCTGGGCACGCTCAAGGCCGGGGCCGCCTACCTGCCCGTCGACCCCGCCTCCCCGGCCGCCCGCATCCGGTCGATGCTCGACGACGCCCGCCCCGCGCTCGTCCTCGACCACCCGGACACGGTCACCGTCCTGGGGGAGGAACGACCGGCCACGGACCCGGGCATCGCCGTCGACCCCCGGCACAGTGCCTGTGTCGTCTACGATTCCGACGCCACCGGCCGGCCCGAAGGCGTCACCGTCACCCACGGCGGCATCCCCCACATGGCCGCCGCCCAGGCCGAGCAGCTCGGACTCGGCACCGGCAGCCGCGTGTTGGCCTCTCCCACCTTCGACGTCTTCGTCCGGGACCTGTGCGCCGCCCTGCTGTCCGGTGCCACGCTGGTGCTCACGCCGGTGGCCGACCCGTTGTCCGCGCTCACCGACCCGCCGTCGGGGCCGGCGCACGCCACCGTGCCGGCGTCGGCGCCGGTCGGTGCGATCGCGAACGACGGCCCGGCGACCGCGCCGGCCGTCGCCGGCCAGGCGTGCCCGGTGGACCCGGTGGACCCGCTGGACCGGTGGGCGTCCGGGCGACGCACCATCAACGCCCACGGCTCGACCGAGACCACAGTATCGGCGACGACGAGTGCCCCGTTCGCCCCCACCGGCTCCGCCCCGCCGATCGGCGCGCCCGTCGCAGGCATGCGCGCCTACGTGCTGGACGCCGCCCTGCGGCCGGTGCCGCCGGGAGTGATCGGGGAGCTGTACCTCGCCGGGGCGAGCATGGCCCGCGGCTACCTGGGCCGGCCCGACCGGACCGCCGAACGGTTCGTCGCCTGCCCATGGGGCCGGCCCGGCGAACGCATGTACCGCACCGGCGACCTCGCGAAATGGCGCTCGGACGAGAACGGACTGGATCTCTGCGGCCGCGCCGACGACCGAGTCGAGATCCGCGGTGTCCGCATCCGACCCGGCGAGATCGAAACCGTCCTGGCGAACCACCCGGACGTGGACCGGGCCGCCGTCGTCGTCCGTGCGGACCGGAACGGCGACAAACGCCTGGTCGCCTACCTGGTCCCCACCGCCGGCCGCGTCGCGCGCCCCTCGGACCTGAGAGCGCACGCACGCGAGCATCTGGCCGAATCCATGATCCCCTCGACGTTCACGACCCTGGACGCGCTGCCGCTGACCACCGACGGCAAACTCGACCGCTCCGCGCTCCCCGCACCCGAACACCGCCCGGCCGAACACCGAGCCCCACGCACCCCGCAAGAACGTCTGCTGTGCGAACTGTTCGCCGAAACCCTCGACCTCCCGCACGTGTCCGCCGACGACAACTTCTTCGACCTCGGCGGACACTCCCTCCTCGCCACCCGCCTCACCTCCCGCATCCGCGCCGTCCTCGACACCGACGTGGAACTGCGCACCCTCTTCGAAGCCCCCACCCCAGCCGACCTGGCCGGACGACTCGACCAGGGGAGTCCGGTCAGGCGGCCCGCCCTGGGCCGCGGGCAACGCCCCCGGCACGTGCCGCTGTCCTTCGCCCAGCGCCGCCTGTGGTTCCTGCACCGCCTCGAGGGTCCCAGCCCCACCTACAACATTCCCCTCGCGTTGCGCCTGACCGGCCACCTGAACCGACAAGCCCTGCACGCCGCCCTCGCCGACGTGGCAGCCCGACACGAGAGCCTGCGCACGGTATTTCCCCAGTCGGAGGACGGCGTGCCGCACCAGCGGGTGCTGGACGCGACGCAGACCCGTGGGCACCTGTGCCTGCCGGTCACCCGGCTCGACGAGAGCGATCTCGGGGAGCGGCTCGCCGCCGCCGCCCGGTACTCCTTCGATCTCGCCGTCGAACCGCCACTGCGCGCGGAGCTCTTCATCACCGGACCGGACGAGCACGTGCTGCTGCTCCTGGTGCACCACATCGCCGGGGACGGCTGGTCGACGGGCCCGCTCTCGCGCGACCTGACCCGCGCCTACGCCGCCCGGGCCCGCGGCGAGGAACCCGCATGGGAACCGCTGCCGGTCCAATACGCCGACTACACCCTGTGGCAGCACGATCTGCTCGGCGACCCGGCCCACCCCGACAGTCTCGCGGCCCGCCAACTCGCCTACTGGAAGGGCGCCCTGAAGGGTCTGCCCGACCAGCTCCCACTACCCTTCGACCGGCCCCGCCCCGCGGCCGCCACCCACCGCGGCGAGCGCCTCGCCTTCGAACTCGACGCCGGAGTGCACGCCGCCCTGACCGATCTGGGCAGATGCCACGGCGCGAGCCTGTTCATGGTCCTGCAGGCCGGGCTCGCCGCCCTGTTCACCCGCCTGGGCGCGGGCACCGACATCCCGATCGGCAGCCCCATCGCCGGACGTACCGACCAAGCCCTCGACGACCTCGTCGGATTCTTCGTCAACACCCTCGTCCTGCGCGCCGACACCTCCGGCGACCCCACATTCGCCGAACTCCTCGCCCGCGTCCGCGACAACGCCCTGACCGCCTACGCCCACCAAGACCTGCCGTTCGAGCAACTGGTGGAAGAACTCAACCCCACCCGGTCGTTGTCCCGACACCCACTCTTCCAGGTGATGCTCGGCCTCCATCCCGCACCGGCACAAGACCTCGCCCTGCCGGGACTGCGCGCCGACGCGGTGCCCCTGGACACCGGAACGGCCCGGGTCGACCTCGCGTTCGCCCTGGAGGAACGGTACGGTCCGCACGGCGATCCCGCCGGTGTGGACGGCACGCTCGAGTACGCCACCGACCTGTTCGACCGGTCCACGATCGAGACGCTGACCGCACGATGGACCCGCCTGCTGCGGGCAGCCGCAGCCGATCCCGACACACCCATCGGCCGCATCGACCTGCTCTCCCAGGACGAGCGACACACGCTGCGGTCCGGCACCGGGCGGCCCGAGGCACAGGACGAGGGCGTGCCGTGGGCCGCACTGCCCGAACTGTTCACCCGGCAGGCGCGGGCCACGCCGGACGCGCCGGCCGTGATCGCCGGCGACACGATCGTGACCTACCGGGAACTGGACGAGCGCGCGAACCGCCTTGCCCACGCCCTGATCGACCGTGGGGTGCGACCCGAGAACACGGTGGCGGTCCTGCTGGAACGCTCCCTCGACCTGGTCGCGGTCCTGTTGGCAATCGTCAAGGCCGGAGCGGTGTACGTGCCGCTGGACCCGCGGTTCCCGCCCTCGCGCATCGACCTGATCATGCGCCGGACCGACGCGGTGCTGCTGCTGACACCCGACACGCTGACCACGCTCGAACGGGGCGACCACAGCGACGCCGACCCGGACATCGCCTGCCACCCGCGCCGGCTCGCGTACGTGATGTTCACCTCCGGGTCGACCGGCGAACCCAAGGGCATCGCCGTCACCCACCACGACGTGGCCGCGCTGGCACTGATCCCCACCTGGCGCGGCGGCGCCCACGAGCGGGTCCTGGCGCACTCGCCCACCGCGTTCGACGCCTCCACCTACGAACTGTGGACACCCCTGCTCAACGGCGGCACCGTCGTCCTCGCCCCACCCGACCCCCTCGACATCGACACCCTCCACCGCGTCCTCACCCGCCACGCGGTGACCGCCGTGTTCCTCACCTGCGGACTGTTCCACCTGATCGCCGAACAGCAACCGCACTGCCTCGCCGGCGTGCGCGAGGTATGGACCGGCGGCGACGTGGTCTCCCCTGCCGCCGCCGCCCGGATCCGGCAAGCCTGTCCCGGCACGCTGGTGGTACACGTCTACGGCCCCACCGAGACGACGACGTTCGCCACCCACCACCGGCTCGGACCCGTGGTCGCCACCGATCGGCCGCTGCCGCTGGGCCGGCCCATGCCCGGCATGCACGCCTGGGTCCTCGGCGCCGCCCTCGACCCGCTGCCGCCGGGAGTGACCGGCGAGCTCTACCTCGCCGGCTCGGGCGTCGCCCGCGGCTACCTGAACCGTCCGGCCCCGACCGCCGAGCGGTTCGTGGCGTGCCCGTTCGGTGCGCCCGGGGAACGGATGTACCGCACGGGCGACCTCGCCCGGTGGCGTGCCGACGGCACGGGCCTGGAATTTTGCGGACGAGGCGACCAGCAGATCAAGATCCGCGGGTTCCGCATCGAACTCGGCGAGATCGAAGCAGTTCTCACCACGCACCCCGGCGTGGCCCAGGCCGTCGTGACGGCCCCCGAGGACCGACACGGCGACAAACGCCTCACCGCCCACCTCGTGCCCACGCGGGGCGAGAGCCCGACGGTCCCCCAACTGCGCGCGTACATGGGAGGGCACCTGCCCGAGTACATGGTCCCCTCGGCGTTCGTCTTCCTCGACGCCATGCCGCTGACCCCCAACGGCAAACCGGACCGCACGGCGCTGTCCGCCCCGGAACACCGGCCGAACGCCAAGGACGACACCCGCACAGCTCCACGAACCCCCCACGAACGGGTCATCGCCGAACTGTTCGCCGAGATTCTGGATCTGCCGGCCGTCGGGACCGACGACTCCTTCTTCGACCTCGGTGGCCACTCCCTTCTCGCCACCCGTCTCATCTCCCGAATCCGCGCCGTCCTCGGCGTCGACATCGCACTCGGCACCCTCTTCGAGACACCCACCCCGGCCGGCCTGGCCGAGCGAGCGGGAGCGGGTCGCCCCGGTGACGTCATGGAGGTGGTACTGCCGCTGCGTCCGCACGGGAGTCGGCTGCCGCTGTGGTGCGTTCATCCCGCCGGCGGCATCGGCTGGGCGTACGGCGGGCTGTTGCGCCACCTGCACCCGCACCAGCCCGTGTACGCGCTTCAGGCTCGTGGCCTGACCCACCCGGAATCCGCGCCCGCCTCGGTCGAGGAGATGGCGGCCGACTACCTGGAACAGATCCGCGAGGTGCAGCCGGAGGGGCCGTACCAGTTGCTCGGCTGGTCCGCCGGCGGACTGATCGCGCACGCCATCGCCACCGAACTGGCCACGCGCGGCGAGCACACGGCGCTGCTGGCCGTTCTCGACGCCTACCCCCTGTACGCGATCTCTCCCGACGAATCCGCGCTTCACCGCGGAGCGGAACACCTGGCTCTCGTTCTCGACTGTGACCCGGGCGCCTTCGCCACCCTTCCGGCGACCTACGACGGACTCGCCCGGGTGCTGCGCGAACGAGAGCACGTCCTGGCCGGTCTGCAGCCGGATCAACTCGCGGCCGTCGCGGCCGTGTTGGACCACAACGCGGTGGCAGCGCAGGCGTTCACCCCCGGCGTGTTCGACGGGGACATGTTGCTGTTCAAGGCCACCACGGACCGCGATCCGCGCATTCCCGAGCCCACGGCGTGGCGCCCGCACGTGCGCGGGCGGATCGAGATCCTCGAGATCGCCGCCCGTCACAACGGGCTGATGCAACCGGACGCGCTCGCCCGGATCGGCCCCGCCCTCGCGGCTCGCCTCGACGGGATCGCCGCGACCATGCCGGCCGGTACATCCGACCCCGACCACGACCCCGAACCCGTTCCCGCCGGTGCACCGGCACCGGCAGCGCACGACCGGAAAGAGCCGACATGACCCACACGACCAACCCCTTCGAGGACAACGACGCCACCTACCTCGTCCTGGTCAACGACGAGAACCAGCACTCACTGTGGCCCGCAACCCTCGACGTACCCGCCGGATGGACCGTGGCGCATCCCGAGGACAGCCGCCAGACCTGCCTCGACCACATCGAACGCACCTGGACCGACATGCGCCCGCAAAGCCTGATCGACGCCATGAACGCCCAGGGGTAAGAGAACGGCAGGAGCCTGGGACGACCCGGCGCGGGCGGACGGCCCGGCATGGGTCGACGACGGGGCGCCCTCGATCGGCTTCGGGAGCGATCGAGGGCGCGTGTCGGGGCGGGCTGGGGGAGTGGGGGTCGAACGGGGCTGCTCGGTGGACGGCGCGCGTGGAGGGTTGCGCCGGGAAGCCGGGTTCCGTCGCGAAGCGGAGCCGAACCGTACCGGTAGCGCCCACGCGACAGGCGAAATGAGACGGTATCACCGAATAGGTGACTACTTTGTGATAATTTCTGATAACTCTCTGTATCTATCAGGGGTTCGGGCTTGCATCCACGTACTTCGCAGACCGCGGTGATCCTCTGGTACTCGCCTTGGAAGGGAACGACATGGTGCGCAAGCTGGCTGCGGAATTGCTGGGGACGGGACTGCTCGTATACGTCGCTGTCGGTGTGGCCACGTTGTCGTTCGGCTTCGGCACCACGGGGACCAGTTACGCCGCCGGCGTGGTCGCGACCGCACTCGCGTTCGGCCTCACTCTTTTGGCCCTGGCGTACGTGCTCGGTCCCATTTCGGGCTGTCACGTCAATCCGGCCGTCACCCTCGGAGCCCTTTTGGCGGGTGCAATTTCGCTGGTGGAGGCGGTCGGTTTCTGGGTTGCGCAGTTCGTGGGCGGGATTCTCGGGGCTTTGCTCCTATGGGCCACGTTCGTCGGTTCGCCCCTTTACAGCCGTTCGACCACCGGCCTTGGGGCCGACGGCTGGGGTGACGCCAGTGCCATCCATATCAACGGGGGCGGTGCCTTTCTGATCGAGGTGGTGCTGACCACTCTCTTTGTCTTTGTCGTCCTTGGCGTAACCGGTAGAACCGCGAATGCCACGATGGCAGGGCTCACCATCGGGCTGTCGCTCGCCGTGTGCCACCTCATCGGGATTCCGATCACCGGAACGTCGGTGAACCCGGCCCGCAGTCTCGGGCCTGCCCTCATCGTCGGCGGGAAAGCCCTCGATCAGGTGTGGCTCTTCATCGTCGCCCCCCTCGTGGGTGGCATCCTGGCCGCCGGCATTCACAGGCTGCTCTTCCCGAAGCCCATCGCTGCCCCGGGTGTAAACCCTGGGGGAACCGAAACCGAGACCGAGACCGAAACCTGAGCCGATGTCGGTTCGGTCCATCCGACGAGCGGATGCCGCCGCCTGCACGGCGCTGCCGTAGTCCACGCTGTAGGTCACGGACTTCGCCGGGCGCCGTGCCCCCTGCCGCACGGTCCTCACGAGCACGGTGCCGCCGGTGATCGCCACCCTCGCGGGTCCCCCGGACGGTCGTGCGGAACCCCACGACCCGCTTCACGAGCGGACGAACCCCGGACAACGGGCCGGGGCGTGCGCCAGACTCTCCCATAGCTCGGCCCCGGGACAACCGCCCCGGGAAGTGATGTTCGAGTGGGGGACACCCATGAACATAGCTTGGCCAAGGCTGCACAGGGCAACTATTCCGACAATCCTCGCGTTACTGCTCGCGTTAACCGTCGCCGCACCGGGGACAGCCCGGGCGGCGGCGGGTTCCACGGACATCGGCGTCAACGGCGACCCGGCCCAGCCGGTCATCTGCCCCTGCACCCTGTGGGCATCGACCGAACAGCCCTCCTCCGGTCCCGATCCGGACACCGCCGCCACCGAACTCGGCGTCAAGTTCCAAGCGGACCAGGCCGGTTACATCACCGGCGTACGTTTCTGGAAGGACGCCACCAACACCGGCACGCACACCGGCACCTTGTGGTCGGCGTCCGGCGATCGACTGGCCACCGCCACGTTCACCGACGAGTCCGACTCCGGCTGGCAACAGGTGAACTTCGCCCAGCCCGTCCCGGTCACCGCCGGCACCATCTACGTGGCCTCGTATCACGCGCCCAACGGCAGGTACAGCGCCGACCAGGGCGGTCTGACCACCGCGCACGTCCGCGGCCCGCTCACCGCACCCGCGAGCGACACCGCCGGCGGCAACGGGGTGTACTTCTACGGCACCGGATTCCCGAACTCGACCTGGAACGACACCAACTACTGGGTCGACCCGGTGTTCAACACCTCCGACGCTCCCGGTCCTGCGCCGGCGGTCATCGACATCTCCCCGACGCAGGGGGAGGCCTCCGTCCCGGTAGACACCAACATCACCGCCACTTTCGACCGGGAAGTGCAACCCTCCACCATCCGTTGGGTGATCTGGCAGGGCGAGAGCGGCGGCCGCCCCGGCAGCACGACCTACAACGCCACCAGCCGCATCACCACCTTCGATCTCACCTACCACCTGGAGCCCGCCAACACCTACTTCGTCGACCTGATCGGCGTGAAATCCCTCGACGGCACCCCGATGCCCACCAAGAGCTGGACCTTCACCACGGCCGACAGCCCGCCACCCGTCTGCAACCCGTCCTGCACCATCTGGCCCTCGAACGCGACGCCGGCCGTGCTCGCGGAGGACGACGCCACCAGCATCGAAGTCGGCGTCAAATTCGGTGCGAACACGCGCGGATTCGCCACCGGCCTGCGGTTCTACAAGGGCCCGGGCAACACCGGTCCGCACACCGGAACCATCTGGACCGGCGGGGGCTATCAACTCGCCACCGCCACGTTCACCAACGAGTCGGAATCGGGTTGGCAGCAGGTGACGTTCGCCCAACCGGTCTGGATCAGTCCCAACGTCACCTACGTGGCCTCGTACTTCGCCCCCGCAGGCCGGTACTCCCTCACCGACGGCGGATTGACGGACGCGGCCGGGGGTGCGGTCACCGCCCCGGCATCCGGCAGCGTCGGCGGCAACGGCGTGTACAAGTACGGCTCCAGCGGCTTCCCGACCAGCACCCGGAACGACACCAACTTCTGGGTGGACGTCGTCTTCACCACCAACAACTAGACCGTCTCGTTCGGATCATCCGATCGCTGGTTGATGTGTGTCGTCGACCGATGCCCGGTGGGTGCGGCGTCGGTTGCTTCTCCGGCCGGTTCGTTGCCAGTTTGCTTCCCCGATCGGGTCCGCCCCCTCAAGGCCCGGGAACCGGACGACGCTCCTCCGACCGCGGTTCGCCACCTTGCAGCCCGGTGGGGACCGGGTAAGCACCCACGGTCGCAGGGGTGTTGCCTTTCGTGGCTCGGGTAGTCGTCCGGTGCCGGCTTCCCCCGTGGTCGGCACTCGCGCGGTTCGACGCCCGCTCACCCCCGTCCGGCCGTCGGACCGCGCGGGCACACGAGTTCCGAGCTCGGCGGGGGCGGGCCCGTACCGTTTCGAGGGTGACAGGCTGTCCGTCCCGGACGACAAGCCGGCGCCGCTCCATGATCGCGGCCGTATGAACCCGTCCCATTCTCGCGGTGTTTACGCAGGTCGGCGGAGGGATGCACGTCCCAGGTCGAGGTGGGACGCCGTTGTTCTCCCCACCGGGTCTGCGGGCCGCCACAGTTGATCCCACCGGGCCGTCGGAGGCTCGTCCGTGGGCGGCTCCGGCACCTGTCGGCACCGTGGGTGCGCGGTGCACGCCGTCGCCCGCGACTCACGTAGTAGTGAACGACTTCCAGTGGTGGACGACTTCGAACGGGCGAGGCCTCAACAGATGCATCCGATCGCACGCATTCTCCAACTGATCTTTCTGGTAGCGGGGTTCGTACTGCTCGGAATGGGATTCGTCGAGCAGGACGAGGACGACGCCAAGCGAGGGCACTTCAACGAGTGGGTGTGCAGGCCCGATTCCGGCAGCAAGGAAGCCACTCGCTGCGTATCGGGCGGACAGAACAACTATTCCGTCGCGTACGGCTCCGAGAACGGCGGCCTGTCGATGAGCCTCGCCGGTGTCGGTCTGATCGCCGCGTCCATCTCGATCGCGGTCGGCGGTACGAGGCGCGGATCGGCACCGGCCGGCGTGGGCGCGTCGTACGGTGCCCCGGCATACAACCCGTCCGCGCCGCCCATGCCGGGCCCGCCGCGCTAGCCGGAGCGCTCGGTCGCCCGGGGAACAGCGCGGTACCTGGGGGTGGTTGGGGTGTTCAGGGGGCTGGGGGTGGTGTGGGGTTGTCGGCGAGCCATTCCTGAAGTTCACGGTGGCGGAACTGGTAGGCGGTTCCCGAGACGCGGAGGAGTCCGGCGTCGGTGGCCCAGGCCAGGAACCGCCCCAGTCGCCACGGCAACCGCCGGGGTCCGCGGCGGGTACACAGCAGCAGGGCGAGATATCGAACTCCCGCGCCCCCGACGAATCCGTTGACGCACAGCAGCATTCCCCCGGCAAGCAGGGCCACGAGCACAACGCTCCTCACGATGGCGAGGGCCCAATCGAACAGTCCGGGTCGGAGCTGGGGCGCGACGGCCAGGACGAGTGCGAGTGCGGGCACCAGCCCGGCCGCGAGCCGCGCCGCGACTTCGACCCCGCTGCCGGTTCCGACACCGAACCTCGCCGCGAGGGCGAATCCGAATCCCATTCCGAGTGTGCAGACGAGCCCGAGGACGAGCCCCATCGCATCCTCGCCGACCCACCCCATAACGATGTAGGCCAGCAATCCCGCACCGCAGGCGAATCCGATGCCGAGCCAGGCCGCTACGTCGGACCTGATCAGGTTGCGCGGGTTCGTGAAGCCGACCCTGCCGGCCGACTCGTGCCCGGTGATCAGCAACGCGATCAGCGCGATCGCCACGGACACGGTCACATCCGTGTAGCCGTACAGGAATCGCAGTATCACCGCTCCTTCGACCCCGATCGTGAGCCCCCCGGCGATGCGCTCCACCGCGGTGGGACCTCCATGACGCGGCCGGATGCGCAGGGGTGACAGGTATGCGGGTGACGGCCAAACGTTGTACCAGGCACACGCCACCCCGACGCCGCAGATGGCAGCCACCGTGCCTGCCCCCTGGAGCTTTTCCGCGGAGAATTCGAATCGATCGAAGAGAGCGGTCAACAACAACATGCCCAGCCCGAGCGGGACCGCGCACAGGAATCCGTGGACGGCTCTGGGTCGTCGCGGGCCGGCCAGCGGCCACATCTCGTGGAGGATCATGTCGGTCCCGGACAGCGTGCGCCCGCCGACGTGGCGCCACGTGACGGTGTTCGCCCTGAGGTAGCCGGCCAACACGCCCAACCACGTGTGCACTTGAGCCGGGGTGTATCCCGGCCGTCGCCCGTCGCGTGCGAGCTGATCAGTGGTGGCGGCCAGCACGAAGAGCCTGTTGAGGTGGTGACGCATCGCCGCTTCACCACCCGGTCGAGGCGAGAGGAGGTTGTCGGGATGGAATTGCGGCAAGTGGAAGCCGCGGGCGTCACGCTGCTCATGCACGGTCACGGCCATCATCAGCCGCCAGGGCGTGGACAGAACCCGTGCGACGCTTCCGAACGGCTCGCGGTCGAGGGTGTCGGTCACATTCCGCCAACGCGCGCGGTCGTCGACACGGTCGAAGATGAACTGCCGCGCCTGGGAAAAGGTCACGGGCACGATCTCCACACGCGCGGCGTCCTTGGCCCACACCTGCAGACCGTCGTAGGGCCCGCTGCGGCACGTCAGGACCAGACCCGCCTTCTCACGACCGTGCTGGTACGCGTTCAGCACCTCCAGCGCCCGCCACCCCCGGCCGAAATTGGGGCCCGGATCCTCCGCGTCCATCTCGTCCAAACCGTCCAGGACGGGCAGGATCAGCCCCGCCTCGACCAACGCCTTCGCGACCACCGACGTGATCCGATAGTTGCGCACCAGATGAGCGCACACCCACGAACGCACCGCCGCCCCTGCCGCCTCGACCGTCACGGGCACCGCGTCGGGCAGCGTGGACCACGAGGCCAACGACATCCGCACCGGCACCGGATCCGAAGCCTTGCGCTCGAGATCCAACAGACCCAGGACCAACTCGATCGCCAGGACCGTCTTGCCCGCCCCCGGAGCCCCGGTGATCACCAACCGCCGCGGACGCAACTTGGCGTAGTAGTCGACCACCGTGCTCAGCCGCCCCTCCGACCCGGCGCCGGCGGCGCTGCGCCGGGCGGCCGGGCGCAGGACGAATCTGACGTCGATGCGCGGGCTGTCCTCGCCCAGCATCCGCGCCCGCTCGGCCGTTT
Organism: Embleya sp. NPDC050154; assembly: GCF_044460165.1. Classification (NCBI taxonomy): domain Bacteria; kingdom Bacillati; phylum Actinomycetota; class Actinomycetes; order Kitasatosporales; family Streptomycetaceae; genus Embleya; species Embleya sp. NPDC050154. Next base: position 231,302 of record NZ_JBITJP010000004.1, read on the forward strand.
CGACCAACTTCACCTGACGGGCCAGGTCGTCGGCGAACGCGAGGTTGGGAGCCTGTTGACGCAGGGCCGCCCGGGTCATGAGCCCCGACCACACCGCCACACCCGTCCCGAACAGCACCCCCAGTGCCCCGATCGGGTCGAAGTCGTCCCCGGGCTTGACCCCGCGCAACCCCCACACCGCAGCCACGACCACGGCCACCAAGCACACCAGTGCCCAAGCCAAAGCGACCTTGCGTCCCCCGTGAGTGCCCATGACAGGCATCATCCCGACCCGACGCGAACGGCCGCAGGGCTTTCCAGGACCAAGGATCCTTGGCGAACGCGCTCTCGGCCGTTGCCTATGCGCAATCCCGAAACGCCACCATCGACACCGAGCGAGGCGTGTCCACATCCGCGGCCGAGGCCCCGCGCGGGCCTTCAGAACTCAGGACATTCGTTGCCGAGCAGCGCGCCGTGAACGCCCGGATCATCGAACTGATCTCGGCATCGATGCGGGCGGTGATGTCGGCGTCGTCGCCGACGCGGCCCGGGCCGCATCCGCACCTCTCGCCGCCGATCCCTGGGATGGTTGTCCGTGACGCCGCCGCGGGACGCGGGCATCGCCGGATGTTCGGCGAGTGTGTGGTCGTCCTCGGCGACGACGGTGCAACCGCGGTGGCCCGTGGCGGGAACGTGGCGGCCGGAGGTGGCAAGGCCCCAGTGGACGAGGAGAGTTCGCGTGGGCGGGGGAACCGGGGTCGTCCGGACGCCCGAGTGGGTTCGCTCCCGGGGGCGCGCCCGAACGAGCCGTGACCCCGCCTGCCGTGCCGGTGTGCGGGAGGCTTATGCTCACGTCCTCGTGATCGACAATCCCCGTACCGTGCTTGCCGCTCTCGCGAGCACGGCCCTGATATCCGTCTCCGTCATCGGCTGTTCGGCCGCGACCGACCTCGCGGCCGGCAGCCGCCCCGAACCGGCCGCATCCTCGACCGCCCGTGCCGCCCCGAAGGCGACCTCGTCGGGATCGCCGGCGACTCGGCCCGGGAGCCCGGCCACTCGCGCCGTCCCGGAGGCAACTCCATTCAGCCTGCCGCCGCGTACCGGCGCCACGTTGACGCGTGCCGAGGCCGCGCGGCGCTACCAGCAGATCGTGTCGGGCCGAAACCGGGCGATCAACGCGTTCGAGGAGGCCATCGAGGACGGCCGTCCGTGGTCCGAGGTGCGCGTCCTCGCCGTCGACCGGCTCGCCGCCGAGGACGAGGAGTCCCGGCAGCTCGCCGCGACCCCGTGGCCGGCCGACGTCGCCCCGCTCGCGGACGCGCTCGCGCGCGAAAACGTGTCCATGCGGCCCTCCTGGCTCAAGATCATCGAAGCGAGGACCCGAGAGCAACTCGCTCGTGCGATACGGGAGTTGGACCCCCCGGATTCCGATCTCGCGTACCGCATCCGCGTCCTCCTGGGCCTGCCCACCGGAGACTTCCCGGAACAGCCGAAGGCGTAGCCGCCACCGCCCCGTACCGGGCGTCGGCCGACGCGGGGCAACGATCCGTGCCGGGAGGGCGGTCCGGCGGCGCGCCGACGATCCGTGCGGGCGGGTCGTTCACGTCGGCCGGTCTCCGGCGTCGTCCGTCGGCGACCGTCAACGCGACGTGACCCAACCGCCCCCACGGCGTGACCACACGGCCTCCGGACCGGGCCTGGGCGATCCACGCGCACGGCACGTGTTCCACCGCGTAGGTCGAGATCACCCGGTCCACGGCCACTCCGACGGACGTCCCGCTGCGCCGTCTGTGACCTCGACGCGCACGCGGACCGGGATACGTCTCACCCGGCCCGAGCGGAGTCGACCCGGGGCCTCGATGAGCGGGTCGGCTCTGTGCGAGGGTGCGTGCGTCGGAAGCCGCAGTTCGCGGTCGCGGTAGGGACCGTGGTCAGTCCCGGTGGGCCTCGCGTGAGGGCGGCGGGCCGGCCCGGCGGGAGGTGCGGCGGGTGATTCGCCTGGTCATCAGGGTGATCGCGGCCCAGGTGATGAGCGACTCGGAGTTCCGGATGAGGTGTTCGTAGGTCGCGGGCGGGCCGGCGGGCGTGCATGACCCAGGCGATCGATCGTTCGACCAGCGGTCTCCGCGGCCTTCACGGACTGGGAGTCGATGACGGTGGCGACCGCCCCGGGGGCTCGGCCCATCCCGCGCCGGATGCGCTTGCGGAGATGGTCGCGGATCTGCCCGACCAGGCCGGCCGCCGCCCAGCGGGCCATGATGAAACACCGTTTTGCATATTGCACCGATCCGAACGCACCCCTTGTACACGTGCGACGGAATGGACTAGACCTTTGCCATGTCTGGCCCAGGGCGCCGTGACGCCCCGTCGGAAAGTAGGCGCTCGTGACCGTTCGTCCATCCGGTCTGCTCGCGGCCGTCACCGCCGCCGTGCTGCTCGCCACCACCTCTGCCACCACCGCGACCGCCGCCGCCGGCAACGGGCCGCACGGTCCGAAGCCGAAAGGCCAGCGGATCGGGTACTTCACCCAGTGGGGCCCCGACAGCTCCGCCAAACGCGTCCAGAAGACCGGCCAGGCCGCCAAGCTGACCACGATCAACTACGCCTTCGGCAACGTCTCCGCGGAGGGCACCTGCTTCGAGGCCAACATCGAGGGTCAGGGCTACGCCTACGACGACTACCAGCGCCCGTTCACCGCCGCCGAGTCGGTGGACGGCGTGGCCGACACCCCCCGCCAGGCACTCAAGGGCCACTTCAACCAACTGCGCAAACTGAAGGCCGCGAACCCGCAGCTCAAGGCGGTCATCGCGCTCGGCGGCTGGACCTGGTCCAAGTACTTCTCCGACGCCGCCGCCACCGACCAGTCGCGCAAGAAGTTCGTCTCCTCCTGTATCGACCTCTACATCAAGGGCGACGTGCCGCGGCTCGGCGGCGCTCCCGAGGGCGGGCCCGGCGCCGCCGAAGGCGTCTTCGACGGCATCGACGTCGACTGGGAGTACCCGGGCGGCGGCGGCGCGGAAGGCAACGTCGAACGCCCCGAGGACGGCCGCAACTTCACGCTGCTGATGGCCGAGTTCCGCAAGCAACTCGACGAGTACGCCGCGCAGAAGGCCAAGACCCGGGGCGAACGCCCCAAGCCTCGGCATTACCTGCTGACCGCCGCGCTCCCGGCCAGTTCCGTGGTTGCCGACCGCCTGGAGATCCCCAAGGTCTCCGCCTCGGTCGACTTCATCAACCTGATGACCTACGACCTCCACGGCGCGTGGGAAAGCAAAGGCCCCACCAATCACCACGCCAACTTGTACTCCGACCCCACCGACCCCGACGCCCGCCAACGCAGCGCCGACAAGGCCGTCGACCATTACGCCCGACTCGGCCTGCCCTCCCGAAAGACCGTTCTGGGCGTCCCGTTCTACGGCCACGGCTGGACCGGCGTCCCGGCAGGCGACCGCAACGGCCTCTACCAGAAGGCCACCGCCACCGCACCGGACCTCACCTACAAGGAACTCGGCGCCCACCCCGGCACCACCTACGTCGACCGAAACCACGGCGCCTCGTGGAAATACGACGGCAACACCTTCTACACGTATGACAACGCCGAGATCCTCACCGCCAAGGCCCGCTACGCCCGCCGGCACGATCTGGCCGGCGTCATGATCTGGGCTTTGGACGGCGACGACGCCCGAGGCAGCGGCATCGCCGCCCTGGACCGCGGCCTGCGACGCTAGCGACCCGCCACTGCCGGCTGTCGGCCGCCGCGGTCTCGACGAACTCGACCGTGGCGGCGCGCAGTCCGCATTCTCCGGTAGCGGCCATGAAGGCATCTGCGTCAACCTTTCGCGCACCCTTGGCCTGTTCCGCCAGGACCATCACGTCCGGACGTGATGGTCCTGGGCCACATCACCAGTCGCCCGCCGACGGCCCCTGCGCCCCGCGTGAGAGGCTTCCCGAGCACACACGACCCGGGCTCACAGGGCGCGTTGGTACTGGTCGGGTCGGGCCGCCTTGTCCGCGGGGCGCCCACGCAGGGGGAGATGCGGGTCGCGGGGGAGGGGGCACCCGATCATCACGGCAACCACCGGGCCGTTCGCCGTCGGTTCGCCGGCCGGAGACACGACATCCAGCCATCCATCCATCCATCCATCCATCCGGCCGAGCGCGGCGACCGGAAGTGCCGCCGTGTTCAAGCCGTTGCCGCGAACCCGACGTGGCCTTGTGCCGCGTCGGAGGGCGAGCTCCCGGTCCCGGACACCGGCCCGGCCGTGGCCGCGGCCCACGCCGATGCCTCGTCAGCTCCGCACGGCGGCAAGAAGTTTCGCCGTGGCACATTCCGACCGATGTGATGATGCGTCGGCGAACGTTGCTGTCGGGGGCGGTGGTTACGCTGTCGTCATCCGGGACCCGGGGGAGTTGTGCGTCGGTTCCGCAAGCACGTGCTGGTCTACGTGTTCGTTGTTGTGGCGGCGTGGGTGGCGACGCGTGTGCTCGACGAGGGGTCGTCCGCCGTGCCTGTGGAGCGGCCGCCGGTCATGGACTTCCCCACGACGCCGTCCATGAGCGCATCGGACGTCGCGGCGTTGTGTTCCCGGTCGAACGTGGCGTGCGTGTCGGCGACTCTCGCAGCGAGGAGCTGAGACGGGCCCGGGCGCCTCGCGGCCCCGGCGCCGCGTGCTCACCGGCCTCTGCGCGCCGGCGGTGCCGGGCGCTGCCGGAGCCTCGTACGTCGGGCTCCGACTCGACACCGCCACCGGAAAAGCCCCCAGCCACCGGGATTTCCCGCGCAACAGCCTGTGGTACGCCGACACGGGCGGAACCGGGCTGATGCCGAGCGGCAACACGTTCAGCGAAAGCGGCACCCCGCAAGGGGTCATCTGACCCTACAACGGGGGGAATCGCCGAGCGGCCAGTCGACGCTTGAGGGACCGCACGATCGACTTGACCCTGGCGGTCGAGGGGCGGGTACGCACAGGGCAGCCTGTCCGCCGCCACCCCGAACAGCCCGAGCGGTCTGAACGGCCGAACGGCCCGCTGGACGATCCGACGGCCGTTCTTTGCCGAGTTTCAGGCGAGCAGCCGTGCGAGCTCGACCATTTCGGTCTCCGGGTCCACGACGGGCTGGATCACCAGTTCGTCGACCCCCGACTTCTCCAGCGCGTTGATCCGTTCGGTGACCTCGGCCCTGGTACCGACCAGGCCGAATCTGTCCACCAGGGAGGGCAGGATGAGCTCGCGGTCCTCGGGGGAGAGCCGATTGAGGTAGTTGCGGTAGAGCGCTTGGTGAAGCTTGGGGTCGGTGAGGGTGGTGCCGCGCAACTCGAGCAGACGGTCGACGGCCGCGGCCTCTTCCGGAGGCAGGGCCGCGCGGAGGGCGGGGTCCTCCGCGCCGAGGATCAGTGCGCTCAGTGCGATGTGCCCCATCGAGTCCTTGACCGGATCGCCGTAGCGGTCCTCGCCGTCGGCGAGGACATGCAGGGAGGACATGAGATACGCACGGGTCTTCTCGGTGCTGCCCGCGTTCCGCGCCGCCGCCCGCCGGGCCCGGCCGAGGGCGGACCAGGCCGCGGGGTCGTGCATCCCGAAGGAGATCACTCCCGCGCCGAGCCGGCCGGCGACCGCGGCAGCCTTCGGGCCGAACGCGGCCACGACGAACTCCACGGGAGCCTCGGTGTCGACGTACGGCCCGACGTGCAGGAATCGCACTCTGCTGGACCGGGTCCCCTCGCGGTAGTCCGTTTCGCGGCCCGCGGTGAGATCCTGTAGGGCGGCCGTGAACGACTCCAGTTCCGCCGTCTTCGTGGGCCGCATGCCGAGCGTACGGCGCGCCGTGTTGCCGGTGCCGACCCCGCAGACGATGCGGCCGGGGGCGAGGGCGTTGAGGCTGCCGACGGCCGCCGCCGCGGCGGGCGCGGAACGCAGTACCGGTGAGGTGACACCGATGCCGAGCCTGATCCGGTGGGTGGACTTGGCGCAGAGTGCGAGACTCACGAACGGATCGCCGTGGATCATCGGCGTGTCGTACACCCAGAAACTGTCGAAGCCGAGTTCCTCCGCGCGGGCGGCCAGGTGTTCCACACCCGGCCCTGCTGTCGTGACGATGCCGGTCCGCATGGCGACTCTCCTCGCCGTCGAGTGAGACAGCTGAACCACTCCGGTTGCAGTGTGCTGTCGTCCTTTGGTCGAAATCATGCTCCCCAGTGCGCCGGTGGGCCTACCGCAGCGGTCTCAGGATCGGGAAGGTGCCGCGCGAACGGGGAGGGAGCTTCGTGCGCAGGACCCGCGGGTGGCGCAACAACCGGCCACCGGTCAGGAGGCGTTGAGTCGGCTGATCATCACCGGCGAAACGGTCGACGGGATGCCGACCGAGTCCGGGGGGACGACGAACGTGGCCTTCCCTCACCCGCCCGTTTCCACACATCGGGTGCCCGGGCGTTCCCCGCACCCGCCGACCTCGGGGAGTGTCGGCGGCTCTTCGCGGTGCGGCGGCCCCTTCGGAGTCGTCCGGCGGGGAGGCTCCAAACAGCGTGCGGCGCGTTGTCATTGGGGGCAGACGGCGGGCATGGCCTCGTCGTGCCCGAAGGAGGGCGATGCGGTCACGGTGTGGGTGAGGAGGTCGAGGGTGGGGATCGGGAGCCTTGGTGGTTGGCAGAGGCTGGAGGACGCGCCGAAGGATTCCACGGATCCGTGGTCGTTGGTGCCCGGCGCAGGTTGGCCGGTTGGGTCGACGGGGCGGATGTCCTGGCCGCGCTGGGGGAAAGGCCGTACCTGGTAGACGAGTCCACGGCGCAGACCGCGGTCGAGAGATTCGTCGCGGCCGGTTTCGTACGGCTGGATGTCGACGTCCCGAAGGGGGGCTCGGAGCTTGACGTGCTGCAAGCGTTGGCCCGAACCTACGATTTCCCGGACTGGTTCGGAGAGAATTGGCCCGCCTACACCGACTGCTATTCCGATTTCGTCGTGGCGAGCGAGGAGCCGGTGGTTACCGTCATGCGCGGGCTCGACGGGATGCACCGTCGCGATCTACGGCAATTCATGCGATGTGTCATGGAGTTGGAGACCACCGCGGAGTTCATTTCCGTCTTGAAGCCGGTGGTCCCCCGGCGCGTGGTGAACCTGTACGTGGGTGCGTGGTAGCCGCTGGCGTTGCGAGGTTTTGGGGCGGTTGGCCGCCGGGGACGGCCGGATCGCGCCGGCGAACGCGAACGCGATCCCGCCACCCGCCCGCCCCGGCACCGGCCGCTCCGGGACCCCGTCGCGCTCGGCGGGGCTCCGGATGCCGGCTTCGGGTCGGGTCCGGGTGTCGGGGGCCTGGGCGGGTGGGCGAGGCGGCGCAGGGCCGGTACGCGTTCGGCTATCCCGACCCGCCGACGGATTGCGGGCGGTGGGCCGGCCGGGGGCAGGGCGTCTGCGTGATGCCGGAGGGTACCGGGCTGGACCGTCAGCGGCGTGGCGGTGAGGGGCCTTGGCGATCTGCATGGCTACGTCGAGCGAATGGCACCTTGAAACCACGCTGGTGGTCGTCGGGTCGCGGCGGACGGCGTGGACGCGTTGTCACCGGGCGGGCGTCGCGGTCGGCCGAGCCGGGCGATCGTGAGGGGTGAGGGGTGGTGGGGCACGGTCGAGGGTGCGGCGCGGCTCCCGCGGTGGGGGTGCGCGGGGCGGTTCGGTGCGCGCACCGGCGCGCGACGGTGTCACCTGTAGGTGTGGTTTGGCTGCCGAGAGGCGGTCGTCCGGCGTTGTGGGTGCTGTGCTGCTCAAGGCGATGTGCCGGACCGGTCGTGGTATCCGCGATCGGTCGGTGCGGCCTCGCCGTCCTCGGCCTGCCCCGTGGGGCGGGTCGTGGGGTCAGACACCTTGCGACGTAAGGGGTTTCGTCATGTCCACGATGAGAAAACGACTCACCGGACGCTTCGGCAGCGTCGGTATATCGATCGCGGTGGCCGTTGCGGGTCTGACCGCACCGTTCGCCGTCGGCGGCGCGCAGGCCGCGCCCGGGACACCGGGTGTGCCGCAGGCGCCCGCGGCGATCTTCGCCGAGGGTTTCGAGAACGGCCAGGGCGCGACGCCGACCCTGCTCACGAACTACATCGGCGGTCCGCCGGTGGGCGAGACGTACACCGCCGACCCGGCCTGGTTGACCGCGTGCAACGGCTGGGTCACGTCGCCGGCCGCGTCGACCACGCCTCCCGCCGGCAGTGGGTGCGTCCCGGGCGACTGGGCCCAGGTCAAGAACCTCGCGGGCGTACTCGGTCAGTGGTCGGGTGGTTCCTCGACCACGAACCACGCCGTGACGGCGTACACCGCGGGCAATCCGGGCGCCGGCAAGGTGCAGTTGGAGACGGCGACCCCGATCCCGTTGCCCGCGGGGCGGCGCTTCATCGCGTTCTCGGTCGACATCGCCGAAGTCAACTGCTTCGCCAACCACTCCAAGTTCAGCTTCTACCTGCTCGACGGCGACCAGGCCACGCCCGCGTTCACGCGCCCGATCGAGGCGTGCGTGGATGCCACGACGACGATCGGCGGGGCCAAGGTCGGCACCTTCACCAGCAACGGCGCCGTGCTGTTCGCCGGCAACCAGGCCGGCATCCGGTTGGTGAACGAGCAGCCGAGCGGCACCGGCAACGACGTGGCCTTCGACAACGTCAAGCTCGTCGACGCGAGCCCGCAGGTCGACATCGGCTTCGCGCCGACACCGGTGCTCACCGGTGGCACCTCGACCCTGACCTTCACGATCACGAACACGAACGAGCTGGGCGCCAAGCCCGGTTGGTCGTTCTCGGACGCGCTGCCGGCCGGGCTCAAGGCGACCGGGGTGACCACGACGACGTGCGATGCCGGCTCGGTCGTCGCGCCGGCGGGTGGGGGCTCGGTCGACGTATCCGGCAACCTGACGGCAGGTCAGGAATCCTGCACGGCGCAGGTCCAGGTGACCTCGGCGGTGCGCGGGACGTACACGAACTGCGCGGCGGGCTTTACGAACGTGGTCGGGGTGAGCCTGCCGGGGTGCGCGAGCGTCGTGTTCGACACGATGCGCTTCGACGCGCACGCGTACGGGGCCGCACTGAAGTCCCCGCTCGCGAACATCGGCCCGATCGCCGCGTCCGACGTGACGTGCTCGAACGTCGCGGCGGTCGACACCGACAACGTCGCGACGGTGTCGCTGGGCGTCGTCGGCAACGCGGGCGTGGTCACCACCCGCGCGGAGGGCACGATCGACGCGAACGGCCTGCAGCGGGCGAACGCGCGCGCCGAGACGGCCGGGGTGAACCTGCTCGGCGGACTGGTCACGGCGGACGTCGTCGAAGCGATCGCCACGGTGCAGGGTGACGCGAACGGCGGTGCGACGCCGAGCGGTTCGGTGACGTTGGCGAACCTGCGGGTGGCCGGGGTGCCGGTGGTGAACCCGAACGTCAACGTGGATATCACGATCCCGCTGGTGGCGACGGTGCGGGTGAACGAGCGAGTGGTCGACCCCGGCGGTCGGGGGATCACGGTCAACGCGCTGCGGATCACACTGTTGTCCGGCGTGAGCGTCGTGGTGTCGCATGCGCGGGTGGCGCTGACGCTGCCGGGAGGTACGTGCCCGACCGCGTGAGGTGAGGCGGACGAGCTTGGGCGCGGCGGCCATTCGCGGTCGCCGCGTCCGTGCGTGTCGGCATTGGTGTCGGGGCGCGTCCCGGGATTCGATTCGGCCTCCGCGGGGCGGGGGTCCGCCGCCGATAGGGCACCGTCGGCCCGGGACCTGTTCGACAGGCGTGGTCCGGGAACGGGCCGGGTTCTCGCGGTACAAGCGGCGCACCGACACGTCGATCACCGGCGGTCGCTCGAGTGTGGAGACGGGGCCGCCCGCGTGGACCTCGACACCGGCTCTCGCCCGGTGTGGTCGGCGGCCGGCGAACCATGCACAGGGCGTATACCTGCCGGGGATGGCGGAGTTGCGGCCACCCGGTGTCTTCCTGATCCGTTCCTGCTCGATCCCCGGGTCCGGCCGGACCGTGCGGCAAACGGGGCCTTCCGGGGGATGGAGGCGTTCGGCGACGACGGAACGCCCGTTGACCTCGCGGGGGTTGACGAGTGAGGAGGCCCGGGGCGGGTCAAGAAAACGCGCGACGCGCGACGCGCGTCGCCGGCCGACGGCTTCGGCCGGGCCGCGTGGGCCGGCCGGGGGCCGGGTGCCTGAGGTGGGACGGCACACGGCACACGGCACGCGGCGGAGCACCTCACGAGGCCCTGGTGCCGCGGACCCTGTTACCGCGTCCGAGGGCCGATCACGGGGACCGGGTCGAGGTTCACAACAATCGGTCGACCAGTCCGTCGACGTAGTCCGGGGTGAGCGGGCCCCTGCCGAACAGGACGCGGATGTACATCGGGGCCAGGATGTGGTCCAGCACGCCGAACGCGTCGGGTGGGTGCTCGCCGCGTTCGCGGGCGCGATCGAGCATGGACTGCAGTTGCCGGGCGCGTTCGGCGAGGAGGTCGTCACGCGCCTGCAGGCCCTGAGGACCGTTGTCGGACAGGGCGACGGCCAGGCGCAGCAGCGCCGGACCGTCGGGTCCGGTGATCTCGCGGGCCACGTTGGCCGCGTAGGTGCGCAGGTCGCCGGCCAGGCTCCCGGTGTCGGGCATCGGCGACTGAGCGTTGAGGCGGGTGAGCGCCACGTCGGTGAGCAGGGTTTCCAGGCTGCCCCACCGGCGGTAGATGCTGCTGTCGGCTACACCCGCGCGGGCTGCGACCTCGCCGACGGTGAAGTTGCCGTAGCCGCGCTCGCTGATCAGGTCGGTGACGGCCCGGTGTACCTCCGCGCCGACGCGGGCGCTGCGCCCGCCGGGTCGTCGGGCCGGCTGTCGCTCGTTCATGCCCCCACTTTAACGCAGCCGTGACTTGCGTTTTTGAAGCAGCCCTCCTTACAGTTGCCTAACGCAGCCAATGACTGCTTTAGGGCGCCCGGAGGTCGACCGTGTCGGCCGTGGAAAGGCGCCATCGACGATGGAAAGGAATTCCCATGGCTGCATCGCCCGCGGCCGTAGGCAGTCGACCGAACCGGGCCGTGCTGCTCACGGTGACCTGCCTGGGCCAATTCATGGTCCTGCTCGACAACACGATTGTCGGAGCAGCGCTGCCCGATATGCAGCACAGGCTGCACACTCGGCTGACCGGTCTGCAATGGATCGTCGACGCGTACGTACTGCTGGTCGCCATGCTGCTGCTGTCCGGCGGTGTCTTCGCCGACCGGTTCGGCCGCAAGCGGGTGTACCTGACGGGGGTCGCGGTGTTCACCGCCGCGTCGGTGCTGTGCAGCTTCGCGCCCACGGTCGGCTGGCTGGTCGCCGGTCGGGTGCTGCAGGGCATCGGGGCCGCGGCGTTGAGCCCAGCCTCGCTGGCCCTGCTCGCCGCCGCCTATCCCGTGCCGCAGGATCGCATCAAGGCGATCGGGCTCTGGGCCGGATTCAGCGGAATCGGTCTGGCCGCGGGCCCCGTGGTCGGCGGCGTGCTGACGGACGCCTTCGGCTGGCCCGCCATCTTCCTGGTCAATCTGCCCATCGGCGTGGTCCTTCTGCTGGTCGGCCTGCGCAGCCTTGAAGAGGCCCGCAATCCGGGCGCCCCCGCGATCGATGTCCCGGGTACGGTGCTGTCCGTTCCGGGAGTGGGGGCGCTGACCTACGGGCTGATCGAGGGTGGTGCCCGCGGCTTCACGTCGCCGGTGATCCTGGGCAGCTTCACCGCCGCGGTGATCCTCCTCGCCGCCTTCGTCGCCGTCGAAGCGCGTCGTTCCGCCCCGATGCTGCCGCTGCGGCTGTTCCGGCAGCGGCTGTTCACCGTGTCCAACACCGCCATGGTCGTGGTGGGGTTCGCGCTCATGGGCTCGTCGTTCTTCTTCTCCCAGTTCTTCGTGTACGTCCAGGGCAGCTCGATCCTGCGCGCCGGTCTGCAGACCCTGCCGGCAACCCTCGCCATGGTGATCGTCAGCCCGTTCGCGGGCCGGCTCGCCGCCCGTTACGGCTTCCGAATCGTGGTCACCACCGGCCTGGCCCTGGCCGGCCTGGGACTGCTGGCGCTCGGCATGGTGCACGCCGACACCGGCTATGGGAACGTGTGGTGGCGGCTGGGAGTCGTCGGCATCGGCTTCGCCCTGACGATGTCCCCACTGACGGGAGCCGCCATCCAAGCAGTCGGCCCACAGGAAGGCGGCCTCGCTTCAGGCATCAGCAGCACCACCCGGCAGATCGGCGCGGTGCTCGGCGTGGCGGTACTCGGAGCCGTCGTCCGCACCCGGCAATCCGGCGGCGCCTCCTTCGAGACCGGCCTCAACAGCGCCTTCCTCGCTGCCGGCACCGTCACGTTGGTTACCGCCGTGGTCACCGGCCTGTGGCTGGTGGGATCCGAGCCCGCGGAAGGCTCCGCGGCGCCGCGACGTTCCACCGATCCGGATGCGGTCCCCACCTCGAACGAGGCATCCGTGAACAGCCGTTGACGGCGACACCGACCTTGACCGGGAGATGAGCCAGGGGATGGTTGGTGGGGGTGTGGTGTGGGCCGGGGCGTTGCAGCCGCCGGTGGGTGGCCCCCCGTCGCGTCGCCGCGGGGTTTGCGCGCCCGATTGACGTACGACGTGCGGCTCGGCCCGGACCGGCGCGGGAAACCGCGTCGGGCCGAGCCGAGCCTGGATCGGTATGTCCTCGGCCCGCGCCGTGCGTGGAGGGCGTTGAGGCCGAGGAAGGGGGCTATCCCTGGAACGTGGTCGTGGGAGATCGGGAAGGATCGTCGGGAGGTGATCCCGCCGAACTAGAAGGTGACCTTCCAGGAGTCGATCTTGCCGGTGTCGGCGGCGGCGACGTCCTGTACCTTCAGGCGCCAGGTGCCGTTGGCGAGTTCGCTGGAGGCGTTGACGGTGTAGGTCGTGATGATGTTGTCGGCGGAGTCGCTGCCGCTGGAGTTCTTGAGTCGGTAGGCGGTGCCGTCGGGGGCCACCAGGTCGACGGTCAGGTCGCCGCGCCAGGTGTGCTTGATGTCGACGCCGACCTTGAGGGTCGCCGGCGCGTTGCCCGCGACGCCGGTCACGGCGATGTCGCTGAACACGGCGCCGCCGTTGTCCGGGATCGCGACGTCGTTGGTGTTCTCGAACGTCTCACCGTCCGGGGGATCGACTCCGCCCAATTCGCTCGCGCCCTGCGCGATGGCGGTGGCGAAGGTGCTCACCTCGGTGTACACGCCCGGTCGGCCCGGTCGGGCGCAGCCGACACCCCAACTCGTGATCCCGATCTGGATCCAGGCGTTTGCGGCATCCTTGCGGAACATCGGCCCGCCCGAGTCGCCCTGGCAGGTGTCCGTGCCGCCCTGCGGATACGCGGCGCAGATCTCGGCCGCCGGGATCAACCCCGAATACCCGGGCGACGCCTTGCACGTCGCGTCGGTCACGAACGGGACGTCGGCCTTGAGCAGGTAGCGCTGCTGTCCGCCGCCCTCGGTGGCCGCACCCCAACCGGCGATGGTGAAGGTGCCGTTGTCGTAGGTCTTGTTCGTGGCGATCGGGATGGTCGCCGCGCCGGGTATCGGGGCGGCCAGCTTGATCAGCGCCCAGTCACCGCCCGTGGGGGTGTCGTACGTGGGGGAACTGAGCACCTCGACGGACGTGCGCTTGACAGCCGCCGGGCTGTTCAGGTCCACCACACCGTACGTGGCCGTGATGCTCGAGTCGGGTCCGGATCCGTCGACGCAGTGCGCTGCGGTCAACACGATCTGGTCGGTGTACATGGTGCCGCCACAGCCCATGGACAGCCGTACCATCCAGGGGAATTCGCCCTGGGCGGCCAAGGTGCCACCGACGATGTGCGGTGTGACGTCGCCCGGATTGGAGGGCGGCGGGGTGGGCGACGCGATCGTCTGCCCCGCGCCGCCGGCGGCGATTGCCGTCACAGCGGCGGTAACCACCAGGAGCCTTTTGATCAGAGAATGCCTGCTTACCATTTTCTTCCTTTCGACCCGCATGGGGGAGCGCGTGGATCCGGAACCGGGGGTGTGGAAGCCGGGGTGTGGAACCGGATGGACCCCGCGTTGCGACCGGGGAAATGCTTGTTGGAGCCACCGGAGAGGAGCGAACTCCGGGCGATGGAGCAGTGGTTCGGCGCACCCGACGCACCGCGACGAGGACGGTGCGGTGCGGGTGTTGCCGACGCTCGGCGGGAAGGGGTGGACGGCGCGGAGGGCGCGCACCGCGTGGACCGCGTGGACCGCGTGCGACGCGCACACCGTTCCCGACTCGTATGGCCTGTCGCGGATCCTGCCGGCAGGTGCCGGCAGGTGACCTTCCCGGCGTAACCGTCGCCGGGGAGTTTCACCAGGTAGAGCGCCGGCCGACGGTCAGGTGTTCGCGGGGATGCTGATGGTGGGCGAACAGCCCTTCCGGTTCGTTCTCGTCGACCGAGACGTTGTCCGAAATCTTCGGCACGCACAGCGCACGGCCCGACAGGGCCGGCCGATCACCTGCTTACCGATGCCTACCGACCACAACGCTGTATTCCGCCGAGGTACGAGCTTCGGCCGACGCCGGTGCCTTGTTGCCGACCGCGGGACGCGAGGTCCACCACGACCATCGCGAGAGCAGCGGTGAAGGCAGCGGTGACGACGGACAGGCGTTTACGTCTCACACGGGTACCTCCTCACGAGGGCGCCGGATTTCGCCGACGCCGGAGGGATGTGTTCCTGTGCGTGTCGACCGGAGACCGTCGGTGGTGGCCGACGGCATCCGTCGAGATGGATCGCAGTCGATGCACTGCGCCGCAGTCCCCGACTCGGTGCGCGAGCTGCGCACACGCGGGGTGGTGTGGGTGCGCGGAGGGGACGGCCGAAGGCCGGCGGGAAACGGCTTCCGGTCGCTCCGGGGGGGTCTGACGAGCGAACCACGGATCAAGGTGCGGAGGGACGGCCGCGCATTGAACGGGAAACCGCGCTTGACTTCCGATTCCTGACGCCGGAGGCGTTCGGTACGGGGGACGTGTTCGGCACGAGAAGTCGAGGGGTACCGCTACCAAACGCTAGCCATCGGGAACCCGGCGCGAATCGGGGAAATCCCTTGTCGTTCCCGAGCTGTGGGAGAGGGCCGGCGCGCCGTCGCCCGGGTCCGCGCTCGACGCGTACGCGGTATCCGCCGGCCGATTGTGCTGCGGCGGCGTTCCTCGCGGCGGCATCATCGGTGCCATCCCGATCGTGCGGACCATTCCGCCCGGTCCGCCCTGCGAAGGAAGTTGGGATCCGACCCATGACGACCCCGGTCCGCGGAGTGCCCGATCCGAAGTGGACGGAGGTGTGCGCGGCCGCGTGGGGCGAGCCGAAGCGCCGCCTGTCTCGCCCGAATGCCCTCAGGGCGTCGACCGGTGCCGCCGACGCCCCGCGTGCGGTCGGCGGGAGGCGCGCGTGACGCCGGTGAAAGAGCGCTCGCTCCCCCTTCCGGACCTGGTCGCTCTCGGGGCGTTGACCGGCGCGGGCGACTCACGCCAGGCCGGTCTGGCACTCGCCCGCGTCGGAGCCGAGCTGCGCGCGCAGATACTGGAGTACTGCGTGCTACGGCCGAGCGCCGTCACGTGGTGCCTGCGGGATGGTGCCGCCGCCGACCGCGCGGCGTACGCCCGCAACCGATTCCTCGACCACCGGGCGATGGCCGCGCTCGCCGCCGACCCCGATCCGGACGTCCGGGCGGCGGTGTTCTTCCACCGCAGGGTCCCGGGCTCACTGCGCCGCCGGGTGCTGGCCACCCTCCCGATCGCGCCGGTGCTGCGCCAACGGCTCATGTGCACCGACGCGCTGCCGGAACTCGGCATGGCGATGGACTGCCCCGACCCGGAACTGGCCGCCGAGACATACCGGACGATCCTCGGCAGGCGGCCGCTGCCACCTCAGGGATCCGGCGCACTGGCGGCCGACCCCGACACGTCGTCGCCACGCGGCCACGACCGGTTCACCGAGACGCTCGCGCTGCTGCGCCCGGAGAAGTGGACCGCCGACGACTGGGCCGAGACCGCCGTGCGGCACATCGAAAAGCCGTGGCAGAACGACGAGTGCGTCGCGCTCGTCGGCGAACCCGCATGCCCGGTCGAGACCGCGCTGGCCCTGCTCGCGTACGGGCCGACCGACAACCCGTACACGTTTCCCGCCCGGGTGGCGCTGGACACGGGCACGGTCACTCCGGACGACATTTTGCGCCGCGGGCCCGGTGCCGCACGGGTCCTCGGGCTGATCGACGCGCTGCACTGGTCGCCGCCCAACGACGACTGGATCAGGGTGACCCTCGCCGCGGAGGAGGTGGCCGCCCTCGAACAGGGCCTGTGCGAGGCGGTGCGGGCCCGGCTCGGCACGGACCCCGGCGCCTGGCGCGCGGCCGCGACACTGCTCACCCGGGACACCGAATACCCCGGCAGTGTCCTGGCGTTGCTCGACGAGGCAGCCACCGTCCCGTGGGTGAGGCCGTCCGGCTCGGCGAAGGCGCCCGCGGGCAAGGCGCCCGCGCCGTGGACCGACTTCCGCCGGCAGCCGCGGCCGGCCCGCCCGCCGTCGGCCGGTCCTTCTCCGCTGCGGCTGCTGCTGTCCTGCGCCGACGCGGACGCGCTGTCCGCGATCCTCGCGGCGTTCGACGACGACGTCCTCCCGGAGTTGGCCGGGGTCAGCCGCAGGGCGCCGGTTGCGCCGGCGCTCGTCCCGCCGATCGCACGGGAGTTGGCCTCGCGCAGCCCCGAGGTGCTGCGCGACTTCGTCGCGGGCGTCGAGCACGACCCCGACAAGCGTGCCGAACTGATCGCGCTCGGCTTGGGCGAGGTGGACGCCGCGCTGCTCGCGGGCGACGCCCTCACCGCGTACCAGCGCGCGGAGCTCGTCGCCCGGACGACCGGCACCGCGGCGGAACCGGGCCCCGTCGCGCACCACGCCCCGGTCGAGGCCCCGATCTCATGGGACGTGGTCCTCGACGAGGTGACCTCGGGACGCGCGGAGAGGAACGTCCTCGACACCTTCAGCCGCCATCCCGCGCTGCCGGAGTCGGTCGCCGCCGCGCTGTTCGAAGCCGATCCGCAACGTTACGCCCGGCTGCTGGCCGCGCTGCCCCGGTCGACCGCCCTGGCGCTCCTGCCCGCAGCGGCCCGGGTGTGGGGCCGCCGCGAAGGTTCGGGGTGGACACTCGTGCTCCCGGCGCTCGCCGCGTGCCTGCGTTCAGGCACGCTCACGCCGGACGACCTGCTGACGCACACCGCGGCGGCCTCGTTCCTCCTGTGGGCGTTCGGCGACGAGCAGCGGAGCCGCGGGAAACTGCGGCCGCTGGCCGAGCCGTTGCGTGCGCTCGTCGACGCGCACCTCGGCGAGGATCCCGACGCGTGGACGATCGCGATGCGGCTGCTGCCGGACTTCGCGGGCTCGGTCGACGAGCTGCTCGCCACCGCCGGTCGCGCCGCCGGTCGTTCGTGAGACCGCACTGTGATGTCCCGTCCCCGGAACCCGAGCCACCACGACAACCAGACGCTTGGGTGGGTGGTTGACGACATTCGGTGAACGGCGGGCGGTGGCTCGCGGAAACCTCCGCGCCCGGCCGCAGCGGACGTCGATCAGCTTCACATCCGGTCGCTTCGAGATCGCTTCCGATGCCTGCGGGGGTGGCGACACCCCATGGATCGACACGGCGGCGGCTTGCGGCCGCACCTGCTTGACGACGACGGTGGCCGGCGGGTCGCTCGGCCGGCTGAAGAAACCGCACCGGGCACGAAGCGCGCCGTACGCCGAGCCCCGCGACTCCGGGACCTTGTGACCACCCGGGGACTCGCCCGAACCGGGCGCTGCACGATCCGCCCCCAGTCGCCGCGCCACGGACGTCTCCGGCGGCCCGAGGCCGTCACCGACACGCCTTGTGGCGCCCCGACACGGTCAGGAGTACCAGGACGCCTCCGTCGGCCGCGACCGCCGGGGCACCTCCCGAGCGGCCATCGGCCTGCGTTCGCCGGCCGCGAGCAGGACGCTCGCCGGATCGCCGCCGAGAGCGCCCGGGAGCGTCACTTCGACCTCGATGCCGCGAGGCGGGTCGGTGGGCAGGATCGCGGTCATCACTTGCGTCCGGGCGTGGTGGCCGTGGACGCGGGCGGCGGCGACCTCTTTCCCGTCCACGAGGAGCTCCAGCTCCCGCGTCCCGCCCATCCGCAGACCCACGGTGACCGAGCAACCGGCGTGCTCGCAATGAAAGTGATACTCGCGGCTCATGATCGCCTTCCCCAATCGCCGATCGAAAAGGCTCCTCCACTCCATCGTGGCACCGAGCGGCGGCCGCGCCAGTTCCCCTCTCGGTTGACGGCGCAACGGTCGCTGCTTCATCCCATGGTTTTCTTGGTTCTGTCGGCCGATCCCGGTCGGGTCAGTCGTCGGATTCTCCGTCCAGGATCCAGGCGATTCCTTGTGCCGGGTCTGCGATGGCCAGGTGTGTCGCGTGCGGCGATTGGGGCCTGGTGTGCCGGTGTGTTCAGGTGAGGCAGTCGACCCGAGTGACGAAGGCGGCGACGGCTCGGGGTCCAAGGGTTCCGCCGGATCGGCCAGGTGTCCGAGCGGTCGCCAAGGGGCCGGCCGGCCGTGTGCCTTTGAGGAGGGCGGTCAGTGGTCGGACCATCGCCGCGCATCACCCGCCGTGTGCGAGCGACGTCGCCGGCGCGCACTGGAATGGTCCCCGTCGTGATCGCCGCTGCGCCCAGCGGTCGGCTCGGTGCATGCTGCGGGGCGCGCCGTGAAATACGTCATAGTGCCGTGGGTGGGGCGTGTCCGTCGTTCGAGGCTTGGTGGCGGCAACGGCCCGCCTGTGTCGGCTGATCCGAGGGTGCCCCGTCGATGGGCGGGGTGGAGCGTGGCCCCGGGGCGTCTCGAGGCGACTGGGGCCGCTCTTCCCTGCGGCAACGGTGCCTGGTAGAGATGGGCGGGTTCCCCAGCACTTCGGAAGTCTCGCCATGAACCAGGACAACACTCCCGATCTCGTCCCCTTCACGATCGACCTCACCTTCGAGGAGGCCCGGCGACGGGCCGAGGTCGTCGCAGCACTCGGGCCCGACTGGGACCCGGTGGCGGTCCTGCGAGGCGAGGACGAGGCGTATGCCCTCCTCTACTCGGGCCTGGACGCCGAACAGCAGCGCATCCACGACCTGCTGGTGGCGGCCGGTGTCCTGCCGGGGGAGGAGCCGGGCCATGCGGCTGCCCATTGATCCACAGGCGGACCTCGCCCGACGCGCCTGGGTGACCTGCCCGGTCTGCGACGACGCCCGCCATTGCGCGACCTGCGCCGACCGCCGCAACTGCGGCGAGCACTGGCGCTACCTGATCTCCAACAACGGGCCGGTCGTCAACCTCCAGTGCCCCCGATGCACGCACATGTGGTCCCTGGACACCCGGCCCGGCATCACCCGCTCCGGTGACAACACTCCCTGCTTCTGACGAGTCGGAGCGGAGGCCGGGGAGGTCCGTAAGCTGTGCCGGCGGCACGCAGATGCCCCGATGAGCCGCAGGAACAGGCGATTCGGGAGGTACGTACCTCTTGGGCACCCGGGTCGCCCGGGTCGCCCGGGACCTGGGCATCCACACGGAGGCCCTGCGGAATCGGGTCCGGGGGGCCGAGGCCGACGCCGGGGGAGCGGACCGACCGCCCGACCACCGCCGAGTCGGAGGAACCGAGGCAACTCCCGAGGGAGAACGTCGAGTTGCGGCGGGCCGACGAGATCCTCAGGGTCGTCTCGGTGTGCCTGGAGCACTTTCGCCGAGATCCCGGGCGTCACCGGCGCCGACAGCCCCGCCCTGACCGGAATCACGAACATCCCCGACGACACCGAATCCCCCACGGCCGCACGGTCGTGCTCTTCCGCCACTGACAAGGACAGGTGTACCGGGCGGGATGGGGTTGTTCGCGGTCGTGCCGCAGCCGTGTTCTGATGGATGGGTGAGCGAAAACGGCTCCATGCGCTTGTTCGTGGCGCTCGTGCCGCCCCCCGAAGCGGTGGCGGAATTGCGTCGTGCCGTCGACCCGATCCGCTCCCGGTACGACGGGCTGCGCTGGACCGGGCCCCAAGGTTGGCACCTCACTCTCGCCTTTCTCGGCACGGTGGAGCCGAAGACCCGGATCGAGTTGGAAACCCGGCTCGCCCGCGTCGCCGCACGCCATCCGCCGCGGAACCTCGCGCTCACCGGCAGCGGCCGTTTCGGTGATCGCACCCTGTGGATCGGGATCCGGGGCGATCGGCGGGCGATGGCCGCCCTGGCCGTGGCCGTACGGCGCGCGGCCGGTAAATGCCACATCCCGATCGAGGGCCGGCCGTGGCACGGTCACGTGACTCTGGCCCGCGTCGCCCAAGCACGCGGGGCGGGCGGGCGGCGCCCTCCGGGCAGTGCGCTCACCGACCCGGCGGCCGATCTCGCCGGATTCGACGGGGTGGAATGGACCGCGGCCCGGCTGCACCTGGTGCAGAGCGTCATCGGCAACGGCCCGGCTCGGTACCACGACGTGGCGACGTGGCCGTTGGTCGGCAGGCGCTCATCGCACGTCCGCGCGGGCGGGCTGCTCCGGATCGTCATCGTCACGGCCGACGACGAGCAGCTCGTCCGGGAGGGCGACCGCGACACTGGCCCCTCTGCGCGCAGCCGGTCCTTGAACCCGGCGGCACCCGCCGCTACGGCGGCAGTCGGTGCGCCGTCGGCACCCCGACGAGCGCACCGATGCCGACCCGAACGCGGAGATCATCGCCGGTCGCGCATGACGGCTCGGCCGGCGAGGGCGGTGGCGGAGAAGACGAGTACGAAGGTGAACGTGACGATCCCGGTGTAGGTGAAGGGATCGATTGCGGGCATGATGCGGTCGCCGTTGCTCAGGGCGTACGTCATGGCGAACAGGCCGGGCAGCGCGAACGCGGTCCCGACGATGCAGGCGGTGGCGCCCAGGATGGCGGCTTCCCAGCGCAGGATCGAGCGTCGTTGGCGTGGTGTGGCGCCGACGGCCGCCAGGAGCACGAATTCCGATCGGCGGGAGAGGGTTGCCGTCACGAGGGAGTTTGTGACCGCGATGGCGATATAGCCGAAGAGGACCAGCAGTATCAGCAGCCCGAACTTGTCCTCGCCGCCCGAGGCGCCGTCGGCGTCGGCGACGGAGGCGGACCGGGTGACCTCGGCTCCGGGCACGTCGGCCAGGTCGTTGCGGATGCGGCGTTCGACCCGCGCCACCGATTCGGATGCGGGGACCGTGACGGCCAGACCCGATGCGAGTCCCGAAGCGGTGGCCGGCTGCAGGTCGTCGAGTGGGAGCAGGACATCGCCGAAACCGAGGCCGCGTTCGTACAGCGCGCTCACGTGCCGCTTGATCGACTGTCCGTCCGCCAGCACGATGGTGACTTCGTCTCCCACGTGGGCTCCCAGTTGTGCGGCACCGAGAACGCCGAGCACGACGTCGCCCTGCCGGAGACGGATCGGACTGTTGCTCGTGGGCTTGAGATCGGCGTAGCGCTCCACTTGGTCACCGGCGATGCCGAGTGCCTTCAGGGTTTGGGGGCTGTTGTCGCTGCCGGCGGGCGGCTGCACGATGACGCCGGTGGTCACGAATGGGGTGGCGGAGCCGACCCCGGGCACGCCTCGCACGAGTTCGGCCGTCCGGTCGCCGACGCCGGCACTCGACACGGTGACCGTGAGGTCGGTGCGCGCGCCCGCGTGAGCCTGTGCCTTCGACACGGCGCCGACGGTCGCGGCGCCGGAGAGCTGGACCGCGGCCAGCGCGACTCCGAGGACGATCGGGGTCATCGCGCCGCCGACGCGGGCGGCCCGGTGGCGAATACTGCCGAGGGCCATGTATGCCGCGGCGGTCCGCGCGGCCGGTCGGCGCACGATCGCGGCCGCCGCGCGCACCACCTGCGGACTCAGCGGACCGATCGACAAGGCCATCACCAATCCCGAGATCCCGGGAAGTCCACTGGCCGCATCGACGTTGGATGTGTAGGTCGGCGCCAGGGCCATCACGATGCCCACCGCGAGGAGCACCACTCCGACGACGACGCGCCGCGCCGTCCGCGGCGATCCGGACGGACCCGTGTCGCCACCCTCGAGTTGCGCCAGCGGACTGCTGCGTACGACTCGGCGCACCGCGACGCGCATGGCGATCTCCGCGGCGACGAAACCCGTAAGCATCGCCGCGATGAAGGGGAACGGGCCGAAGACCGGCTGAAGGGTGCGGGGCAGCGCCCCCCAGGATCGGATGGCGTCGATCATGACCGCTCCCACGAGTGGTCCGGCGAGCCCGCCGAGGCCCCCTGCCGGCGCGGCGACCACGCGGATCTCCGCGCGAAGCAGCCGCTTCACCTGTCGTGGCGTGGCGCCGACGATGCGGAGCATGGCCAACTCGCGTGATCGCTCGCGGATCTGGAGCGACGTCAGAGCGATGACGGTGAACACGGCGACGATGAACGCGACAGCGCCGAGCGCGCCCGAGGCGGAGACGAGTGCCGCCGTCGCCCGGCCCTGGGAGACCGCCTCGACGGGCCCCCGGGCGCTTCGATCCCACAGCCGAGCGTCGGCGGGTGGGACCAGGCGAGCGAGTGTGTGCTCGTCGGGCATCGCCTGCGGCCAGACGCCGATGACCGCCACACCGCGATCGGGGTTGCCGCGCGTCCCGATCTGCCCGTCGCTCAGATAGACGTCCGGGACGTCGACTCCCGTGTCGTCGGCTGTGGTGGTGCCCGCGAGCGTGTACTCGACGGACCGGTCGCCGAAGCCCAGCGAGACCTTTCCCCCGGTCGCCAGGCCGTGGGAACGGGCGACGTGGCCAGGCAGCACGATTTCGTCCGGCTCGACGGGTGCGCGTCCCGAGGCCAGTTCGCGGTTCCCGAGCGCGAACGCCGACCAAGGATGCGCGTCCACCGGTTCGGCGTCGCCCGCTCGGCCACCAAGGATGGCGGGCACGATGCGGTCGGCGACCACGCGGGATGCCGGCAGCGCCGCCGCGATCTCGTCGACCAAGGAGGCGGGCAGCAACGCCCGGCCCGGAACCGTCATGTCGACGTCGCCGCCGACCGGCACCGACTGCCGGGACGCGACCAACAACGGCGCGTTGTCGTACTCGCCGGTGGAGACCCGGCCGCGGACGCCGGTCTCCAGGAGTACTCCGAACGCCCCCACGAGAACGGCCGAGAAGAACACGGTCACAGCCAGTGCGACGACCTGGCCCGTGCGCGCTCGCAGCGTCAGTCGGGCGAGCTTGTTCACGACCGCAGCCCGAGGTCGGTCAGGGTCGCCGCGATCTGCCCTTCGGTGGCCCCGTGGAGTTCGCCGTGCCAGCGTCCGTCGCGGAGGAACAGCACACGGTCCGCGACCGCCGCGGCCCGCGGGTCGTGCGTCACCAGCAACGCCCGCTGTCCGAGGTCGGTGACGATCGAACGGAGCAGGCCGAGTATGACGTCGCTCGAGGCGGTGTCCAGCGCGCCGGTCGGCTCGTCGGCGACGATCAACTCCGGGTCCGTCACGAGCGCACGCGCGAACGCGACGCGCTGTTGCTGCCCCCCGGACAGTTGTGCCGGTCGGCGCTCGAGTGTGGCACCGACACCGACGGTCTCGGCCAGATCCCGTACGCGGCGCTGGTCGATCCGTCGGCCGGCCAGTCGCAGCGGCAATGAGATGTTGTCGGCGACGGTGAGCGACGGGATCAGGTTGTAGGACTGGAACACCACCCCGACGTGCGAACGCCGCATCTCGGCCAGTTGGGCCTCGTCCAGGCCGGTGATGTCCGTGCCGCCGATGTGGATCGAGCCGGTGTCGGGCTTTTCCAGGCCCAACAGGCAGTTCAGCAAGGTGGTCTTGCCGGAGCCCGACGGTCCCATGATCGCGGTGAAACTCCGCGGCGCGACGAAGAGGTCGATGTTCGCCAATGCCCAGAACCGGGTGGCACCGGCGCCGAAGCTTTTGCTCAACCCGCTGACCGTCACGGCGTGGTCGTCATGGTTTCCGGGGCGTTCGCCCTTGTGCGTTTTCACGTAATCGACCGTAGGATCGCGGTGCTTGCGACACAGTCCCCCGCTCACCCGAGCCGCGGTGGTACGTGCGCCCACCCGGATGGTAGTGCCGGCTATAACCCTCCGGGCGGGCAGCCCGACGGGCTCTGCCGGGGACTTGGTGGTGCCAGTAGGCTCACCAGGTGAGTTCCACCGAAGGCGTCGGCACCAGGCAACGACCACGAGACGCGAAGTCCGTCCGGCGATCGGCTCTTTCGGTTCGGTACCTGGCGGCCGGCACCCTCTCCGGGCTGTACGGCCTGTTGGTTCTCGCGGTCATCGTGGTGGTGGCCGCGCTGTCGGTGGTCGGTGTCGGGCTCCTGCTCACCGGCGCCGCGTCCGGGCTGCTGCGGCACTGGTGCGACCGTGAACGGGTCAGGGTCGGACGGGCGCTGGGACGACGCATCGGTTCCCCGTACCCGAGCCCTGCCGCCGGGGCGGACGTTGCCCGTCGGCGCATCGCCGACGGCACGTCGGCCCGCGATCTGGCCGCCGTCCTCCAGCGGATCGTCGTCGGGATCCCGCTCGGCGTGGTCACCGTCCTGCTGCCGTTGGTGTCACTGCAAGCGCTGGCACTGCCGACGTACTGGTGGGCGATGCCGGACGGCAAGCCCGCCGACCAACTGTTCGAGATCACGTCGTGGTGGCTCGCACTGGCATCAGGCCTGATCGGGCTCGCCGGACTGGCCGCGTGGGCGATCGCCGCGCCCCCCGTGCGCTCCGCCGACGCGAAGCTTCTCGAACTGCTGCTCGCCCCGACTCGCGACCAGGAGCTCCGACTCCGTGCGCACATGGAGGAGCAGCGCCGACGTTCGGCCGTGGACCTGCACAGCGCCGAGCTGCGGCGGATCGAGCGGGACCTGCACGACGCGGCCCAGAACCGGCTGGTGGCCGTCTCCATGTTCATCGGCACGGCGCAACGGCAGTTGAGCACCGGAACCGGCGACGTCGCGACGGCCCTGGCGAAAGCGCAGGACGCCAACCGCGACGCGCTGGCCGAAATGCGCCGCATCATCCGGGGCGTCTATCCGCCGGTGCTCGCCGAGGAAGGCCTGGTGCCGGCCTTGGGGCTGCTGGCCGACCGGATGCAGATCCCCACCCGGCTACGGGTCGACGCCCCGGCGCCGACACCGGCGTCCGTCGATGCCGCCCTGTACTTTTCGGTCGCCGAGGCGCTGACCAACGTTGCCAAGCACAGCAACGCGACCGAATGCGATATTCACCTGACCTGGACGGAGGACGACGGCGAGATGCGCGTAACCACCACCGTGACCGACGACGGACACGGCGGCGCCGAGCGGTCGAAGGGCACTGGCCTGGCCGGAATCGAGAGCCGGATCGAGGCACTCGGCGGCACGGTCGCAGTCGCCAGCCCACCCGGCGGGCCGACGTCGGTGCGGATGGAGCTGCCATGCGAGTCGTGATCGCAGAGGACGACACGCTGCTGCGCGAAGGTCTTGCGGCGCTGTTGTCCGCCGAGGGCATCGAGGTGGTCGCGGCGCGTCCTGACGCCGATCGGCTGTACGAGACCATCGAGGAGTTCGACGCGGGACTGGCCATCGTCGACGTGCGGATGCCGCCGACGTACACCGACGAGGGTCTGCGCGCCGCGATGCAGGTCCGCGCCGTGCGTCCCGGCTTCCCCATGCTTGTGCTGTCGGCCCACGTGGAGACCAAGTACGCCGGCGAACTGCTGGCCGACGGCGCCGGAGCGGTTGGCTACCTGCTCAAGGAACGGGTGGGCGCCGTCGAGGACTTCCTGCGCACCATGGACCGCGTGGTCAGGGGCGAGACCGTGCTCGACCCCGAGGTCGTGACGACCCTGATGCGCCGCGGCAGCAGCCGCAGCCGCAGTCCGCTCACCGCCCTCACCGCACGCGAACGCGACGTGCTGCAACTGATGGCACAGGGCCACCGCAACGGCGACATCGCAGCCGAACTGCACGTCACCGAGGCCGCGATCCACAAGCACATCCGAAACATCTTCAACAAACTCGGCCTGCTCGCCGACGACGCGGGACACCGCCGAGTACTCGCGGTCCTCACCTACCTGCGCGAACAGTGAGAGCCACGGTGTGCATCACCGACCTTGCCGGCCAACGACCCCCGCCCCATTCGGTGGAGGCGCCCCTTCCGCGAACGTGACGGTCGTTCGATGTGATGTGAGCACGAAGCGGACGACGAACGTTCCGCCCTACGGGCCTCGCAACGTGCCGCGGAGGACGAACGCCTGCTCGCGCGGGACGTGGTGCCGTCGCACACTGACGGCGATCCGGGGGGCCGTTCGCGTAGCCTGGCGGCATGATCGTGTTCCGCGAGGCAGGGCCCGGCGATTTCGATGCCATCCTGCGTCTGTACCGGCAGTTGCACCCCGAGGACCCGTCGATACGCGACGGCGTGGGCGTGGCCGTGTTCGCCGGGATCCTGCGCTCGCCCGGTCTGCACCTGTTCGTCCTGGAGAGCACGGGCGAGGTCGTCGCGACCACCTACCTCAATGTCATCCCGAACCTCACCCGCTCGGCCTCGCCGTACGCCGTCATCGAGAACGTCGTGGTCGACGCGGAACTGCGCGGCACCGGTCTCGGCCGGCGGATCATGGATGCCACGCTCCAGGCCGCCTGGGACGCGGGCTGCTACAAGGCGATGCTGCTGACCGGCTCCCGTGACCCGGCCACCCATGCGTTCTACCGGGCATGCGGGTTCTCCGCCGAGGCCAAGACCGCCTACCTCGCCCGTCCTCCGTCCACCACGGCCTGATCAGTGGGGCCGCCCCGGCCCACCCCCACGGCGGCCCCGCGCAAGCAGGGAATCGCATCGAGCGGGCACCGTTTCATGGCTCGTAACGCCGAAGGGAAGAGTTCCGGCTCCGGCGGTGGCCGCGGCGGACTGATCGGGACGCCACCCCGAGCAAGGCTGCCGCACGGCCGTGCGGCATCGGGCTGGTCGCCGTCACCTCGCGGCCGTTGAGCGGGGCGATGTGGTTGGACACATGGGCCGTAGCGCGCGGCCGGGCCGCGCCGGTGGCCGGCCACGACATCCGGGCTGTGCGTCACCCGGTCCGTTTGGTGTTCACTCAGGCGACGTTCGAGCAGCGTGGGCAGGGGATTGACCTGACGCAAACCAGGAGGCGCGTGGCCGATCAGCAGGGCCCTTGACGGGTAGGTTCTCTCCACGACGACCTCTCGCGGCCGTGCTGTCGGGCCCATGCACGCGGCTGCGGCGAGTTCGAGGCGGTGGACGACGGGGATTCCCAACTCGGCGAGCGGTCGGAGAGGGTCTCTCCGGTCACACCGGCACGGTGCGGGCGGTGGCGTTCTCTCCGGACGGGCGCCTGCCGACCACGGGAGCAGGGGACGGAGTGATGGGCCGCTGGACCGTGCACCCGAGCGGGTCTTTGCGGGTGACTCGCACGCCCGTTCCGATGCCGGCCCCGGCCGGGTGAACGGGTCCGTCGCGGCCGGTGGTTGAGCCGTGGTCATCAGCCGAAGCGTGCTGTGCGCCACGAGGTCTCGTATTGCCGGCGGGAGAAGGTGAGGGTTCCGATGGAGTCGTAGTTCCAGTCGCGGTAGGTGTTTTGCAGGTTCGACCACGTCACGGTGTCTTCTCCGGCGGTGATCGTCGCGGTCAGCGCCCAGCAGTCGAAGATGCCGCAGTCGCATCCGAGCAGTATGGTCTCGCCTTCCTCGGCGCCGTGCGGGACCATGTCCGGTTTTCCGCCGAGTAGGTGCTCCAGGCTGAAACCCTGGGCGTACATGTACGTCCCGGCCGGCAACGGTGCGGGGTCCGGCGCGAATTCGTCGGCGCGCTCCGCCTGCTCCGCCAAGGCGTCGGGAAGTTCCGCGCGGCGGACCGATTCCAGGAACGAGGCGCCGTCGATCAGGTAAGCCAAAACCTCGATACTCCCACCCTCGACCGACCATTGGGGGGCGTAGGGGACCCTGCGGAACTCGATTGAATGCATGCGCCGACGCTAGTCGGCACGCGTCCACTACCGAACCGATTTTTTCATACGCGGTGACGGAGCCGATCGATACACGCATCCGCCGCAAGCCGAACTGCGCGCGATGGACGCGAGGACCGCGCCGCGTTCGACAGCGGCATCACCGCCGTCGCTCAGGACCCGTACGGAACCCAGCGGCATCTCAACCCCGCCCACAAGACCCCGCGAACTCATCCGCCGATCCGGGCCCTTGGCCGCCGGGTCGTCCTCGAACCCGCGGCCGTTCGACCGAACTCGTTCCGGCGCACGGTCCGTACGCGGACCGGATGCCGCCGTCCGCCAGGCTGAGCGTTGATTTTCCGATCAGTTGCAAGGGCCAAGCTCAGGAAGGGGCCGGGTTCAGTCCCGGGCGGAGAGTTCCTGAGCCAGTTCCATGCAGCGCAGGCGGGCCGGGGAGAAGTCGTAGGGCATCTTGCCGATCGCCTCGACCACACTCGTGCCGCCTTCCTCCCGTGGTCCGGCAACGTTGTCGGCCTCCTCCTGCCCATCGGCGGCGTCGGGCTGCATGGCTTCCCAGGCGTCGAACAGGGCCTCGTCGTCCTTCTCCAGCCCGGACTCCTCGATGACGGTCAGCAAGGCGCTTTCGAAGGCGTGCCGCTGGGCGGCCACCTGAGCCACGCGCGGATCGTCAACGGCGACGGTGTCGTCAAGTGCCTCCTCGGTGGCGTCGAGGCGGTCGGATTCGGCTCGCAGGTCGGGGTAGGAGGCCAGGGCGATGAAGCGGGTGGCCTGGACGGCCGCTCCGAGCGGGCCGAAGATCCGCTCGGTGATCAGCAACGTGTCCAGGTCCGACTGGCGCAGGCTCTCGGGCAGGCTCTTGAGGCGGTCGGTGACGATGTCGGGCAGCAGGCCCATCCGGCTGCCCTCGGTACGCATGCGCTGTACGGCGGTCCTTTGCCGACGCAGTTCGGCTTCCTGTTCGGAGAGGGTTTCCTCCAGCCGCTCCAGGGTGGCCTCGATGTCGTCCTCGCTGTCGGTGTCGTCGGAGGCCGTGGAGGTGGTGAAGGCTTTGCGGATGTCGTCCAAGGCGATTCCGGCGTCGGCCATCTTGAGGATCCACAGCAGTCGGATCATGTCGTCGTAGCCGTAGCGGCGGCGGTCGTCGGCGCCGCGCTCGGGCTCCGGAAGCAGGCCGATTTCGTGGTAGTGGCGGATCGTCCGCGGTGTAGTACCGGCGAAGGCCGCCGCGTGACCGATCTTGACCCGGCGGGGCGGAATGAAGGACGCGTGCATGGACAGAGCCTTTCCTGAACGGAGCGGGGGTGAGTCCACTGGAACACATACCGCTACGGAAGGTGCAACCCCTGTTCGCAAGCCGGATGAACCGCCGTGGTGAACCCGCCTGGAGACCCGCCCGGCCCGAGGCCCTCGGGCTCGACGCCGACCCTGTCCGGCGGTTCTTCCGCACAGCGCCGGGCCGACGGGCACTGGCCATCACCGCCGACCCCGAGGAGGAGAGCCACCTGGCCACCGTCCACCGGTCCACGGCCCGCCGCCACCTCGGTGAGGACGCGGACCACCACCCACGCCACCCGGCGGCGGTGGTCGCCGAGTGCGCCGGCAGCACCCTGGCCGCCCACCTCTCGGTCCCCTTCCACTTCGCCGATCCGGACACCCCGGACGACCAGGCCCCCCGATGGCGGTCCTGAGCGACGATGGGTCCGTGTCCCGGACCTGCTTCCGCCACCCCGCCATGCGGGGCGTGGCCCGGGTGGTCCAGCCGCGAGGCTTTCGGCGACCCATGTCCGGTTCGATCGCCGGCTCGACCGGGCCATGTTCGTGCGCCACCGGGCGTCGTTCGGTCGAGACGGTACAGGCGGTGCACAAGGCGGATTTCGCCGTCCCGGATACGGACTTGAACCGTATCCGACACGGCTCCCGACTCGTCCCCGCCACCGGTCCCGCCGCGAGTGGGTCCGGGAGTCGAACCTGCCGAACGCGGCTCCGGCGGCCACCGATCGACCTCGCCCGCCGCTCCTCCCCTGTGGGATTCGGCCCGGACGCGGAACTCGTCGCGGAACCGATACCTTTCTCGGCCGGACGCTCTGCGGCCGTGCCGGTCCGTTCACATCCTCCAGCGTTGGTCCGGTGTACCCGCCCAGGCCCATTGGGCGTCGGGTTCGACGGTGATGCCGAAGTCGTAGGCGTGGATCTCGGCGTCGTCCTGCCAGGTGATGACGGCGGCCTCGTCCCAGAGCCGTCGGGGGCCGCCTTGGAGGGCGTGCCCGGCGCCGGGGGTGTCGTCGACCAGGGCCCAGGAGTCCTTGCCGTCGTGGAGCCACCATTTCGCGCCGCCCGCGCTCGCGCCGCGGTGGACGTCGGGGAGCCTGAGCGCGAGCGCCTGCGTGTAGTTGCCGTCCGTGGACACCCCGGCGAGATGCCACGCCACGGTGTCGACGGTGTGGGTCGGGTGCGCGGTCCGGATCTCCTCGAACACCGCGTGTCCGGGCCCGCGTTGCCCACGCAGGGGCATGAACGCCACACTCTTGACGAACCGCCCGCTCGCCACACCGTGCTCGTCGACGACCAGGCGCAGCAGGCTGCCGGATCCGAACGGCGGAGAGAACGGCACCACCAACACCACGTCGGGCACAGCGTGTTCGACCCAGATGTGGGGAGGGGAGGACGCCGCCGGCGCCGGTGCTGTCGTGGGGGATGGCGCGGTCGGGGGCGCCCGTTGAGGCGGCGGGAGGTATGTTGGCGTCCGGGCGTGCTGGGTTGCCGCTCGGACGTTGCGGTTTGGGGGATGGGCTGTCGTGGGGCGGTTCCAGGGTCGGTTCTGGTGATGGCCTGTTCTCCGGGTTGAGCGGTTCGGCGACGTGCGCCCTGGTCGTCCCCGCCGGACCGAGTCGGAGGAAGCGCTGCGATGAACGAGCTCGGGGATGCCGCCGCCGTTGTGGAAGGCGGGAGTTCGGGTGGGGGGTTGCGCGGGTCCTCGGAGGAGGCTTCGCGCGAGTTCGTCGAGGACATCGTCGTCGTTCACGAGGGCGGCGGCGTGGTGCATTTCCTGTTGATCGCGTACGCGCCGGGTGACTCGGGCAACGCGGCGGGGTACGTCTTTCGGCGGCCCGTCGGCAGTGACGAATCGGCCGAGAACATCCTCGCGACCAACGACACGCTCCGTGAGCTGTGGTGCTCGCCGCAGGGGCATGTGTGGGCGACGAGCAGCACCGGTCTGGTTTGGACGAGCGCGCCTGTTCCCTGGGTGGACACGATGCCGCCGGACCTGGAGTTCGACACGCCCGAAGGCGATGTGACCTGGCGTCACACCGCGCTGCCCGCGCAGGCGCACAACCGTGGTCGGCCGAACCCCGCGGCCGTGTGGGGGACTTCGGACGACGACGTACACATCGCCACCTTCGGCGGCGTGCTCTACCACTGGAACGGCCGCGACTGGTCGCAGTTCCACCCGGGGATCGGCGCACCGATCGGCGCCATCCGCGGGCGCGCGGCGAACGACGTCTATGCCGCCGGCTACAACAGCACCCTGCTGCACTTCGACGGCACCGGGTGGACGCGGATCGCCGATCCGGACGGCCCCGACGCGGCCGACCTGCTGGCGGGCATCGCCTTCGACGCCGACGGCGAGGTGTACGTCGCCGGCAGATCGCGCGGCGGCCGCATACTTCGCGGGTCCGCACAGCGCGGTTTCTCGGTGGCCGTACGCGACCGAGTGGGCGCCATCGGCGTGGCGTTCGTCGAGGGACGGTTGTTCTGCGCCGCGGGGAAGGGCGGCGTCGTGGAACTGACCGCCCGGGGGCCGAAGACGCTTCGCGACGACATCGCCGCCTGGTCGATCGCCGAGGGCGAGGGCCGCGTCTACGTGACGGAGACACCGGGAGAGGCCGCGTACTCCGAACTCGACCTCGCCACCGGGCAATGGCACCGCCGGTACTACTGAGCGACGTCTGGCGCGGTACGGCCGGAACCGCGGCGCAGTTGCGTTCGGGCGGCGTACCGGGCGGCGTATCGGGTGGCGGCGACGAGCGACCTTGTGGTCATCAGCACGGACCCGCAGTGTCCGTTTCGGGGTCAGACTTCGGCCGAGTTCTTTTTGTTCGAGGTGCCGGGCAGGTGCTCCGGTGAAGCCGTGGGCGGGGGTACGGTGCCGGTTTCGCCGAGGCCGAATCGGTTGTGGAACCTGCGCAGTGGGCGGGGTGCGTACCAGGCCGAGCGGCCGAGCAGGCGCATCGCGGCGGGGACCAGGATGCCCCGTACCGCGACGGCGTCGATCAGGATGGCCAACCCGGTGCCCAGGCCGAACATCTGCATGAAGCTGATCTCGGCCGTCCCGAACGCGAAGAAGCTCACCGCCAACAGGGCGGCGGCGGCGCTGACGATGCGTCCCGTGTGCCCGAGGCCGTTGACCACGGCCGACTCGGTGTCCTCGCCCTGGTCGTGGAGTTCCTTGATCCGGCTGGTGACGAACACCTCGTAGTCCATCGAGAGGCCGAAGGCGATGCAGAACATCAGTACGGTCGTCGACACCTCCATCGGCTGTGGTGTGGAGCCGAGCAGGGACGTGAGGTGGCCGTCCTGGAAGATCCAGGTCATGACGCCCAGAGTCGCGCTCAGGCTGATCATGTTCAGGACCAGCGCGCGCAGCGGTTGCACGACGCTGCCCGTGAACAGGAACAGGAGCAGGAAGGTGGTGAGGACGACCAGGCCGGCGGCGAACGGGAGTCGGCCGGCGATGGAGTCCTTGGCGTCGACCAGTTCGGCGTCGGGTCCGGCCACCAACGGACGCGTGCCGCCGGGCCCCGCGAGCGACCTCACCGTGGTGACCAGTTTCTGGGCATCTTCCGACTTCGGCGGCAGTGCGCTCACCACGTTGATTCGTTGCGCGTCCGGCCGGCCCAGGGCCGCATTGCCCGGACCCGGGGCGGTGGAGTTCCCTTCGGTGTAGGTTCCCGTGGACGCCTCGACCCGGACGATGCCCCTGTACCCGGAGAGTTGGGCCGCGTAGGCACCCAACGGGGCTTCGTCCACGGGCTTGTCGATGACGATGTGCAGAGCCGCGGCGTCGTTGCCGGCGAAGTTCTCCCGCAGCGCGGTCGCGACCTGTCGACTGGTCGCGTCCTCGGGCAACACGCGTTCGTCGGCCATGTCGAACGTGATGCCCAGGAGCGGACTCGACGCCAGCAGCAGGACGCCGAGCATCGGCGTCGCGGCGAGTACGGGACGTCGCATGACGGCGCCTGCCAGCCGGCCCCACACGGACGTCGCGGCGTCCGGGCGCGCGGGCTTCACCCATGGCATGCGGCCGCTGTTGACTCGGTGTCCCAGGACGGCGAGCAGGGCGGGCATCACGAACAGGGCGGCGATCGCCGCGACCATGATGACGCCGACCCCCGCGTAGGCGAACGAACGAAGGAAGGACTGCGGGAACACGAGAAGCGCGGCGAGCGCGGCGGCGACCGTGGCGGCGGAGAAGGCGACCGTGCGGCCCGCGGTGAGCACCGTGTGGCGGACGGCGTCGTCCACCTCGGCGCCGGACGCGAGTCGGTCCCGGAACCGGTTGATCATCAACAAGGCGTAGTCGACGCCCAGGCCCAGGCCCAGGGCCGTGGTCAGGTTGGTCGCGAAGATCGAGATGTCGGTGATGTCGCCGAGGAGGGCGAGTTCGGCGAAGGTGCCCATGACGGCGATGGTGCCGATCACCAGCGGCAGCATGGCCGCGACCACGCTGCCGAAGACGATCAGGAGCAGCACCAGGGTCAGCGGCACGGCGATGGTCTCGGCCAGGACGAGGTCGTCGGTGCCCTGCGTCGACATTTCCTTGGCCACGGCGGTGGCCCCGCCGGCCCGGACTTCGAGTTCGTTCCCGCGCGGTCCGGTGTGGGCGGCGATGATGCCCTTGACGTTCTTCGCCTGCTCCGTGTCGTCGCCCTTGACGTGGGCGAGCACCATGGCCTCGCGGCCGTCCTTGGAGCGGAGGGCGGGGTTGTCCGTGTCCCAGTACGAGATCACGTTGTCCAGGGCCCGCTCTTTCCTGAGGTCGGCCGCCAGTGCCCGGCCACCATTTGCGACGGCCGGGTCGTCGATGCCGCCTTGGCGGGCGCGGACCAGCAGGACCAGATTCGTCTCCCCGCCGAACTTCGCGTCGATGACCCGACCGGCACGGGTGGATTCGGAGGCCGGGTCGTCGAAGCCGCCCCCGCTCTGCAACTTGGCGAACGCGCCGAAGCCCACGGCGGCCATGAGGGTCACGGCCACGGCCGCGACCACAAGAATCAACCGGGACCGACGGATCGCCAGTTCGGCTACGCGCTCAAACACGTAACGTCTCCTTTGAATCACGCAAAGTGAGGCTAGCATGCGGAGTATTGCACTGATCCGAGCGGAGGAGAATTCGGGGCTTTTCGATCTTGTCGGGCGCTGAAGGCGTCGAATATGCCTGAAATCCACGGGAGTTGACGTCCGGGCCCGGGTGCCGCCCCGGGGCGGTGGGCGGCGGACGCGAACTCGTCGGTGGAAGCACGGGGTTGGCCCGCGGGTCGGTCGGCTTGGTCGTCGGCCTCGAGCCGGCGCGTGGGCGGTGGGGCGCGTCAGACGCCGTTCGCGCCGGATGCGGCCGGCTTCGAGCGCGGCGGGCCCGGTAGCCGTGCGCCGCAGGCAACGACGGACCCGATGCGCCGCACCGCCGCCACC
Organism: Embleya sp. NPDC050154; assembly: GCF_044460165.1. NCBI lineage: Bacteria > Bacillati > Actinomycetota > Actinomycetes > Kitasatosporales > Streptomycetaceae > Embleya > Embleya sp. NPDC050154. Next base: position 265,955 of record NZ_JBITJP010000004.1, read on the forward strand.
TGCTCGCGCTCCCCGATTCCGGCCCGCGTCACCGTGACGAGCAATGGGATCCCCGTCCGCTCGGCGCGCGCCGATGCCGAGTGCGCCCGCCCGGCTTCGGGCCGTGTCCACGAGCCTGCCGATCGCCGGAGGCAAGGCCGTTCCCACGTGCGACGGCTTTCGGGCAACATCGTTCCCGTTCGCGACCGGACGCCGAGGGGTGCCTTCCCCGCGTTCGAGTTCGCCTGCCGCGCGCACACTCGAGGAGCTCCGTGCTCGGTCGGCAATTGCGCCGACCAGGCGAGATGTTGCCACGAGACGGCGCTCGCCCGGCTCGTGTCGCGGTGCCCGGCGACGGAGCTCGACCCTCGCCTCGAGGCCCGGCGGGACGCCGGCAGGTACCCGCCGTGCCGGCGAAGTTTCGCCCGGCGCTCGCGGGATCGCGAGTGGCGCCAGGCGCACACAGGTGGTCAACCGGCGCGCAGCCGTCGCCCTCGTGCACCCGGGCGCCCTCCTCCGGCCGTGGACCGAGTCCCGTCGTCCGCGCGATGGTTGGTGGACGCACGGCCTTGCCGACGCCGCCAGTGAGGGAGCAACGATGAGCCGCCCCGTTTACATCCGAGAGACCCGGGCCCTGCACAGCATCGAGGGCCCGGTGAGCATCCGGCCGCGCGAGATCGGCGGCGCCGCGTTCCATGCCGGCGGGCGGACCCGTCGCCATCACGCCGCAATGCTCTTCGCGCCGCGCGGACATGTGCGTGCGCGGTGATGACATAGCGGTCGAGGCATTCGCATTTCGGCGCTCCGGAGCGGGATTCGGTGACGGCGCCGTTCCGACGTGCCCCGTTTTCGTTCACCGAGTGGCATTTCGCGGAGGGTGAGGGTGGCGGCGCATCCCTCGGATGTGTTGTCGCCGTCGTGGTGGTCCGGGGGGATGCGGTGCCGGTTCGGTGCTGATTTGCCTCGGTCGCGAACACCTCACGAATCACGGTGTTCGGGCATGTTCGTCGAGCGGCGGATCCGGAACAGGGCGATCATCCACTCGCGGCGGCCGGAGCGGGGCGCTCCCGGCGATCGAGACATGTCGACGGTGCGAAGGTTCGCCCTTCCGCCTCGACGAGTACACGGCGTGCGGGTGGCATTTCCCGGTGGCGAATGCCTCCCGGTTCCTTCTTCATGCGGCACAACGAAAGTCAGGGGGCGACTCGGTCGACTCGGGGCTCGGCGGAAGCGGTCGTTCCGACCGGCGGTCAGGGGGGACGGGTGGCCATTGAATCCAGTGTTGCCAGGTGGGAGTGTGATGTCTGCGAAGGCTATGACGCAATTGTCCGATGAACTCGTGTTCAACATCCTCGGGCCGCTGGCGGTGTCGTCGACCGCAGGCCCGTTGTTGTTGGGACCGGCGCGGCAACGTGCCGTGCTGTCCGCGCTGTTGCTGGCGCCGAACCAGGTGGTGGGTGCCGAGCGGCTCACCGAGGTCGTCTGGCCGACGGGGCCTCCCGGCAACGTGGCGGCGGGCCTGCATAGTTACGTCTCCAATCTGCGCCGCCAACTCGAACCGCACTGCCCTCCGCGGGGACGCAACCGGATCCTGCGGAGGGAGCCACACGGATATCTTCTCGCGGTCGAGGGGGAGCGGGTGGACGCCTGCCGGTTCGAGTACCTGCTGCGCCACGGGCGCCGGCTCCTGCGCGAGGGCCGTTTCGAAGAGGCCAGTTCGGCGCTCGAGGCATCCCTGTCCCTGTGGCGCGGCGCGCCCTACGCGGAACTCGGCGACTACGAACCGGCCGTGCGTGAGGCGGCGCGTCTGGAGGAACTGCGCTTCCTGACCTGGGAGGCCCTGTGGGAGGCCGAGCTGTGCTGGGGGCGGGACAACGTCAACGCCGTGGCCGAACTGGCCGCCCTGAGCGCGAAGTACCCCCAACGGGAACGGCTGGGCTGGCTGCTGATGGTCGCGCTGTGCGAGGTGGGTCGGGAGGCGGAGGCGGTACGGGTCTACCACCGCATCCGTAGGGCGCTGGCCCAGGAACTGGGCGTGGACCCGGGACGGGAACTCCGGTTGTTGTTCACCCGGATCATTCGTGCCGAGTCCGTCGGACGGACGTGTCTGAAGTACTGACCGCGACTCGGCGGGGGCGGGACCGGCCGGCGTCAATTGATGCGCCGGTCCCGGCCCGACCAATAGGGCTCGCGCAACACGCCCTTTCGAACCTTGCCATTGCTGGTCCGCGGCAGGGCATCCGTGAAGTCCACGGACGTCGGTGCCTTGTATCGGGCCAACCGCTCCTTGCAGTGCGAGATGAGCTCCGCGGCGGTGGGCAGGACCCCGTCGACGGGCACCACCACCGCCTTGACGGTCTCGCCCCATCGCTCGTCCGGCACGCCGATGACGGCCGCCTCGGCAATCGACGGATGGCTCAGCAGGCACGCCTCGACCTCCACCGAGGCCACGCTTTCACCACCGGTGACGATGACGTCCTTCAACCGGTCGAACAGGACGAGGTGTCCGTCGTCGTCGAAGGAGCCCGCATCACCGGTGCGGAACCAACCCTCGTCGAGGGACGCCGCGTCGGCCTCGGCATCCCGCCAGTATCCGTCGAGCACCATGTTGGAGCGTGCGAGGACCTCACCGCGCGCGCCGGTGCGCAACCGCACGCCCAGGGCGGGCGCCCCCGCCCGGGCCAGACCTCCGCTGCCCGACGACGCCCCCGGCGGACGCCGGTTGAAGGTGAGCAGCGTCGTCTCCGTCAGGCCGTACACCTGGTGGAACGTCCAGCCCAGTTCGTCCTCCACCCGGCAGACGAACCGCTCGCTCACGGGCGCGCCCGCGCACACCACACGCACGCTGCCGTGCCCGGGGATCTCGCCGGGCCAGGACTGTGCCGCCCGAAGTACCGCGTCCCACACGGCCGGAGCGCCGAACGCGAGGGTAACACCGTGTTCGTGGACGCGCCGTAGGATCTCCGTGCCGTCGATCCGGCGCAACAGCACCTGCTTGGCACCGAGTCCGGCGAGCAGGAACGGCACGCCCCAACCGTTGCAGTGGAACGTCGGCAGCGTATGCAGATAGACGTCCTGCTCCCAGATCCGGGCGTGCAGGCCGAACGTCGTCGCATTGAGCCAGATGTTGCGGTGGGTCAGGGCAACGCCCTTGGGGCGGGCGGACGTTCCCGAGGTGTAGTTGAGGGTCGCGACGGCGTTCTCGTCGGGACACGACCAGGGACGGGGGGCGATGTCGTACCGCATGACCTGGGTGTCGGTCTGCTCACCGAGTAGGAACCGCTTCGGCCCCTCCACCGAGCCGAGCACGGCCTCGACCTCCGGATCCACGAAGACGACCGAGGCATCGCACTGCCGCAGGATGTACGCGATCTCCTGGGGCGTGAGGCGGTAGTTCACCGGAACGCAGATCCGGCCGCTCGCCGAGACCGCGTAGAGCAGTTCCAGGAGCCGGGAGGAGTTGGGGCTGACGACGGCGACCCGCTCGCCGACGCCGACACCCAGGGCGTCCAGACCCGCCTGCCAGGCCCGAACGCGTCGCAGTACTTCACCGTAGGTGGTCGTGGGCACCGGGCCGGACGGCTGGTCCGGCTCGTCCACGAGCGCGGTGCGATCGGCCGCGGCCGTCTCGGCGCGGTCCAGAAAGTCGGCCAGGGTGAGCGGAACGAGCATGATGCGTCCTCACGATGGGGTCTCACGGCGGGGTTCCCGGGAACGGGACGGGCGCGAAGGCACGAAGAACACGAACGGCGCGGCCGACGGCATGCGACGGCGAAGGAGGCCAAGGAGCCGACGCAGCGGGCCGGCGCGACGACGGTGCTCGCCCACGGCGTCCGCGCCACCGCGGCTTCGCGCCCATCGTGGCATCCCCGGTCCGAATCCAGAAGACTCCCTCGGACCCGCCCAAGTCGCGTTCAAGAAACCCCCAAGTCCGGCCGGTGAGGATGCAGCGTCGCCGTGGACCACGAGACGGGGAGAGGCGAATGCGCGAGGAGTCGGGCGCGGTGACCACCTGGGCATCCGGAGGGTGGGTCGAGGAGGACGGTATCGGCAGTGCGACGCTGCGCCGCCTCGTGGAAGCGTGGCCGCGGCGTGCCGCGGTGGCGACGAGTTCCGGTGTGCTCGGCGGGCCTGCGACGTACGACCCCCGGGTGCCGGACTATCCGCTGCGGATGGTGCCGTTCGCGCAGCACCCCCGGTTCCTCGCGGCCACCGGTGAACAGCGCAGACAGGTTCTGACGGGCCTGTGGATCGGTTACAACGAACGGGTCATCGCCACCGAGCACCTCATCGCGGAGCCCGCCTTCGACCTCGTCATGCGTGGCGTATTCCCCGGCAGCGATCAGCCGCTGGTGCGGCAGGGAGTGCAACAGGCCATCGTCGACGAGAGTTTCCACACGTACATGCACATGCTCGCCGTCGCTCGGACCCGGGAGTTGCGCGGCGTGCGCAGCCGACCCGAGCAGCCCGCCCTGGTCACGTATCGGCGGTTGCGCCAGGTGCTGGCGACGATGCCGGAGGCGTGGGAGCGCGACGTCGCCGTCCTGGTCTGGGGAGCGGTGGCCGAGACCTGCATCAACTCCCTCCTGGCGCTGTTGGCCAGGGACGACTCGATCCAGCCCATGCACTCCCTGATCACCACCCTGCACCTGCGGGACGAGACGGCGCACGGCTCCGTCGTCATCGAGGTCGTCCGGGAACTGCACGCCAGGATGGACGCCGACCGCCGCCGCGCCCTGGTGCGCTGTCTGCCGCTCGCCCTGGAGGCATTCGCCGAGCAGGACCTCTCCACGCTGCGGCTCGAACTGGTCACCGCGGGCGTCGAGGGCGCCGACGAGATCATCGGCGACCTGCGGGCCACGCCCGCCGGCCGGCGTCTCGTGCGGGACTTCTCCGGGGCGCAACGAATGATCGAACGACTGGAGTTGACCCACGCGGTGGACTTCGACTTCCCCGAGAGACCCGAGTGGTCGCCCGGCGTGGGCGTGCGCGGATGAGCCCCCCGGAGTCCGCCGGTGTCCGCCGGCCTCCGCCACCGACGCTGAAGGGTGACCGATGATCGTTGCTCGATTCCGATCCGACGTGCCGATCGAGGACCGGAGCCGGCTGACCTGCGCGTGGCATCAGCGCGGATACCGGTCGCTTCAGTGCCTGGTCGGGCGACACACCCTCGTCACCTTCCCGGACCTCGAGGCGACATCGCCGAAGGGCGCGGAGTTCGTGGCCTTGTTGCAGGCCACCCCCGCGCTCGAATGGGTCGTCGACAGCGTCGACGCACCGGCCCTGGGCAGTCTCGCGGCCACGGGCGAGCCGACCGCGGTGCGGGTGTCCGACGACTGTGTCGTGGGCGGCGGACGCTTCACCTGGATCGCCGGGCCCTGCGCCGTGGAGAGCGCAGCGCAACTCCTCGGCGTGGCACGGGAGGTGCGGGACCGAGGCGCACACCTGCTGCGGGGCGGCGCGTTCAAGCCCCGTACCTCTCCGTACGCCTTCCAAGGACTCGGCAAGGCCGGCCTGGACCTGCTGCGGGAGGCGTCCGCCGAGACCGGACTGGGCGTCGTCACGGAGGTCGTCGACGTCGCGCACGTCGAGGCCGTCGCCGAGGTGGCCCAGGTACTGCAGATCGGCGCACGCAACGCACAGAACTTCGCGCTGCTCCACGAGGTGGCGTTGACCGGCCGCCCGGTGCTGCTGAAGCGGGGCTTCGGCTGCACGGTCCCGGAGTGGCTCCACGGCGCCGAATACCTGCTGGCGGCGGGCAACGGCAACGTGCTGTTGTGTGAACGCGGCGTCCGTACCCACGGCAACACGACTCGCTTCACCCTGGACATCAGCGCCGTGCCGCTGGCGAAGCGGCTCAGTCACCTGCCGGTGATCGTCGACCCCAGCCACGCCTGCGGGCGCAGCGACCTGGTGGCCCCGCTGGCCGCCGCCGCTGCCGCCGCCGGAGCCGACGGGGTGATGGTCGACGTGGACCGGGCCGGCCACTCCGCGCTGTGCGACGGCGAGCAAGCGATCACCCCGGACGCGTTCGGGGCGCTCGTGGAGCGCACGAACCGCATGCTGCGCAGTCTCGACCCGGAACCCGACCCGGCGCGCGAGGGTCGGCCGCCGACTCCGGGGTCGCGCACGACGACCGCGACGGGCTCTCTCCCTCTTCGTGTCCACGCCCCGCGCGACGCCGGCGACGACGTCGCCGGGCTCGAACGGCGCACGGACCTCCCCTAGCGCCCGCACCCGTTCCCGGCCGTCGTACCCAGGCAGAAAGGACACAAGGATGGACCGGAACGAGGGATACGACCGGCCGTTGCGACAGCGCCTCGCGGACGCAGGGGAGGTGGAGCGGCGCCGGCTGCTGCTCGATCTGATCCGGACGCACGCCTTGGCCGTTCTGGACCGGGACGACCGGGTGCCGCTCGATCCCGGCCGGGCGTTCGGCGTCCAGGGGGTGCGGGGGCGGGCGGCGGCACGTCTGCGGGAACGGCTGAGCGAGGTTACCGGCAACGCCCTGTCCAGCACCGCCCTCTTCGACTATCCGACTCCCGAGGCCCTCGCCGGACACCTGTGCGCCCTGCTGCTCGGCGAGCGGCCCGCCCTCGAATCGGAGCCGGGGACCGGCACGCCCGCCGAGCGACAGGCAACGATGGAGGAGCCGATCGCGATCGTGGGCATGAGTTGCCGGTTGCCCGGCAACGTGTCGTCGCCGGAGGACTTGTGGGATCTGGTGAGTTCGCAGACCGACGCGATCTCCGCGTTCCCCACCGACCGGGGCTGGAGCGTCGAGTACGACCCGGACCCCGACCACGTGGGCACGACGTGCACCCGACACGCCGGATTCCTTTACGACGCACCGGACTTCGACGCCGGGTTCTTCGCGATCAGCCCCGGTGAGGCGGTCACGGTCGACCCGCAGCACCGGTTGTTCCTGGAGACGTCGTGGGAGGCGGTCGAACGGGCCCGGATCGACCCGACCTCGCTGCGCGGCAGCCGGACCGGCGTGTTCGTCGGCATCATGTACAGCGAGTACGGCGCCCGCATCCGGCGCGTTCCGCCGAGTGCGGAGGGCTACCGGGTCGTGGGCAGCATGCCCAGCGTCGCCTCCGGGCGCCTCGCCTACAGCCTCGGCCTGGAGGGGCCGGCGGTCACCGTGGACACCGCCTGCTCCTCCTCCCTGGTGGCCGTGCATCTCGCCGCCCAGTCCCTGCGCAGGGGCGAGTGCACGCTCGCGGTGGCCGGAGGCGTCACCGTGATGGCCACGCCCTGGGGCTACGTCGAGTTCAGTCGACAGCGCGGGCTGGCACCCGACGGGCGGTGCAGGTCCTTCTCGGCCGACGCGACCGGCAGCAGTTGGTCCGAGGGGGTGGGCGTCCTGCTCCTGGAACGGCTGTGTGACGCGCGGCGCAACGGGCACCACATTCTCGCCGTCGTGCGCGGATCGGCGGTGAACCAGGACGGCGCGTCGAACGGGCTGACGGCGCCCAACGGCCCGGCCCAGCAGCGGGTGATCCGCCAGGCACTGGTCCACGCGGGACTGACCACGGCGGATGTGGACTGCGTGGATGCCCACGGCGCCGGAACCCAGTTGGGCGACCCGATCGAGGCGCAGGCACTCCTGGCCACCTACGGACAGGACCGGCCGAGCGACCGGCCGCTGTGGCTGGGCTCGCTGAAGTCCAACATCGGGCACACCCAGGCCGCGGCCGGGGTGGCGGGCGTGATCAAGATGGTGATGGCGATGCGCCACGCCGAACTGCCGCGCAGCCTGCACATCGCCGAACCGACGCCGCACGTGGACTGGTCCTCCGGGGCGGTACGGCTCCTGCGTGAAGCGAGGCCGTGGCCGCGGATCGACCGGCCGCGCCGGACGGCGGTCTCCTCGTTCGGCGTCGGTGGCACGAACGCCCACATCATCCTGGAGCAGGCGCCCCCGGAACCCGACCGGCCTCGTGCGGCACCGGCTGCCCCGACCGCGGGGGAGCCCACCGGTACCGCGGAGATCGCAGGCCGCCCGCTGCCGTGGATGATCTCAGGGGCCGGGCGGGCGGGCCTACGGGCCCAGGCATTGCGGGTGGCGGACTTCTTGACGTCGGACCCGCAGGCGCCGGACCCGGATCTGGCCTACTCGCTGCTGAGTTCCCGGGCCGCCCTGGCCGACCGTGCCGTCGTGGTGGCCCCGGACCGGACCGCGGCGATCGCCGGCCTGGCAACGCTCGCCGACGGCGACCAGGGCCCGAACGCGGCCCTGGGGACGGCCACGGCACGGGACCGGATCACGTTCGTCTTCCCCGGGCAGGGCTCGCAGTGGCCGGGCATGGCCACCGAACTGATCGGCAGCTCAGCCGTGTTCCGGGAATCGATCGACGCCTGCGCCGACTGCATCGCCCCACACGTCGACTGGTCGCCGACGAAGGTGCTGCGCGGTGAAGCCGACCCGTCGATCCTGGACCGGGTCGACGTCGTGCAGCCCGCGCTGTTCGCGGTGATGGTCTCCCTCGCGGCAGTGTGGCGATCCTTCGGCGTGGAACCGGCCGCAGTCGTCGGGCACTCGCAGGGCGAGATCGCCGCGGCCCACGTCGCGGGCGCACTCTCCCTGGAGGACGCGGCCCGCATCGTGGCCCTGCGCAGCCGCGCCCTGCGAGTCCTGGCCGGCACAGGCGGGATGGTCTCGGTCGTCGCCCCCGTCGAGCAGGTGCGCCGCTGCCTTGCGCCCTGGGACGGTGCCGTGTCCGTCGCGGCGGTCAACGGACCGCGGTCGGTGGTCGTCTCCGGCGAACCGGTGGCCCTGCGCGAGGCCATGGAGGCATTCGAGGCGCAGGGTCTGCGGGCACGGCGGATCCCGGTGGACTACGCGTCCCACTCGGCATCGATCGATGAGATCCGGGCGACCCTCCTGGCGGAGATGTCCGGCGTGCACCCGCGACCCGCGACCGTGCCGTTCTACTCGACGGTCCTCGGCGAGCCGATCGACACGACGGCCCTGGACGTCTCGTACTGGGTGCGCAACCTCCGCGAGACCGTACAGTTCCACCGCACGGTGGACCGGCTGCTCGCCGACGGCCACACGACCTACATCGAGATGAGCCCGCACCCGATCCTCACCGCCGCCGTCCAGGAGGCGGCCGACGCCGCAGGCGCCGAGCGAGCCGGTGACGTCCTGACCGTCGACTCGCTGCGACGCGGCGAGGGCGGCCCGGCACGGATGCTGACCGCGGTCGCCGAGGCCCACGTCCACGGCGTGGCCGTGCACTGGGCGGAGGCGTTCCGCGATGTCGACGCCCGTCTGACGGACGTACCCACCTACGCCTTCCAACGCACCCGCTACTGGCTGGAGGAGGCGGCGGCACCGGAGGCGGACGTGACGACGGCCGGTCTGGACGGCGTCGACCACCCCCTGCTGGGGGCCGCGGTCGCGCTGGCGGACGGGACCGGCGGCATGCTCTTCACCGGGAGCCTGTCCACCAGGACCCATCCCTGGCTCGCCGATCACGCCGTCGCCGACATCCTCGTCGTACCGGGCACGGCACTGCTGGAGGTGGCTCTCCAAGCCGGTGCGCACGCGGGCTGCGACGTGCTCGAAGAACTGGTACTCCAGGCCCCGTTGATCCTGCCCGAGCAGGGCACCGTCCGTCTCCAGGTGACCGTGGGCGGACCGGACGATCGCGCGCGACGGGGGATCACCGTGTACTCCCGGGACGGCGATGCCGCCGACGCGCCCTGGACCCGGATCGCCGAAGGCACCTTGGCGCGCGACGACGGCCGTCTTGCAAAGCCCCTGCGGCAGTGGCCGCCGGACGGCGCGCAGGAGATCGAACTCAAGCACTGCTACCGCGAGTTGGCCGGGATCGGACTCGACTTCGGCGCCGCGTTCCAGGGTCTGGAGCGCTGCCGGCGCCTGGACGAGGATCTGTACGCGGACGTCGAACTCCCCGAGAGCGCCGGCGGCGCCGATCGCTACGGGCTGCACCCCGCGCTGTTCGACGCGGCCCTGCACGCCCCGGCGTTCGTGTCCGCGTCCGCCGTCCCCTCCGACGCGGCCGTGATCCGACTGCCGTTCTCCTGGAGCGGGGTGACCCTGCACGCCACGGGCGCCACCGCGTTGCGCGCCCGCATCCGAGCCACCGGACCCGGCACCCTGTCGGTCACCGCCACGGACCCGGCCGGGCACCCGGTGCTGACGGTGGAGGCCCTGGGCATGCGCCCGGTGGCCGTGCAGTCCCTGCGTCGGGCCGCGGCCGTGGCCGACGCCGCACTGCTGCGCCCGCAGTGGCGGCCCGAGCGGCAACGCGTGCGCCGTGACCCGGCGCCGGTGCACTGGGCGTGGATCGGGGACGGAGCCGCCGAGACGAACGGCCCGTTGACGGCCCGGGGCATCGTGTGCGCCCACCACCGGGATCCGGCGGCGCTGCGGGCGTACCTGGACACCGGCGGCAGCGCACCCGAGGTCCTCGTCCTCGCCCAGCCGTCGGGGCACCTCGGGCTCACGCCGGCCGCGGGATCCCCGGCCGTCGACCCGGCCACCGCCGCGCATCGCAGCGCGCACTCCGTGCTGGCCGCACTGCAGGAGTGGCCGGCCGACGAACGCCTGGCCCACACACGTGTGGTCCTGCTCACGCGCGGCGCGGTCGCCGCGGGTCCGGGCTCGCCACCCGACCCCGCCCTCGCCGCGGCCTGGGCCCTGGCGGCCTCGGCGCAGTCGGAGTACCCGGACCGCATTCGACTGGTGGACCTCGACGATCGCGACGCGTCCCGATCCGCACTCGTCGACGCGGTGGCCTCGGACGCGCCCCAGGTGGCGGTGCGCGACGGAGTCCTGCTGATCCCGAGCCTGGTGCGAGTGGCGGCGGCGTCGGCGGCCCGGGGTGCGACCTGGCGCACGGACGGGACGGTCCTGGTGACCGGCGGCCTCGGCACACTGGGCCGGTTGGTGGTGCGGCACCTGGTGGTCACGCACGGCGTCCGACGGGTCGTCGTGGTGTCCCGGTCGGGCGAATCGGGCCCGGGCGCAGCCGAGTTCGTGAAGGAACTGAGCGCCGAGGGCGCCGATATCCGGGTGGTGGCGGGCGATGTCGGGGATCGTCGCGCGCTGGAGGACGTCCTGGCGTCGATCCCGACCGAGTACGCGCTGACCGGCGTGGTGCACATGGCCGGCGTCCTGGACGACGGCATCCTGGCGGCACAGACCCCCGAACGCCTCGACCGGGTGCTGCGCCCCAAGGCGGACGGTGCCTGGCATCTGCACGAGGCGACGGCCGGCTCGGACGTGGCGTTCGTCGCGTTCTCGTCGGTGTCGAGCGTCCTGGGACCCGCGGGACAGGCCGGCTACGCGGCGGCCAATGCCTTCGTGGACGCCTTGATGGCGCAGCGCCGGGCCGCGGGTCTGCACGGCGTGTCACTGGGCTGGGGACTGTGGCAGGCACGATCGGGGCTGACGGAGGCGATGGCGGAGGCGGACGTACGGCGGATCGCCCGCTCGGGCGTCAGGGCGCTCTCCGACGCCCAGGGGCTCGCCCTGTTCGACCTCGGCTGCGCCGCCGATGAACCCGTGGTCTTCCCGCTGCGGCTGGACACAGCGGGCCTGCGCGACGGCGACGACGTGCCGCGCCTGCTGCGCGGACTCGCCAGTACCCCGGTCCGCCGGACCGCGGTCGGCGCGGTCGACACGGGGGACGAGCCGGGCGGGGAGCAGCTGGCCACCCGGCTCGCCGGCCTCCCGGAGGACGAACAGGACGATCTCCTGCTGACCCTGGTGCGCACCCACGTCGCGGCCGTGCTGGCGTACGACGACCCCCGGGCCGTCGGCGAGCGGCGCTCCTTCGCGGACATCGGATTCGACTCCCTGCGCGCCCTGCAACTGCGCAACCGCCTCGGCGGCGCCACCGGCCTACGGCTGTCGCCCACGCTGGTCTTCGACTACCCCACACCGGTCGCCCTCGGCCGACACCTGCGCGGCCTGCTGCTGCCGCATGCTCCGTCGTCGACGACGACGGTCGGGCCGCCCGCCGACCACGCGCTCCCCCCTGCTGCGCACAGGAGCGGCGAGGACCCGGATCGGCTGCGCTCGGCCTCGCGGGAGGAGGTCTTCGACTACCTCGACAACCTGCTCGACGAGTAGGCCCGCTTCGGCACGCCGAATCGGAACGATCCGGTCCCGCTCGAACCCGACAAGGAACCGCTCGATGCGTGCGTTGCTGATCGACAACTACGACTCCTACACCTACAACCTGTTCCAGCTCCTCGCCCGGGTGTACGGCAAGGAGCCGACCGTCCTGGTCAACGACGACCGGGCCTGGGCGGTGCAGGATCCGGGGGCGTTCGACTGCGTGGTGATCTCACCCGGTCCGGGCCGACCCCAGCGCCCGAGCGACCTCGGGTTCTGCCGGGACCTGCTGGACCGCTGGCCGGACGTGCCGGTACTGGGGGTGTGCCTGGGGCACCAGGCGATCGCCCACCACTACGGCGGGCGGGTGGTGCCGGGAGCGCCCCGGCACGGCCACCTCACGCGGGTCCGGCACCGCGAGGAAGACCTGTTCGACGGCATTCCCCAGGACTTCACGGCGGTGCGCTACCACTCGCTGCGGGTGGTCGAGCCCCTGCCGAGCGGCCTCCGGGCCACCGCCTGGGCGGAGGACGAGACCGTCATGGCACTCAGGCACGAGAGCCTGCCCCGATGGGGCCTGCAGTTCCACCCGGAGTCCGTCGCGAGCGAGTTCGGCGAGCAACTCCTGTGGAACTTCGCCGAGTCGATAGGCGGGCACTACGCCTCCCCACCGCCCGAGTACGCGCGCTGGGCCCCGTCGTCGGACAGTGCCCCGGCGCCGCAATTCGAGCTGGCCGTCGAGGTCGTCGACCGGGAGGTGGACACCGCGGCCCTGTTCACCACGTTGTTCGCGGAAAGCGAGTACGCCTTCTGGCTCGACAGCAGCGCCCCCGGCGTCGGCGGGGCCAGGTTCTCCTTCCTCGGCGACGACTCCGGTCCCCGTGCCGAGACACTGACGTACCGGACCGGGGAGAACGCGGTGACGGTCCACGACGCAGGGGGCGTACGGGAGGAGAAGGGCACCGTCTTCGAGGTGCTCCGGGACCGGCTCCGTACCCGCGAACTGCCCGCGGCGGACCTTCCCTTCGACCTCAACGGCGGATATGTCGGCTACTTCGGCTATGAACTCAAGGCCGAGTGCGGGAGCCCGAACGTCCACCGGGCACAGACCCCGGACGCGGTGTGGATGTTCGCCGATCGTCTGGTCGCGGTGGACCATCGGCAGGAGCGGACCTACGTCCTGGCCCTGAGCGGTCCGGACCCGGGCGAGGCCGAGAACGCCCGTGCCTGGGTGGCGCGCACGGCGCTGCGCGCCCGCTCGCTGCCGGACCCCGCGCCCGCCCGGCCGATCGGCTCGCCGGCCGCGGCGCCCGACCCGGCGGTCGAACAGGAGGCCGAGGAGCCGGTCCTCGCCCGCGTCCGGGCCGACTACGTGCGCGACATCGAGGACTGCCTCGCGGAACTGCGCAGCGGAGAGAGCTACGAGATCTGCCTGACCAACCGGATGCGACTACCCGCCCTGCCCGACCCCTTGGGCTATCACCTGCTGCTCAGGCACCTCAATCCGGCGCCCTACAGCGCCTTCCTGCGGCTCGGCGCGGTCGCCGTCGTCTGTTCGTCCCCGGAACGATTCCTGCGGATCGACCGGGACGGAATCGTCGAAAGCAAGCCGATCAAGGGAACGGCGCCACGCGGCGCCGACCCGGTCAGCGACGAGGCACTACGCCTGTCCCTGACGGCGTCGGCGAAGACCCGCGCCGAGAACCTCATGATCGTCGACCTGCTCCGCAACGACTTGGGCCGGGTGTGCGAGGTGGGCTCGGTCGACGTGCCCGCGTACATGGTGACCGAGTCGTACGCGACGGTGCATCAACTCGTCACGACGGTCCGCGGCCGGCTGCGGCGCGAGGTGGATCCGGTGTCCTGCGTCCGCGCCTGCTTTCCCGGCGGGTCGATGACCGGCGCCCCCAAGCTGCGGACGATGGCCATCATCGACCGCCTGGAGCAGGAGGCGCGCGGCGTCTACTCGGGCACCATCGGCTACTTCGGACTCTGCGGCGGCGCGGACCTCAACATTGTGATCCGCACCGCCGTGACCTCGGCCACGGACACGGTGATCGGCGCCGGCGGCGCGATCGTGCTCGACTCGGACCCCGCCGACGAGTTCGACGAAGTGCTGCTCAAGGCGAGTGTGTTGCTGCGCGCGCACACCCTGCTGACGGCATCGGGCCGGCGGAGCGGGGAGCCGCGTGCGGGCTGACCCGACGACGGCCGCCTCCTCCCGCGGGAGCCGCGACCGGGCGAGCCGTTCAAGTCGACCCCAAGACCGCACCAAGACGCACCGAACAGAATGCGCTGCTGGCTGCGCACCCGCCTTTCCCCGAGAGAAGGACAGGGATATGTCGACCGTCGAAGGGTCTGGAGCATTGCGGCAGGTTGTGCCGTTCCTGGACATCACCGTGCCGGATTTCGTGTGGGACTCTCCCGAGGTGGCCGAGGCCAGGGAACGATCCTGGGTCGCCGAAACCCCGCTGGGACTACTCGTGTTGCGCTACGCCGAGGCGCACAGCCTCTCCCGCGACGCGCGCCTGGTCTCGGGTTTCCGAGACGTCGTGGACCTGGTCGGGCCCGGCGAGGGGCTGGTGCGCGATTTCATGCGCGACTTCATGCAGAGCCTGGAGGGCCCCGACCACCGCCGCCTGCGCGGTCTGGTCACCCACGCGTTCACGGCACGCCGCGTCGCCGCGCTGCAACCGTTCATACGTGCCACCGCGGAGCGCCTTGCCGACGAACTGGCCGCCGGGGGCGAACGCGACTTCGTCGACGCGTTCGCCGACCCGCTGCCCGCGGCCGTGGTGTGCGAACTGCTCGGCTTCCCTCCTGCGGACTACGACACCGTCGGCCGCTGGTGCCGGAACACCAACCTGGTCCTCGCGCTCGGCCCCGACCAGAGCAGGGTCGCCGAGGTCGAGGAGGGCCTGGCGGGGATGTACGACTACTTCGACACGGTGATCCGCGAGCGCAAGGCGAAGCCCGGCGACGACCTGTTCTCCGACATCCTGCGCGCCAAGCAGGAGGACGGCGCTCTCGACGACCGTGAACTGCGCACCCTGATCGCGACCCTGCTGGTCGCCGGGTACCAGACCACCAGTCACCAACTCGGCCACGCCATGGTGGCGTTCGCCGCGCACCCCGAGCAGTGGCCGCTGCTGCGAGAGCAGCCGGACCTGGTCACCCAGGCGGTGGAGGAGGTGCTGCGCTGGTGCCCCACGACGACGGTGGTGGCCACCAAGTCCGCGGCCGAGGACTTCTCCGTCAACGGCTACCCGATATCGAAGGGAACCCCGGTGTGGTTGTGCGCGCACTCGGCGCAGCGCGATCCCCTGGTGTTCGAGGGCGGCGACGCGTTCGACATCACGGTGCGGCGGGAGGCCTCCCCGCTGGCGTTCGGCGGCGGCGCGCACTACTGCCTGGGCGCGGCGCTGGCGCGCGTCGAACTCGCCGAGGCCCTCGAAGCCCTGGCCGCCCGTCTCGGGCCGCCCGAGGTCGCCGGACCGATCACCTGGCGGCCCTCGACCGGGGTGTCCGGGCCGGATCTGCTGCCGTTGCGCTTCGGCGCCCCGACCGGCGCTTGACGCCGCCCGGCCAGGCGGTGCGCCCCTGAGGCGGAGGCGGGCGTCACCGGGGACGGGTTCACGGGCCCGCCGTCCGCGCCGTCCTCGGCGGGCGCGCGTCTCCACATCTTTCGCGGGAAGGGCGGCACGTTCGACATGACCCACGACATCCACGACGCCAAGATGCTGGACTATCTCAAGCGTGTCTCCGCCGAGTTGGAGCGCACCCGCGAGCACCTGCGGCTCGCCCGGGCCAAGCACCGGGAGCCCATCGCGCTGGTGTCGATGGCCTGCCGTTTCCCCGGCGGCGTCGCCTCGCCCGAGGAGCTGTGGCGCCTGGTGGCCTCGGGGCGGGACGGGGTCGGTGCGCTCCCCGTGGACCGGGGCTGGGACGTCGAGGGGCTCTACCATCCCGACCCCGAGCAGGTGGGCACCTGCTATGCGCGGGAGGGCGGATTCCTCGCGGACATCATGTCGTTCGACGCGGGGCTGTTCGAGATCAGTCCGCGTGAGGCCCTGGTGATGGATCCGCAGCAGCGGCTGCTGCTCGAGGTCTCCTGGGAGACCTTCGAGCGGGCGGGCCTGGCCCCCGCCGCGGTGCGTGGCAGCCGAACCGGCGTCTTCACCGGGATGATGGGGCAGGACTACACGGCGCGGTTGCCCGGCGCGCTGTTGGAGCACGAGGGCAGGCTGGAGACCGGACGCGCGGCGAGCGTCGCGTCCGGGCGGGTCGCCTACACCTTCGGTCTCGAAGGCCCGGCGGTCACCCTCGACACGGCCTGTTCCTCGTCCCTGGTGGCGCTGCACTTCGCCGTACAGGCACTGCGGAACGGGGAGTGCGACCTCGCGCTGGCCGGCGGAGCCACGTTGATGTCGAGCCCGGCGACGCTCCTGGAGTTCAGCAGGCAACGGGTGCTCTCGCCCGACGGCCGGTGCAAGGCGTTCGCGGGCCGGGCCGACGGCACGGGGCTCGGCGAGGGTGTGGGCGTCGTCCTGCTGGAGCGGCTCTCGGACGCGCGGCGGCTGGGGCATCGCGTGCTGGCCGTCGTCCGGGGCAGCGCCGTCAACCAGGACGGCGCGTCGAACGGCCTGACCGCCCCCAACGGCCCCGCGCAGCAGCGGGTGATCCGCGCGGCCCTCGCGGACGCCGGGCTCACGGGAGCCGACGTGGACACGGTGGAGGCGCACGGAACGGGCACCCGCCTGGGCGACCCCATCGAGGCGCAGGCGCTGCTGGCGACGTACGGACGCGACCGCGGGGCGGACCGGCCGCTGTGGCTGGGGTCGTTGAAGTCGAACATCGGCCACACGCAGGCCGCCGCCGGAATCGCGGGCGTGATGAAGACGGTCATGGCCCTGCGGCACGGGCTGCTGCCGCCGACCCTGCACGTCGACACCCCCACGCCACACGTCGACTGGTCCGCGGACACGGTGCGGCTCCTGACCGAGTCCCGCCCCTGGCCGGCCACGGGTCGCCCGCGGCGGGCAGGGGTCTCCTCGTTCGGGATCAGCGGGACGAACGCGCACGTGATCATCGAAGCCGCCGACGAGGCGCCGACCGACGAGGACGGGGATCGCGCGCACCGCGCGCCGGCGCCGGCGGCACTGGAACCGGCGGATGCCGGCCCCGGGCCGGTGGCGTGGGTGTTGTCCGCGGGCAGCCCGCGGGCGCTGCGTGCGCAGGCGGCCCGGTTGCGCGAGCACATGGCGGCGCATCCAGCCCTTCGCGCGGCAGACGTCGCCCACGCGTTGGCGACCACCCGCGCACCACTGGCGCACCGGGCCGTCGTGGTCGGTCGCCGCAACGGTGAACTCCTGCGTGGTGTCGCGGCGTTGGCCCAGGGCGAACCCTGCGCGGGACTCGTCGAGGGCGTGGCGCGCGACCCCGGCCGGACGGTCTTCGTGTTCCCCGGCCAGGGTTCCCAATGGGACGGGATGGCCGTGGAGCTGTGGAACTCGTGCGCCGTCTTCCGCGAGCGCATGCAAGAGTGCGCGGCAGCCTTGGACCCGTACGTCGACTGGTCCCTGCCCGACGTGGTGCTCGGCCGCGTCGACGACACCGGCAAGGACCGTGTCGACCGGGTCGATGTCGTGCAACCGGTGTTGTGGGCGGTATTGGTGTCGCTGGCGGAGCTGTGGCGCTCGCACGGCGTCGAACCGGCCGCCGTGGTGGGGCATTCGCAGGGCGAGATCGCCGCGGCCTGTGTCGCGGGCGCGTTGTCCCTCGACGACGGCGCACGCGTCGTGGCCCTGCGCTCCCGGCTGATCGCCGAACGGCTGGCCGGTGCGGGCGGCATGGTCTCCCTGACGGCCCCGGTCGAGGAGGTCCGCGCGCGGCTCGCGGACTTCGCCGGACGACTCTCGCTCGCCGCGGTGAACGGCCCCTCGTCCGTGGTGCTCTCCGGAGACCCCACGGCGCTCGACGAGTTGACGGGCGCCTGCGCGCGGGACGGTGTACGCACTCGGCGTGTGGCCGTGGACTACGCCTCCCACTCCCCGCACGTGGAGGCGCTGCGCACGGAACTGCTCGCCCGGTTGGCGGACATCCGTCCCCGGACGGGCACGCTGCCGCTGTACTCGACGGTGACGGGCAACGTGGTGCCGGGTGAGGAGTTGATCGCGGACTACTGGTACCGCAACCTGCGGCGCACGGTCCGGCTCTCGGACGCCGTGGAGCGACTCGGCGCCACCGGTCACGGCACGTTCGTGGAGTGCAGCCCGCACCCGGTGCTCGCCCTCGGCCTGACGGAGACGCTCGGCCGGCTGGGCCGGGAGGCTCTCGTGACGGGCACGCTGCACCGAGACTACGGCGGCCTCGACCGGTTCCTCCTCTCCCTGGGCGAGGTGTACGCGGGCGGCCGATCGCCCGACTGGACGAAGGTGTTCGCCGGGACCGACGTGCGCCGTGTGTCGCTGCCCACGTACGCGTTCGACCGGCAGCGATACTGGCTCGACGCCACGCCGCCCGCCGGTGACGTCGGTTCGGCCGGGCTGAGCCCGCTCGACCACCCCTTCTGGGGAGCGGTCACCGACCTTCCCGACTCCGGCGGCGTGCTCCTGACCGGGAGGCTGTCCCGCGACACCCACCCCTGGCTCGGTGGCCATGCGGTCGGCGACGTCGTCCTGCTGCCCGGAACGGCTCTCCTGGAACTGGCGGTTCGAGCCGCCGAGCAGGTGGGCTGCGACGGGGTGGCGGAACTGACCCTGGAGGCCCCCCTGGTCCTGCCGCCGCGCGACGGTGTGCAGTTGCGGGCCGTCGTCGGTCCGGCCGACGCGGCCGGCGACCGCGCGATCACCATCCACGCCCGGCCGGAGCACACCCCGGACGGAGCGTGGACCAGGCAGGCGGCCGGATCGCTCGCCCGTACCGTCGGGCACGAAAGCCGCGCGTCGCACGCCTGGCCGCCGCCCGGCGCCGAACCCGTGCCGGTGGAGGGCGTGTACGAGGACCTGGCCGCGCTGTCCCTGCGCTACGGCCCCGAGTTCCGAGGTCTGCGGGCCGCCTGGCGGTGGGGGGACGAGGTCCTCGCCGAGGTCGTGCTCCCGGGGGACGGCGACAGCGACGGGTTCGCGATCCACCCGGCCCTGCTCGACGCCGCGCTGCACGCGGCGGCGGTCGGCGACGCCGCGACACGTGCGCGGACAGGCCCGGCCTCCGGGCCTCGGCTGCCGTTCTCGTGGTCCGGTGTGCGGATCCACGCGGTCGGCGCGACGCGGCTGCGGGTACGGATCACCCCGCTGGGCCCCGACGCCGTCGCGGTGGAGGCCGCCGACGCGACCGGGGCACCCGTGGCGTCCGTGCAATCGCTCGCCCTGCGTTCGATGGCACTCGACCGCCTTCGACCCGCCGTCGCGGAGTCGACGGACTCCCTGTTCGCCGTCGACTGGGTGCCCGCCGCGGGCGGGGCGTCCCGGACGCCCCGGTCGTGGGTCGTCCTCGACGGCGCCGAGGCGGTCGTCGCGGCTCTCGAACGCACCGACGTCCCGGTGCACAAGGTCGCGGAACTCGCGGCGGCGACGGCGGGAGAGCATGTGCCGGGCGCGGTCCTGGTGGCGCTCCCGATGCCCGCGCCCGGCTGCGCCGACCCGCGTGCGGCCGTCCGAGACACCGTCGGGGGAGCACTGACGCTGATCCAGGCGTGGCTCGCCGACGAACGCGGCAGCTCCACCCGCCTCGTGCTGTTGAGCCGAGGCGCGGTGGCGGCGCGCGACGACGAGACGTGCGATCCGGCCCTGGCCGCGGCATGGGGCCTGCTGCGCTCGGCGCAGGCGGAGAACCCGGACCGGCTCGTCCTGGTCGACTGGGACGGCACGGAACCCTCCGGCGAAGCGCTGCCCGCGGTCGTGGGCGGCGACGAGCCGCAAGTGGCGCTGCGCGCCGGGAAGGTTTTCGTACCCAGACTCCGACGGGTGCCGCCCTCCGGCGGTGATCGCGACAACACGGGCAACGGCGCCACCGGCACCCGGGAAGATTCCGAACGCCCGGACGGTCCGAAGGACTTCGCCGGCTTCGGCGGCGAGGGCACCGTTCTGGTGACGGGCGCGACGGGTGTGCTCGGCCGGGTCGTGGCCCGCCACCTCGTCCGGGCGCACGGAGTACGGCACCTGTTGCTGACGAGTCGCCGCGGCGCGGCCGCGCCCGGAGCCGCCGAACTCGGCGCGGAACTGGCGGAACTGGGCGCGTCCGTGCACTGGGCGGCGTGCGACGCGGGGGACCGCGCGGCCCTGATGGAGGTCCTCGCGCGGATTCCGGTGGAACACGCGTTGCGCGGTGTGGTCCACGCGGCCGGCGTCCTGGACGACGCGGTGCTCCCGTCGCTGTCCCCGGAACGCATCGACACCGTGTTCCGGCCGAAGGTCGACGCGGTGGTCAACCTGCACGAACTGACCCGAGACATGGACCTCTGCGCGTTCGTCGTCTTCTCCTCCGGGGCGGGCGTGTTCGGTACCGCGGGCCAGGGCGGCTACGCGGCGGCCAACGCCTTCCTCGACGCGTTCGTCGGTGTCCGACGTTCGCTGGGACTGCCCGCGCTCTCCGTGGCGTGGGGGCTGTGGGCCGAGACCGGCGCGATGACCGGCGCGATGTCGGACACCGACCGCGACCGGATGCGCCGAGCCGGGGTGACCGCGTTGTCGGCGGGAGAGGGCGTCGCCCTGTTCGACGCGGCCCTGCGGTCGGGGCTGCCCGTCGTCCTCCCGGCCCGCCTGGACCTCGCCGCCGTACGGGCACGGGCCGCCGCGGATGGCGTACCGGCGCTGTTGCGCGCCCTGGTGCGGCCACCGGCGCGGCGCGCGGCAACGGAGGTCGACGGCGACTCCGCCCTCGCCCGCGAACTCGCCGACCTCCCGACCCGGGACGGGGCAGCGAAGATCCTCGACGTGGTGCGGGCCCAGGTCGCGGCCGTCCTCGGCCACCCGGACCCGAGCGCCGTCGAACCCGGGCGCGCGTTCAAGGAGTCGGGATTCGACTCGCTCACCGCCCTCGAATTGCGCAACCGCCTCGCGCGAGTGACCGGCCTCCGGCTGCCCGCCACGCTCGTCTTCGACCATCCGACGCCGTACGAACTCGCCGAGCACGTCCACGAACGGCTGACCGGAAGGAACGGGCGTCGACAACCCCCGGCACGCGGCGCGATCGCGGCGGACGAGCCGATCGCCGTCGTGGGCATGGCCTGCCGCTTCCCGGGAGGCATCGGTTCGCCGGAGGATCTGTGGAACCTCGTGGACCGGGGTGCCGACGCCATCTCCGCCTTTCCCACCGACCGCGGCTGGTCCCTCGACTCCGCCGGCTTCGCGACGGCGGGTGGATTCCTCTCCGACGCGGCGTGGTTCGACCCCGAGTTCTTCGGCATCAGCCCGCGCGAGGCGGTGGCGATGGACCCGCAGCAGCGACTCCTGCTGGAGATCTCCTGGGAAGCGCTGGAACACGCGGGTCTGGACCCGGCGGCCCTGCGGGGCAGCCGCACCGGCGTGTTCGCCGGGCTGATGTACCACGACTACACCACGCGGCTGGGCACCATCACGCAGGACATCGCCGGATACCTCGGTACCGGCGGATCCGCGAGCGTCGCCACCGGACGCGTCGCCTACACCTTCGGATTCGAGGGCCCGGCCGTCACCGTGGACACCGCCTGTTCCTCGTCGCTGGTGGCCCTGCACCTGGCGGCGCAGGCGCTGCGCGGCGGAGACTGCGACCTCGCCCTCGCGGGCGGGGTCACCGTGATGTGCACGCCGAACGCCTTCGTCGAGTTCGCCAGGCAGGGCGCGCTGGCCGCCGACGCGCGCTGCAAGCCGTTCGCCGCCGCCGCGGACGGCACGGTGTGGGGCGAGGGCGCCGGCGTGCTCCTCGTCGAGCGCCTGTCGGACGCGGTGCGCAAGGGCCACCGCGTCCTTGCCGTGGTCCGGGGCTCGGCGGTCAACCAGGACGGGGCGAGCAACGGCCTGACCGCCCCGAACGGACCATCCCAGGAACGGGTGATCACCCAGGCGCTGGCCGGTGCCCGGCTCACGCCCGCCGAGGTGGACGTCGTCGAGGCGCACGGCACCGGCACCACCCTGGGCGACCCGATCGAGGCGCAGGCACTCCTGGCCACCTACGGCAGCGGGCGCCCCACCGACCACCCGGCGTGGCTCGGCTCGGTCAAGTCGAACATCGGTCACACCCAGGCGGCGGCGGGCGTCGCGGGTGTGATCAAGATGGTCATGGCCCTGCGCCGCGGCATCCTGCCGCGGACCCTGCACGTGGACGCGCCCTCCCCCCATGTCGACTGGTCGTCCGGCGCGGTCGAACTGCTGACCGAGGCACGACCCTGGCCCGTCACCGGGCGACCGCGTCGAGCCGCGGTGTCCTCGTTCGGCATCAGCGGCACCAACGCGCACGTCGTGCTGGAACAGGCTCCCGCCACGCCGGACCCGCACGTTCGACGCGCACCCGAGACGGGGGAACCCGAACATGCCGCCGCGAACGCCCAAGCGGCCGACACACCCGTGCCGTTGGTGCTCTCGGCCGGGAGCGAGCCCGCGCTGCGGGCGAGGGCGGCCGGACTGCGCAAGCGCCTCGTCGCCGAACCGGGACTCGACGCCGTCGATGTCGCCCACTCGCTGCTGACGACCCGCGCCTCGCTCGAATACCGGGCCGTGATCATCGGTGGCGACCGCGACGAACTGTTGTCCGCCCTGGCCGCCGTGGCGGAGGGCCGGCAGACCCCCGCGGCGATCGAGGGGCTCGCCGGTGACCCCGGCCGGACGGTCTTCGTCTTTCCCGGCCAGGGAGCCCAATGGCCGGGCATGGCCGCACGGTTGTGGGACACCGCACCCGTCTTCCGGGACCGCCTGGCCCAGTGCGCCGACGCGCTGGCCCCGTATGCCGACTGGTCCGTTGTGGACGTCGTCCGGGGCAGGGACACCGGAGTCGACCCGGAACGGGTGGACGTGGTCCAGCCCGCGCTGTGGGCGGTGATGGTGTCGCTCGCCGAGCTGTGGCGATCGTACGGCGTCGAACCCGACGCCGTGGTGGGGCACTCGCAGGGGGAGATCGCCGCGGCCTGCGTCGCGGGCGCCCTCTCCCTCGACGACGGCGCGCGCGTGGTCGCCCTGCGCAGCCGGGCCCTGAGGGCCATCGCGGGCCGCGGCGCGATGGTCTCGCTGGCGCTGACCGCCACCGAGGCCGAGGACCTGACGGCGGCCTGGCACGGACGAATCCACCTCGCGGCCGTCAACGGACCGGCGTCGGTGGTGGTGACGGGCGACACGGCCGCACTCGAGGACCTCCTCTCGCACTGCGAAAGGACCGGACGGTGGGCGCGTCGGATCCCGGTCGACTACGCCTCGCACTCGCCGCACGTGGAAGCCGTACGCGAGCGGATGGCCCACGACCTCGCCGAGATTCGCCCGGAGCCGGCCCGCATCGCCTTCATGTCGACGCTGACCGGCGCCTTCCAGGACACCACGGGACTCGACGGCGACTACTGGTATCGCAACCTGCGCGAGCCCGTGCGATTCGAGCCCGCCGTACGGGAATTGATCGCCCGGGGCTACGGCGCGTTCGTCGAGGCCGCCCCCCACCCCATGCTCACCATGGGCCTACGGGAAATCCTGGAGGAGCACCCGGGCACGCCGGGCGTGGCCGTCGCGTCGCTGCGCCGCGACCAGGGCGGACCGGAACGTTTCCTGGCCTCGGTCGCCGAGGCGTACACCCACGGTGTCGCCGTGGACTGGTCCGCGACCTGGACCGGCCGTGCACCACGCGTCGTGGACCTGCCGACCTACCCCTTCCAACGGCGCAGGTTCTGGCTCGACACACCCGCCGGTGCCGGCGACGTGAGCGCCGCGGGCCTGGGCCGCCCGGAGCACCCGCTCCTGGGCGCCCGCGTCGAACTCGCCGACTCCACCGAGACCGTGCTGACCGCGCGCTGGTCCCTGGACACCCACCCGTGGTTCGCCGACCACGCCGTCGGTGACACGGTGCTGGTGCCCGGTACCGCGTTCGTGGAACTGGCGGCGCTGGCGGGCGCCGAGACCGACTGCCCACACATCCGGGAGCTGATCCAGGAAAAACCCCTGCTCCTCGCCGGAGACGGCGCGGTGCGACTCCAGGTCCGGGTCGGGCCCGCCGAGGAGGAGGGCACGCGGGCCCTCGGCGTGTACGCCCGCCCCGAGGACGCGGCGCCGCAGGACCCCTGGTCGTGCCACGCGCGCGGCATGCTCACCGCGGCACAGGCCGCGACCCCGGCGGCCCTCGACGGCACCTGGCCACCCCCGGGAGCCGTAGCCGTCGACCTGACCGACTTCTACGAACGGCTCGACGAGATCGGCCTGTCCTACGGCCCCGCGTTCCACGGCCTGCACACCGCGTGGCGGATGGGCGAGGAGATCTACGGTGAGGCCGCGCTGCCGGACGACATGGCGGCCGAAGCAGGCCGCTACCAGGCCCATCCCGCGCTGCTCGACGCCGCGCTCCACTCCTGTCTGCTCCGCGACCAAGGCGACGGCCCCGGTGCGGCGGCCATGCCGTTCGCCTGGAACGACGTCGCGTTCCACGGGCCGTGCGGCCCGGCGGTGCGGGTCCGGGTGTCCGCGGGGACGAACCGGGACGTGTCGGTGGTGGTGGCGGACACCGAAGGCACCCCCGCGGTGACGGTGCGCTCGCTGGCCGCCCGTCCGGTCTCCCCCGAAGGACTGCGTGCCCCGAGTGATCGCCGGGACGACCTGTTCCGGCTCACGTGGGTGGCCGCACCCGCGGCTCCCACCGGGCGGGGTGAACCGCGACACCGCGCGTGGGCGGTGCTCGGCGGCGACGACCTGGACCTGCCCCCGGAGGTGAAGCGCTTCCCCGACCTGTCCGCGTTGCGCTCCGCGACAAGTGCCGGCGAGCCCGAACCCGACCTCGTGCTCGCGGTGTTCGGCACGGACTCCGGCGCCGGTGCGGAGGCGGTGCGGGCCCGGGAGGCGACCCGTCGAGCCCTGGACGTGGTGCGGGACCGGATCGCCGAGGAGCCGGTGAGCGCGGCGCGGTGCGTCGTCGTCACACGCGGGGCGTTCGCCACGACGGACGACGAACCTCCCGGCGATCCGTCCGCCGCGGCGGTCTGGGGCCTGGTGCGCTCGGCCCAGGCGGAGAGCCCGGGCCGGTTCGTCCTGGTCGACCTCGACGCCCACCCGGCCTCCGTCGCCGCGTTGTCCGCCGCACTGGCCACCGACGAGCCTCAACTCGCGGTTCGCGAGGGGCGGATCATGCTTCCCCGGCTCGAACGTGTCCCGGTGGTCCCGATCGCCCCGGTGGACCCGGAACGCGGCGACCCGGGCACGGCGTGGGACCCCGCGGGCACCGTGCTGGTGACCGGCGCCTCCGGAACCCTGGGGCGCGCCCTGGCCCGGCATCTGGTCGTCGAGCACGGCGTACGCCGACTGCTCCTGGTGAGCCGCCGCGCCGACGAGAGCGCCGAAGCCTCGCTCCTGACCACCGAACTGGGTACGCACGGCGCCGAGGCGACGTGGGCGGCGTGCGACGTCGGCGATCGCGACGCGGTGGTCGCGCTGTTGACGTCGGTGCCCGCCGCGCACCCCCTCACCGCCGTGGTGCACGCGGCCGGTGTCCTGGACGACGGCGTGATTCCCGCGCTGACCCCGGAACGGATCGACCGGGTGTTCCGGCCCAAGGTGGACGGAGCGTGCCACCTGGACGAGCTGACCCGAACCGCGCCCTTGGCGGCGTTCGTGGTGTTCTCCTCGGCCGCGGCCACCCTGGGCAGCGCCGGACAGGGCAACTACGCGGCGGCCAACGCGTTCCTGGACGCACTGGTACGGCGGCGACGTCACGCCGGACTGCCCGCGCTGTCGCTGGCCTGGGGGCTGTGGGCCGAGAGCAGCGACATGACGGCCGGACTCGACCGGGCCGACCGGGCCCGGATGGCACGCGCCGGCGTCCAGGGCCTGCCGACCCGGGACGGGCTGGCGCTCTTCGACCTCGCCGGGACCGTGAACGAACCGCTGGTGTTGCCGATGCGGCTCGACCTGTCCGTGTTCCGGACGCGGCCCGACACGCTGCCCCCGGTGCTGCGCGACCTGGTGCGCGGCCCGGCGCGACGCAGGGGCGCCGGGGGTACGAGCGCCGGGGCGCTGCGGCGTCGCCTGGCCGCGCTGTCGCCGGCGGAGCGGGACCGGCAACTGCTCGAACTGGTCGTCGCCGAGACCGCGACCGTCCTGGGCTACCCGACCGCGGAAGCGGTGGGACGGGACCGGGCCTTCAAGGACCTCGGGTTCGACTCGCTGACGGCCGTGGAACTGCGCAACCGGCTCGCCGGCGCAACCGGCCTGCGGCTGCCCCCGACGCTGGTGTTCGACCACCCCACCCCCACGGCGCTCGCCGAGCGCTTGGCTGCGGAGCTTGCTCCCCGAGAGGAGGGGACGGACGTACCGCGTGACACCGAACGTCGGGTGCGTGACGCCCTGGCCGGCATCCCGCTTTCCCGGCTGCGCGACGCCGGCCTGCTGGACTCGCTGCTGGAACTCGCGGGCCACGCCGCCGCGGCCGAGTCGGCACCGCGGGAGCACAGCCCCGGGCCGGGGTCCGGCTCGATCGACCGGATGGACGCCGAGGGGCTGCTCGCGATGGCGCTGCACGACGGCCCGTACGGCGAGCACGACGACCCCGTCACCGACCCCGACAACGCGGCACACGCACGGACGGAGGAGCACGATGGCGGTCGCTGACGAGAGGTTCGTCGAGGCCCTGCGGGCCTCGCTGAAGGAGGTCGAGTCGCTCCGCGCGCAAACGCGCGAGCTGACGGCGGCAGCCCACGAGCCGGTGGCGATCGTGGCGATGGGCTGCCGCTTCCCCGGGGGCGTGCGCTCGCCGGAGGACCTGTGGGAGCTGGTGGCCACCGGAACCGACGCGGTCTCGGCCTTCCCCACCGACCGCGGCTGGGACACCGGGACGCTCTTCGACCCGGACCCCGACCGGTCGGGCCACACCTACGTCCACGAAGGCGCCTTCCTCGACGACGCCTCGGAGTTCGACGCGGACCTGTTCGGGATCAGCCCGCGCGAGGCCGCCGCGATGGACCCCCAGCAGCGGCTGCTCCTGGAGATCGCGTGGGAGACCTTCGAACGTGCGGGGATCGATCCCGGCGGTCTCAAGGGACAACCCGTCGGGGCCTTCGTCGGATCGGTCCTGATGACCGGCGGCAGCGGGGGCGGGACCGGCGACGGGACCGAGGGGCACCAACTCACCGGCGCCGCCGCCAGTGTGTTGTCGGGTCGTCTGGCGTACACGTTCGGTCTGGAGGGTCCGGCGATCACGGTCGATTCGGCGTGTTCGGCGTCGTTGACGGCGTTGCATCTGGCTGTGCAGGCGTTGCGGCAGGGTGAGTGCACCCTGGCGCTGGCCGGCGGAGCCGCAGTGATGACCACCCCGGGAATCTTCGTGGAGTTCAGTCGGCAGCGGGGTCTTGCGGTGGATGGTCGGTGCAAGGCGTTCGCGGCGGGGGCGGACGGTACGGGGTGGGGGGAGGGTGTGGGTCTGGTGTTGTTGGAGCGATTGTCGCGGGCGCGGGAGCGTGGGCATCCGGTGCTTGCGGTGGTGCGGGGTTCGGCGGTGAATCAGGATGGTGCGTCCAATGGTTTGACGGCGCCGAACGGTCCGTCGCAGCAGCGGGTGATTCGGCGGGCGTTGGCGTCCGCGCGGTTGTCGGCGGATCTGATCGACGTGGTGGAGGCACACGGCACCGGTACGACGCTCGGTGATCCGATCGAGGCTCAGGCGCTGTTGGCGACCTACGGTCGGGAGCGGCCGGCGGATCGGCCGTTGTGGCTGGGATCGATCAAGTCGAACATCGGCCACACCCAGGGCGCCGCCGGCATCGCCGGGCTGATCAAGATGGTCATGGCGATGCGTCACGGCGTGCTCCCGAGGACCCTGCACGTCGATGAACCCTCGCCGCACGTGGACTGGGCCTCCGGGGCGGTTCGCCTGCTGACCGAGGCGCGGGACTGGCCGCGGACCGGCCGGCCGCGGCGCGCCGGGGTGTCGTCCTTCGGGATCAGCGGCACCAACGCCCACGTGATCCTGGAACAGGACCCCCGGCCCGGCACAGTCGACGACACCGCCCCGGCCCCGACCGGGACGGACATCCCGCAGGGGCCGGTACCGCTGGTGGTCTCGGCGCGGGGCGAGCGGGCCCTGCGGGACCAGGCCGGGCGCCTGAGCGATCGGATCCGCTCCCTGCCCGACGCGCGTGCGGCGGACGTCGGTTGGTCGCTGGCCACCTCACGGGCGACCCTCGACACCCGGGCCGTGGTGTGGGCGCGCGATCGGGACGAGATGCTCGCGGGTCTGACGGCCCTGGCCGAGGGCCGCCCGGCCCCGGGTCTGGTGCAAGGGGCGACCGCCGAGGGCGGGCAGGCGTTCCTGTTCTCCGGACAGGGCAGCCAGCGCGCGGGCATGGGACGCGAACTGTCCGCCGCCTTCCCGGTGTTCGCCGAGGCGCTGGATGCCATCGCGGGTGGGCTGGACCCGCATCTCGACCGCCCGCTGCGGGACGTCCTGTACGCCCCCGAGGGCACGACGACGGCCGCGCTCCTGGAGCAGACCTCGTTCACCCAGGCGGCACTGTTCGCGTACGAGGTGGCGCTGTTCCGGCTGCTCACGCACTGGGGGCTCACCCCCGAGCTGCTGCTCGGCCACTCCGTCGGCGAGTTGGCGGCCGCGCACGTCTCCGGCGTCCTGTCCCTGGAGGACGCGTGCGTGCTCGTCGCCGCGCGGGGCCGTCTCATGCAGGACGTGCCCGGCAGCGGCGCCATGGTCGCGGTGCAGGCGACCGAGGCGGAGGTTCTGCCGGAGGTGGCCGCACACGCCGACCGGATGTCCATCGCCGCCGTCAACGGACCCGCGTCGGTCGTCGTGTCGGGCGCCGAGAGCGCGGTGCTCGACCTCGCCGAGCGCTGGCGGAGCAAAGGGCGCAAGACGCGGCGGCTGAGGGTGAGCCACGCCTTCCACTCCCCACAGATGGCCGCGATGTCGGACGAGTTCGGCGCGGTCGCGCGGAAGCTGGACTTCCATCCGCCGACCATCCCGATCGTCTCCGACGTCACCGGGGACATCGCCGGCGCCGACGAGTTGTGTTCGCCGGAGTACTGGGTCCGGCACGCCCGGGCGACCGTGCGCTTTCACGACGGGATGCGCCGACTCGTTGCTGCGGGGGTGCGCACGTTCGTGGAGATCGGCCCTTCCGGGACGCTGACGGCGATGGCCCAGGACTGCCTCGCGCAGGCACCCCCGAACACCCGCGCCGTGCCGATCCTGGCGGGGCGCGCCGGACGTCCGGAAGCCGACACCGTACGCACGGCACTGTCCCGGGCGTTCGCCCGCGGCGCCCGGGTCGACTGGCCCCGCTTCTTCGCCGACACCGGCGCCCGCAGGACGGACCTGCCCACCTACCCCTTCCAGCACCGCCGTTACCCCTGGAGCGCCGCGGCCCCTGCCGCCGATGTGCGCGCCGTCGGCCTGGACGTGCCGGAACACCCCCTGCTCGGCGCGGCCCTGGATCTGGCGGACGCCCAGGGCAGGGCGCTGATCGGGGTGGTGTCCCGGCGGACCGAGGCATGGCTCGCGGACCACGTCGTGCTGGGCACGACACTCCTACCCGGCACCGCCGTGGTGGAGTTGGCGATCCGCGCCGGCGCCGAGGCCGGATGCCGGCACCTGGTGGAACTGACCCAGCAGGCACCGCTGGTCCTGCCCGAACACGGTGCCGTGCGCCTACAGGTGCGGGTGGGGCCCGCAGCGGAGGACGGACGGCGCCCGCTGGGCGTGTACTCCCGGGAGGAGGACACCCGCACGGCGACCCCGGACGCACCGGACGCCCCATGGGTGAGTCACGCCCGGGGCACGCTCGCCCCCGAGGCGGTCGCCGCGCCGGCGCGTGCGGGGGAGCCATGGCCGCCTTCGGGAGCGGAACCCGTCGCGCTCGAAGGCTTCTACGAGCGCACGGCCGCGGCCGGCCTGGAGTACGGCCCCGCCTTCCGCGGGCTCACCGCAGCCTGGCGCCTGGGGGAGGAGTTGTTCGCCGAGATCACGCTCCCCGACGCGGCGCGCTCCGGCAACGGCGGATACGCGCTGCACCCGGCGCAGTTCGACGCCGCGCTGCACGCGGCCCTCCTCGCCGCGGAGGGGACGACGGTGCATCGGGAGGGCCGGCGGACACAGGTCCTCCGAGTACCGTTCGCATGGCACGAGGTGTCCTTCCACGGCGCAAGCGCACCGGTGCTCCGCGCACGATTGACCCCGGCGGGTACGGACGCCGTCTCCCTCGCCCTGTGGGACGAGCACGGCGCTCCGGTCGCGTCGGTCGGATCGCTGCGGACCCGCCCGGTCTCCACCCAGCAGCTCCGGGCGGGCCACACCCGGGACAGCCTCTTCCACGTCGACTGGGTGGAGACGGCGCCTGTTCCGTCGGCAACACGGACGCGGACCCCTGTTCTTGCCGTGCTCGGGGACGGCGCTCCGGCGGAGCGGCTCGCGGCCACGACGCACACCGATCTCGGTGCTCTCGTGTCGGCGATCGAGTCCGGTGCACCCGTGCCGGACCTGGTATTCCTGCCGTGTCACGGCGACGCCGTTCGCACCGGCGGAGCCGAGCGATCGGACGAAGTCGGCAGCACGGACGAAACCGGGTCCACCGATGCGGCCCGCACCGATGACGCGGTCGTCGACGACCCGGCAGGCGCCGCCACGGCTCTGACTCTGTCCGTGCTCGACATACTCCGGACCTGGCTTGCGCAAACCCGGTTGCACGCGTCCCGGCTCGTGGTCACCACCCGCGGCGCCGTGCCCGTTGCCGGCGACGAACCGATCGCCGACGTGGCGGCGGCCGCGGTGTGGGGCCTGGTGCGCGCCGCGCAGACCGAACACCCGGGACGGTTCCTGCTCGTCGACTCGGACGGGCAGCGCACCTCGACGGCCGCCCTGGTCGGGGCGGCGGCCGGGGACGAACCGCAACTCGCGCTTCGGGCGGGCCGGATGTTCGTTCCCCGGCTGGCCCGCGGGGTGCCGTCCGGCACGCTCGTGCCGCCTGCGGGAATCCGGGAGTGGCGGGTCGACCTCGGCGGTGGCGGCACCGTCGACGACCTGCTCCTCGCCCCCTGCCCGGAAGCCGCGGCACCGCTCGGACCGGGTAGGGTCCGGGTCTCGGTGCGAGCCGCCGGTGTCAACTTCCGGGACATCGTGATGGCCCTCGGCATGGTCTCCGACCAGCGGGCGCTGGGCGGCGAGATCGCCGGCGTCGTCACCGAGGTCGGACCCGACGTCACCGGACTCACCCCCGGAGACCGGGTGTTCGGCCTCGCGGCCGGGTGCCTGGGGCCGGTGGCCGTCGTCGATCGGCGCCTGATCGCGCGGATTCCACGGGGCTGGTCGTACGCCCGGGCCGCGTCCGTGCCCGTCGCGTTCCTCACCGCCTACGAGGGCCTGGTGGACCTGGCCGACGTACGGCCCGGCGAGAAGGTGCTCGTGCACGCGGCGGCGGGCGGTGTCGGCATGGCCGCCGTGCAGTTGGCGCGCCACCTCGGTGCCGAGGTGTACGCCACGGCCGGTCCCGGCAAATGGGACGCGGTGCGCGCCCTGGGCGTCGACGACGCGCACCTCGCCTCCTCGCGTACCGCCGAGTTCGAGGAACGGTTCGGCGCGACGAGCGACGATCGCCGTGGCGGTCGCATCGACGTGGTGCTGAACTCGCTGGTGCGGGACCTCGCGGACGCCTCCCTGCGCCTGGTGCGGCCGGGCGGCCGATTCGTCGAGATGGGCAAGACCGACATCCGCGACGCCGACGAGGTCGCCGCCCGGTACGACGGGATCGCCTACCGCGCGTTCGACCTGATGGACGCCGGCCCCGAGCGCATCACCGAAATGCTCGCGGAGATCGTCGAACTGTTCGAGCGCGGGCGGTTGCGGCCGATCCCGGTCACCACGTGGGACGTACGGCAGGCGCCCGCCGCATTCCGCTTCCTGGCCCAGGCCCGGCACGTGGGCAAGGTGGTCCTCACGATGCCTCCCGCGTGGAATCCGGCGGGTACGGCCTTGATCACCGGCGCCTCCGGGGCGCTCGGCGCGCAGGTGGCCCGACATCTGGTGGGCGCCCACCACGTGAAGCACCTCGTGCTTGCCGGACGCCGCGGACCGGACGCGCCGGGCATGGCGGAACTGCTGGCCGAACTCACCGCCGCGGGCGCCACGACGGTGCGGGCGGTGGCGTGCGACGTGGCCGAACGGGGCGCGGTGGCTGACCTGCTGGCATCGGTGCCCGCCGAGCACCCGTTGACGGCCGTGGTGCACACGGCGGGTGTGCTCGACGACGGCGTCCTGGACTCGATGACGCCCGCCCGAGTGGGCGCGGTCTTCCGGCCCAAGGTCGACGGCGGCCGGCACCTGCACGAGCTGACGCGGGACGCGGACCTGGCCGCGTTCGTCCTCTTCTCCTCCGCCGCCGGCACGCTCGGCGCCCCCGGACAGGCCAACTACGCCGCCGCCAACGCCTTCCTCGACGCGCTGGCCCGACACCGCCACGACAGCGGCCTGCCCGCGACGTCGCTGGCATGGGGCCGCTGGGCCGAGGCCGGGGGGATGGGGTCGCGGTCGGGGCACACGGACCGGGCGGAGTACACCCGCACGGGCGGCCTCTCCACCGAGGAGGGCCTCGCACTGTTCGACGAGGCACTCGCCGCCGGCCGGGCCGGGTGGGTTCCCACGCACCTCGACCCCGGGGAACTGCGCGCCGCCGCCGAGAACGGCACGCTTCCCGCGCTGCTGCGCGGCCTGGTCCACGTTACGGCGACGGCGGCGGAGCCGGGCGCGGAGCACGCCCTGCGCGAACGCCTGGCACTCCTGGGAGCCGAGGACCGCAGCGCGCTGATCCTCGACCTGGTGCGCGATCGCATCGCCCTCGTCCTCGGTCACCCGACGTCCGGGCACGTGGATCCGCAACGCCCGTTCCAGGAACTGGGCTTCGACTCGCTCACCGCCGTGGAACTGCGAAACCGTCTGGACGCCGCGACCGGCCTGAACCTGCCCACCACACTCGTGTTCGACCACCCGACCCCCGCTGCCCTCGGTCGACACCTCGAAGCCGTACTGGTGTCGGGGCTGGACGCACCGGTCGACACCGTCCTGGCCGGCCTGGACGCCTGGGCCGTGCACCTCGCGGCGACATCGCTGGACGCCGCCGGACGCGAACGAGTGGCGGATCGGTTGCGCGCGCTCGCTCGACAGGCGGGCGAACAGGCACCCGCAGGAGACCAGGCACCCGACGCACGGGAGGACGCCACGACCGTCGCGGACGAGCTCGACCTGGCGACCGACGAGGAGGTCATCGACTTCATCGGCAGGGAGCTGGGGATTTCCTGACCTCGGGCCGGAGCCCGCGAGCAAGGCACAACGGTGACGTCTCGACGAGGTGGTTGCACATGGTGACGGACGACCGGATTCGGTACTACCTCAAGCGGGTCACCGCCGACCTGCACGAGACACGAGCGCGCCTGCGGGAGTTGGAGGACGCCGACGCGGAGCCGATCGCGGTGGTGGCGATGGGCTGCCGATTCCCGGGGGACGTGCGCTCGCCGGAGGACCTGTGGCAACTGGTGGTCTCCGGAAGGGACGCGATCGGGCCCTTCCCCCAGGACCGAGGCTGGGACATCGAGGGCCTCTACGACGCCGACCCGGACCGGCCGGGGAAGAGCTACGCACGCGAGGGCGGGTTCCTCGCCGACGTGGCGTCGTTCGACGCGGGCCTGTTCGGAGTGAGTCCACGCGAGGCGCTGACGCTCGACCCGCAACAACGTCTGCTCCTCGAGGTGTCCTGGGAGACGTTCGAGCGCGCCGGCCTCACACCGGCCTCCCTGCGCGGGAGCCGCACCGGTGTCTTCGTGGGCACCAGCAGCCAGGAGTACGCGCTCCTGCTGGATCGGGCCCGGGAGAACTTCGAGGGCTACGCGACCGGTTTCCTCGCCAGTGTGTTGTCGGGTCGTCTGGCGTACACGTTCGGTCTGGAGGGTCCGGCGATCACGGTGGATACGGCGTGTTCGGCGTCGTTGACGGCGTTGCATCTGGCTGTGCAGGCGTTGCGGCAGGGTGAGTGCACCCTGGCGCTGGCCGGCGGTGCTTCGGTGATGACCACCCCCGGAATGTTCGTGGAGTTCAGTCGGCAGCGGGGTCTTGCGGTGGATGGTCGGTGCAAGGCGTTCGCGGCGGGGGCGGATGGTACGGGGTGGGGGGAGGGTGTGGGTCTGGTGTTGTTGGAGCGTTTGTCGCGGGCGCGGGAGCGTGGGCATCCGGTGCTTGCGGTGGTGCGGGGTTCGGCGGTGAATCAGGATGGTGCGTCCAATGGTTTGACGGCGCCGAACGGTCCGTCGCAGCAGCGGGTGATTCGGCGGGCGTTGGCGTCCGCGCGGTTGTCGGCGGATCTGATCGACGTGGTGGAGGCGCATGGCACCGGTACCGCGCTCGGTGATCCGATCGAGGCTCAGGCGCTGTTGGCGACCTACGGTCGGGAGCGGCCGGCGGATCGGCCGTTGTGGCTGGGATCGATCAAGTCGAACATCGGCCACACCCAGGCGGCGGCGGGCGTCGGCGGCGTCATCAAGACGGTGATGGCACTGCGCCGAGGCATCCTGCCGCCCACTCTCCACGTGGACGAGCCGACCCCGCACGTGGACTGGGCCGCGGGCACGGTGCGCCTGTTGACCGAGGCGCGGGATTGGCCGCGGACCGGCCGGCCGCGCCGGGCCGGGGTGTCGTCCTTCGGGATCAGCGGCACCAACGCCCACGTGATCCTGGAACAGTCTCCGGACGACACGTTCCCCGCGACCCTCGTCGCACCCCCGACCGCCGTAGCCGTCGAGTCCGACGGCTCTGCCGACCTCGCGGACGACCCCGCGCGGAAGCTCGTCGAGGGCGACCGTGCGCAGACCGGGCCGCTGCCGTGGCTGATCACCGCGAGGAACGCTCGGGGGCTGCGAGAGCAGGCGGCCCGGCTGCGTCAGCACGTACGTACCCGCCCGGACCTGGCGTCGGCCGACGTCGCGCATTCGCTGCTCACCTCGCGCACCCTGTTCGACCACCGAGGCGTGGTGCTGGCCGACGACCGGGACGCGTACCTCGTGGGCCTCGAAGCCATCGCCGAGGGGAAGAGTGCCGCCGGTGTCGTCACGGGCGTCGCACGCGATCCCGGGAAACCGGTGTTCGTCTTCCCCGGCCAGGGCGCCCAATGGGAGGGCATGGGAGCGGACCTGTGCCGCGACTCGGCGGTCTTTCGCGAGCGGCTGCACGAGTGCGCCGAAGCGCTCGCGCCGCACGTCGACTTCTCGCTCGTGGACGTCGTCCGCGGCGCCGAGGGCGCGGCCTCGTTGGACCGCGTGGATGTGGTCCAGCCCGCGCTGTGGGCCATGATGATCTCGCTCGCCGCCCTGTGGCGCTCGCACGGCATGGAACCCGGCGCCGTGGTGGGCCACTCCCAGGGCGAGATCGCCGCCGCGTGCGTCGCCGGTGCCCTGTCCCTGGAAGACGGGGCGCGAATCGTGGCAAGGCGCTCGCGCCTGGTCGCCGAACGCCTGGCCGGCAGCGGGGGCATGGCGTTCCTCGGCCTTCCGGCGGACCGGGCCCGCGACCGGCTCTCGGCATGGGGAACACGCCTGTCCGTCGCCGCGGTCAACGCCCCCGGGTCCGTCGTGGTCTCGGGCGACGCCGAGGCGCTCGCCGAACTCCTGGACGCCGCCGAGCAGGACGGCGTGCGAGCGATTCGCGTCGCGGTGGACTACGCCTCGCACTCGGCCCAGGTCGAGGCACTGGAGGCCGAACTCGTCACGATCCTCGCCGACATCGCCCCACGGGCGGCCTCGATCCCGTTCTTCTCGACGGTCCTGGGCGGCCCCGTCGACACCTCGGGGCTCGACGCCGCCTATTGGTACCGGAACCTGCGTGAGACCGTCCGCTTCGACCCGACCGTGCGCGAACTCCTGGCGGCCGGGCACCACACCTTCGTGGAGATGAGCCCACACCCGGTGCTCGCGGTGTCCCTGCACGAGATCACGGAAGGCGCCGCGAGCCCCGGGAGCGTCGGCGAAGGCACGGTGTTGACGTCGCTGCGGCGCGACGAAGGACACCTCGGGCGTTTCCTCACCTCCCTCGCGGAGGCGCATGTCCAGGGCGTGCCGGTGGACTGGTCGGCGCACATCGGAGGGCGGGCCCACCCGGTGGACCTGCCGACGTACGCGTTCCAGCGCCGCCGCTACTGGCCCGACGCGCTGCCCGCCGCCGCCCCGGACCGGGAGAGCGACGACAGCGCGGCCGCCGTGTTCCGCCGGCGCCTCGCGGAACTGCCCGACAGCGGCAGGGGGAACCTGGTCCTGGAGACGGTTTGCGAGCATGCCGCCGCCGTGCTCAACCGCGGCTCCGCGGCGGACGTCGACATCACCCAGGCGTTCACCGACCTCGGGTTCGTCTCGATGACGGCGATGGAGATGCGCAACCGGCTCGCCACGGCGACCGGTGTCCGCCTCTCCCCGGCGGCGGTGTTCGACCACCCGACGGCCGAGAGGCTGGCCGCGTACCTGCTGGCGCGTCTGACCGGCGCCACCGAGCAGGTCGACGAGCCGGCGACGGCCGCCGTCGCCGAGCCGATCGCGATCGTCGCGATGGGTTGCCGCTACCCCGGTGACGTGGCCTCGCCCGAGCAACTGTGGGACCTGGTCGCCTCGGGACGGGACGCGATCTCCTCCTTCCCGAGCAACCGCGGCTGGGACACGGCGGGTCTGTACGACCCGACCCCGGGCCGCCCGGGCCGCACGTACGTCCGCCGGGGCGGTTTCCTGCACGACGCCGACCGGTTCGACCCGCTCCTGTTCGGTATCAGCCCGCGGGAAGCACTGGCGATGGATCCGCAGCAGCGCCTGCTCCTCGAGGTGACATGGGAGGTCCTGGAACGCGCGCGGCTGGCCCCCGACGCCGTCGCCGGCAGCCGCACCGGGGTGTTCGTGGGGGTCAGCGGTCAGGACTACCTACCGTTGCTGACCGCCGATCCCGAGGGCGGCGCCGGCTACCTGATGACCGGTACCTCGACCAGCGTCGCCTCGGGGCGGGTCGCCTACACGTTCGGCCTCGAAGGACCGGCGGTGACCGTCGACACCGCCTGCTCGTCGTCCCTGGTCGCCCTCCACCTGGCCGTCCAGGCGCTCCGCCAGGGCGACTGCACGGCCGCGCTGGTGGGCGGGGCGACGATCCTGTCCACCCCGGGGGCGTTCCTCGAATTCAGCCGCCAGGGTGCACTGGCGCCGAACGGGCGATGCAAGGCGTTCGCCGCGGAGGCGGACGGCACCGGCTGGGGCGAGGGCGTCGGCGTGCTCCTGATCGAACCGTTGTCGGTGGCCCGAAACGCCGGGCACCCGGTCCTCGCCGTGATCCGCGGCACCGCGATCAACCAGGACGGGGCGAGCAACGGCCTGTCGGCACCCAACGGACTCGCCCAGCAGCGCGTGATCCGGCAGGCCCTGGCCCACGCGGGGCTGACCGTGCGGGACGTGGACGCCGTGGAGGCCCATGGCACGGGCACCACGCTCGGCGACCCCATCGAGGCGGAGGCCCTCCTGGCCACATACGGGCAGGGCCGGCCGGCCCACGCCCCCCTGTGGCTGGGGTCGCTCAAGTCCAACATCGGCCACACCGCCGCCGCGGCCGGGGTGGGCGGGGTGATCAAGACGGTGATGGCGATGCGCACCGGCGTGTTGCCGCCCACCCTGCACGTGGACGAGCCGACGCCGCACGTCGACTGGACCTCGGGCGCGGTGGAACTGCTCACCGAGGCGCGACCGTGGCCGAATACGGGTCGGGCCCGGCGAGCCGGTGTCTCGTCCTTCGGGATCAGCGGGACCAACGCGCACGTGATCCTGGAGCACGCACCGGACGACGCGGACGCGGTGCGTGAACCCGAACCGACCCCATCGAGCGCGGGGCCGGCGCGGCAGACGTCCGGCGATCGGCATGCGCAAACCCGGCCTCCGGGTTCGCCGCGGCAGGCGCCGGACCCGTTCGCCACGCTGCCCACGGTGCCGTGGGTGTTGTCGGGCGGGACCTCGGACGCGCTGCGTGCGCAGGCCGGCCGGTTGCGCCGGTTCGTTCGCGAGCGCGCGGAACTCGCACCGGTCGACGTCGCGCGTTCCCTGGCGGCGACCCGGGCCGGCCTCGCCCACCGCGCCGTGATCCTCGGCCGGGATCGGGATGCCCTGCTGGTGTCGCTGGCGGAACTGGCCCGGGACGGATCCGCACCGGGGCTGGTCCGGGGCATGGTGCGGGGCCGGGACCGGGTCGCGTTCCTGTTCTCCGGTCCGCCGCGCGAACCGGTGGCGGAACGAGCCGGACTCGTGGAGGAGTTGTCCGCGCGGATCCCGATGTTCGCGTCGGCCCTGGCCGAGGCCGATGCCGCGATCGCGGCACGGCTGGACCGCCCGCAGGGCGAGGTTCCACCGCGGCACGGCGAGACGCCGCAGGATCCGATCCCGGCCCAGGGCGCGCTGTTCGCCGGGGAGGTGGCGCTGTTTCGGCTCCTCGAACACTGGGGGATCGAACCCGGGCTGCTGCTCGGGCGATCCGTCGGTGCGGTCACCGCCGCGCACTGCGCCGGCGTGCTGTCCCTGACCGACGCGGCCGCACTCGTCGTCGCCCTCGGCCGGGCGTCGGAGTGCGCGGCGCAGGCCGACCCGACGGTGTCCGACGACTCGGCGGTGTCCGACGACTCGGCGGGGGAGGGCGTGCGACGGGCCGTCAAGGAACTGACCTTCCGCCGGCCGCTGACCCCGCTCGCCTCCGGCCGCACGGGCCGGCCGGTGACGTACGAGGAGTTGTCCTCGTCGGAGTACTGGGTGCGGCTGATTCGGGACGACGGCGCGCCGACCGAGGCCGTGCGCGGGCTCGGGTCGCAAGGGGTGTGCGTCTGCCTTCGGATGGGGGCCGACAACACCTTCGCGGAGCGTGTGGGGCCCGGCGCCGCAGCTCCGACGGACGGTACCGAGGACACGAACGGCACGGGTGGCGCGGACGCCGCAGACGCCGCGACCGCCGCAGACGCCGCGACCGCCGCGGCCGAGAACTTCACCGTTCTGCCGATGCCCGGGCCGGAATACGACACCGAACTCGGCGCGTTCCTGGGCGCACTGGCCCATCTGCACGTCCGGGGCGTTGCGGTGGGGTGGGACAGGATGCTCGCCGACTGCGGTGCCCGCCTGGTGGACCTGCCCACGTACGCGTTCGGGCGCGAGCGATACTGGCCCGAGGGCGGCGGTCCGACGATGGGCGCGGTCCGGCCCCCGGGCGAGTACGGGTCGGTGCGGCCGGATCGGGGCCGGGAGATCAGGGAGCGCCTGGCGGCCGCGAACGGGGAGGAACGGGCGCGATTGGTCGTCGCGTGGGTTCGTACGCACGTGGCCGCGGTCCTGGGGCTGGCGGACCCGGAGACCGTCGACGCCGATCGGCCGCTGCCCGAGCTGGGGTTCGACTCGCTGACGGCGGTGGACCTGCGCAACCGCCTCGGCGCGGACACCGGCCTGCGCCTGGGGCCCGGCCTCGTCTTCCAATACCCCACGGTCGCCTCCCTGGCCCGACACCTGGTCGAGCGATGGGAGGAAACGGGGCCTGCGGGCGACGAGGACACCGGCGGCGCGGAGCCGGCACGTGCCGGGACGGGCGGGGCCGGGTTCACCCTCGGCCCCCTGTTCGCCCGCGCCGGTGACCTGGGCCGGACCGACGAGTTCGAGGAACTGATGCGACGCATCGCCCGGTTCCGTCCCATCTTCGACAACCCCGACGAGCGGTTCCGGCCGGCGCAGGTCAGGCTGGCACGCGGCTCCGCAGCCCGCATCGTCTGTTTCCCGACCTTCGCCGTCGGCTCGGGAGCATCCCAGTACGCCCGACTCGCGGCCGCTTCCCGAGGCGAGCACGACGTCTGGGTACTGCCGGTGCCCGGTTTCGGTCCGCACGAGTCGCTGCCCGCATCCGTGGACGTCTTGGCACAACTCCAGGCGGACGGTGTCGTGCGGTGCGCCGACGGCGGTCCCGTGGTCCTCCTCGGCTACTCCGCCGGCGGCTGGATCGCCCACGCCACGGCGGCTGTTCTGGAAGCACGCGGAGCCGGTCCCGACGCCGTCGTCCTCCTGGACAGCCATTGGCCACGCAGCGCGATGCTCCGACACCTCCACGCCCGGATCGAAGCGGCTCGCAGATCCGGAGCATCGGACGAGCCGTGGGCACAGGAGGCCGAGGACGACACCCACCTCACGGCGCTGGCGCACTACACCGGTCTGTTCCAGGCGTGGACCCCCGCGAAGATCGGCGCGCCGACGCTACTCGTACGGGCCGCGGAGGCAGGCTTCGACGACCCGCCGCAGGACTGGCGG
Organism: Embleya sp. NPDC050154; assembly: GCF_044460165.1. Lineage (NCBI taxonomy): Bacteria > Bacillati > Actinomycetota > Actinomycetes > Kitasatosporales > Streptomycetaceae > Embleya > Embleya sp. NPDC050154. Next base: position 306,515 of record NZ_JBITJP010000004.1, read on the forward strand.
CCCCGCTGGCATCTGCCGCACACGGCAGTCGACACGCCCGGAACGCACTTCTCCATCATCCGTGAGCACAGCGGCCCCGTGCTGCGCGCGGTGGGCGACTGGCTCGGCGGTTCGCATCGAGACCACGACAGCCAACCACCCCGAGGCACCCAAGGAGCATGATGACGTCCGACAGCACCAGCGACAACAAGCCGCTCGAACGCCTCGACACCAAGCCGCTCGAACGCGCCCACGACAAGCCGCTCGACCACCTCGACCAGGCCGTCCTCGACGGGCAGGCCGGATACTCGAAACCCTTCCTCAACCTCTACGACCTCGTGGTGTACCGAGGCACCGCACCGCTGTTGTGGCGCTGCCCGCCGACGGTCTCCCGACGCCTGTACGACACCGGCGTGGGTGCGCGCCACATGGACATCGGCGTGGGCAGCGGGTACCTGCTCCACCACGCGCGGTTCCCGGTGCCCGACCCGCGGATCACCCTGGTCGACCTCAACCCCAACTCCCTGGCCCACACGGCACATCGCCTGCGCCGCTACCACGTCGCCACGGTGCGCGCGAACGTGCTGGAGCCGCTGCCCGTACCGGACGGCTCGCACGACTCGGTCGGGATCAGCTATCTGCTGCACTGCATCCCGGGAAGTCTGCGGGAGAAGGGGATCGTGCTGGCGCACGCCGCGGCCGTGGTCCGCCCCGGAGGTGTCGTCTTCGGCACCACGGTCCTGTCGGCCGGCGTCCCGGTGTCCCTCGCCGCCCGCAAGGCGATGCGGCTGCTCAACAAGCAGGGGGCGTTCCACAACGACGGCGACACCCTGGACGACCTCCGTGCGCAGCTCGATCGGCACTTCGATCACCACGAACTGTCCGTCCGCGGCTGCGTCGGCATCTTCCGCGGCTGGACGGCCGACTGACCGAGCTGCCACGGACATCCCGCCACCGGCAATAACTCACCGCGGTGATGAGCCCGGTAGTACGGGATCCGACGGTCGCGCGCCGATGTCCCGTTCGACCTCGGTGACGGTCGCCGACGACCCGGTCGATGACGCACGTGCCACCTGGTTTCTCGGTTACACGCTGGTCACCGCAGGCGAGGACCTGTCCCGCAGCGAGACTCCGGTGGAGCGCGCCCTGGCCGAGGAACCGGCTTTTCGTACGGACGCGGCCGACCGGCTCACCGGGCCGGGCAGGGCCGCCCTGCCGACCCGCGACTACGAGCGGGGGCGCCGAACTCCGGGCCGCGATGGATCCGGTGCTGTTCCCGGAGCACGCGGACGGACAGGGGGGAACGGAACGGTGGTCGGGTGGGGTTCTCCAGCCCGGTTCCCAGCTCCGGGCGTGGGGACGCAACGAGCGTGGGCGTGCGGAAGCCGCCGGGCCTCGGCGTCGACCGAGGCATCGCGGATGGACCGGGTGTGCGCTCGATGGGCCGTCGACCCGCGGATGTACCGAACCGCCGCCGAAGTCCCGTAGTTCTACGGATTACGTACCGCGAACCGCCTCCTAACGTCTGTGATCAACAACGAAACCTTGCCGTACGGGCGCTGCGACCGACCATCCCCGGACCAGCCCGCGGCCTGCTCGACGATCACGTGACCGGGCGTGGCGCGTGCCGTCGGCGGCACGCGGGGAGCGGCGTGCGGCGTGCGGCGTGGCTCAGCCTCTGGGTGCGGCGTAGCCGAGCCGAGAACCCGCTATATGCCCATTCACCGCGAGTGACACTACTCCTCAGGCCGAGAAATAATTACGCCAGTCGATCTTCCCAGCACCTGCCCGACGTGCAAATATTCCAAAAGAAATTGCGATCCGGCGAGCACGGTTCGTCCTCCGGAGTCTCCAGGACAGGGAAGAATGTTTCTTCGGCGCCACCGGACATGCATCGAGGCAGTCAATCCACTCGCTCCGAAAATGGATGCGCAACCCTCTTGTGGATTCCCCGGATCCTGATAAAGATTCGCTCGCAAGAGCGCGGTATTTCGCATCGCAGTCACGAGGCGCCTTCGTCGTGCGCAGTCGCCTCGCGAACGAAAGGCACGATCATTTCGGTCGAAGCAGTGTCGCTCGGATCGAGCGACACATTAAGCATCGAAGCATCGGTCCTCCAGACGGGGACTCTCCTCCCCCCGCCGTTCGGGGCCATGCTCGACAAGGTCGTGCTTCCTGCTGCTCAGGGATTCATCGGCGAGGAACGCACCATGGTCGAGGAATATCTGACCACGAACCGCCGGCGCACATACCGCAGCCTCATCGCGATCGGCGACGCCAGTCAGCAGTACCAGGACATGGCCCGACGTCTCGGATACCACTACGTCTGCGTCGATCCGCACCTGGCGCCCGGACTCGCGGGCCGAGCGCCCGCCACCGAGCCGGATCCCGGCGGATTGCTCCTGCGTCGGCGACTCGACACCGTGCGACCCGAGCACCTCCCCGTCGGTCCTGCGGTCTGGATATTCCACTTCAACGTCTTCCCGTATCTGGATGCCACATTGGAAATCCTCACCGAACTCTGTGCCGCAGACGATCTCATCGCCATCGCCACATGGAGCAAAACGGCGGAGGCATCCGAAAGGCGCGCCGTATACGACCGGTGTCTGGAACGCTACACGCGAAACGATGCCGCACAGGCCGTCGAATCCTCACTCACTCGCCGCCGCGTATCGGTCGCCTTGCCGCCGCATCGCAATCACACCACGCTGCGCGGGCGCTTCGTCGACGTCCGGATACTCGATGTGGTGCCCGAAACCGACCGGGAGTTTCTCCGATGAGCGACAGCGCCAGGACCGTTTCTCGCCTCCTGCACGAGTATCTCGCCGAACCGGCACGGGAAACGCCCGACGCGGTGGCCGTCCGCCACGAGGACGGGACCACTCTGACATTCGGCGAATTGGAGGCCCTGTCCAACCGCTGGGCCCATCATCTGGTCGATGCCAAAAGCGCCGCCCGAAACGAACGCCCGTATGTGGGCGTACTCGCGACTGTCACACCGTGGTCCATCGCGGCCGTGTTCGGCGCTCTCAAAGCCGGTTACGCCTATGTGCCCCTGGACGAACGCAGCCCCACCGCCCGGCTGCGGGGAATCGTCGACCAGGCCGGGATCGACGTGCTGATCGCCGAGCCGGCCGTCCTCGACCGCCACCGGGAGATACTCGACGCCCCCGGCCTCGAATGTGTCACGCTCTGCGCCCCGGGCGCCACGCACACCGGCACGCACGGTTTCGATGTGATCGCCAAGCACAGCGCCGCCCCGATGCATCGCCGGGTCGTGGACGAGGACTTGGCCTATGTCCTGTACACCTCCGGCTCCACCGGGGTTCCCAAGGGCATCATGCTGACCCACCGCGCGGCATGCGCATTCGTCGACTGGATGCGCAAGGAGTTCGAGCTCACGGCCGACGATGTCGTGATGTCCCGCGCGCCCTTCCGATTCGACCTGTCCGTCTTCGACGTCTTCGACACCATCGCCGCCGGTGCCACGCTGATCACCTTCGACTGGGAGCGCAACCGCCCCGGAGACGCGAGGCATCGGGCGTACGTCGACCTGTTGACGGCCTCACGGGCGTCCATTCTCTACACCACGCCGTCCACGTTCGTGACGCTCATGAACCGAGGCGGCCTGGGTGAGTCGCCCACCGCGCTGCGCACCGTGATGTACGCCGGAGAGCCGTTTCCCACACCCCAACTGCGGTCCCTGGCAGCGGCCTTGCCCGGCGTACGGATAGCGAACATCTACGGACCCACCGAGACCAACATCATCACGTGCCAATGGGTGCGCGAGCACCACCTGCGCACCGACGCGCCCATTCCGCTGGGCGTGGAAGTCGACAACGTCGAGATCATCCTCGTCGACGAATCCGGAAGACTGTGCGGGCCCGGCGAGTTGGGCGAGCTGTGGTGCCGAGGCGCCACCAACACGATCGGCTATCTGGGCGAGCCGGACAAGACCGCGCAGCAGTCGGTGCTCAGCCCCTTCCACGCGGCGCCGGCCAGGTTCTGGCGCACCGGCGATCACGCGGTTCGCGACCACGACGGGATACTGCACTACCGGGGTCGACGCGATCACATGGTCAAGGTGAACGGGTTCCGCGTCGAACTCGGCGACATCGAGGCAGCGGCCGTCGCGCACCCGGCCGTCCAGTCCTGCGTCGCGCTGCCCGTCCCCTCGGACGACCCGCTCCTGGGCACTCGCATCCGCGTCTACTACACGACGCCCGACGGCAACCCTCTCGTCGCCGAACTGCTGCGCGCGCACCTGGCCGACCGGCTGCCGGCACACATGCTGCCCGACACCTTCCGACACCTCGACGACATGCCGTTCACCTCGTCCGGCAAACCCGACCGCCAGTTGCTCGCGGAACTCGATCGGGAGGCGACGCATGCCTAGCCCACCGACCGCACACGCCGCCATTCGGGCGAACAACCTCGTGTGGTGGTGTCTGTACTACGACGAACTGCTCGACGACGAGGCTTACCAACTCACGCACCTCGCGGACGCCGACGCCTTCTACAACTGCGCGCAGGCCGTGTCCGATTCCGGCGACCACACCTTCGCGGCCGTCGAGGACTTCTATCGCCGGCGGGGCATGGTCCCCGCCCTCTACACCGATCCGAACCAACCGGAGGACCTGCCGAGCCGAGCCCGTGCGCACGGCTATTCGCCCGTCCCCACCGAGGACGAACTCTGGTTCGGGTACGACCTCACGGACGACACCGCGTTCGAGCGCCCGGATCACGAAGTCCTGCGCGTCGAACCGGATCGCGTGCGCATCCTCGAGATCGACCCGCACGGTCGTGATCTGGACACCTTCCTCCGCATCAACGGCGACAACAACGATCTGTCCGCGTCGGTTCGGAGTCGGTTGGCGAACAACCTCACGCGCCGCCGGCTCCGCGGTGTCGAACTCACCCTCCTGCTGGTGACCCTCGACGGCGAGCCCGTCGCCACCGGCGCCATGGGCCTGTGCCGGGACATGGCCTTCATCTGCGAGTCCGCCACCGAACCACACGCCCGCCGCAAGGGCATCTACTCGGCGCTCCTGCGTCGACGGCTCGAAACGGCCCGCGAGTCGGGGGCGCGACACGCGTACCTGACCACCGCCTTGGACGCCCAATCGGGACCCGCCGCCCTGAAGCTCGGCTTCGAGCAGGTCTGGCGGCGCGAGTACCTCCGGCAAACCCGGACCGACAACCGATCGTTGAGGAAGACAATATGAGCAGCGCCATCGACGCGATGATTTCGGCGAGCGTCCGCGAGAGCCGTCGAGCACTCATCGGAGGCCTCTTCGACACCGTCCGGCAGTACGACGTCACGGCTCAGGGCATCGACGGCCGGCGTATCCGCGTCGACGAGGACCACTGGGTCGTGGATTTCGCGTCCTGCAACTACCTGGGTCTGGACCTGGATCCCGAGATGACCGCCACGGTCGCGGAATCGGTGGCGCGCTGGGGCGTGCATCCGAGCTGGTGTCGGCTGGTGGCCAGTCCGCGCCTGTACGTGGACCTGGAGGAGCGGCTCGCCGATCTCATGGGCACGGAGAAGACACTCATCCTGCCCACGGTCACCCTGATCTCCATCGGCGTCATACCGGCCCTCGTGGGTCGAACGGGCGTCATCCTCCTGGACAAGTCCGGGCACGAGACGATGTACGAGGGCGCGAAGATCGCCCGGGACAACGGCGCGAAACTCGTCAGCTTCCGCCAAGGCGACTTCGAGCGGCTCCGCGAACTCCTGCACGAGCACCGGGACAACCCCCGCAAGCTCATCCTCGTCGACGGGGTCTACAGCATGACCGGCGACTACGCCGACATGCAGCGGTTGTCCGCCCTGGCCGCCGAATTCGGCGCGGTGGTCTACGTGGACGACGCGCACGGCTTCGGGGTCGTGGGGGAAAAGCCGGACGAAAGCGCCCCGCTCGGCCGTGCCGGCAACGGCATCGTGCGCCACTTCGACAGTGGCTACGACAACGTCGTGTACGTGGGCGGCTGTTCCAAGGCGTACTCCTCGCTCGCCGCCTTCGTCGCGTGTTCCGCCCCCATGCAGAAGTTCATCAAGACGTTCGCCACCCCCTACGACCTGTCCGGTCCGTCACCGACCGCCTCATTGGCGACCCTGTGGTCAGGGCTCGACATCAACGAGCGCCGCGGCGACGTGTTGCGGGACCGTCTGTGGCAGCTCACCGACAAGGCGCTGGTCGGTTTGCGCCACCTGGGCTTCACGGTGGACAACACCAGCGGTTTCCCGATCCTGTCCGTCGTCATCGGCGACAGCAGCGTTCTGGTCGACACCGCGAATCGCCTCTTCCAAGCCGGCATCCTTGTCACCGTCTGCCCCTATCCGATGGTCGAACAGGGCAGTGAAGTACTGCGGATCACCGTCACGGCGGCCAACACCGACGCCGAGATCGATCACCTCCTGCACGCCTTCGGTGAGATCCGCAACCATCTCGCCGAGGTGATGCCGTCGGCTCTTCGCCTCCCGGAATGACCGAGCCCGAACCGGTCTCGGTTCCGGCGGGACCGGCTGGATCGGCGGCGGCAGCACACCCGCCGCCGGTCCCGGGTTATCGGGACCTCATCCGCATGGGCGACCTGGGGCCATTGATCCTCGTGGTCTTCCTCGGGCGATTCGCCGATGCCGCGTCGCACGTGGCCCTGCTGCTGTTCGCCTTGGAGCAGTACGACTCCCCGGCGTTGGCCTCGGTCCTCCTGTGCTGTCGTCTCCTGCCGGGACTGCTCGTGAGCCCCTTCGCCGGAGCCTTCCTGGACCGCGGCGAACCGGTACGCCTGGTCGGCGTCGACCTGGCGGTGGCCTGCGCGGTGACGCTGGCGATTCCCCTGTTGAGCCAACACCGCCTGCTCCCGGCCGTGCTGCTCGTCATGCTGGTCTGTGTCGCCTCGTTGACCAGCCCGTTCACCAACGCGGGCCTGCGTTGCCTGGTCGTACTGAGAGTGCCGAAACCTCTATGGGAACGGGCCAACGGGCTCGACAGCGCAACCTACGTCACGGCGTTGATCGGTGGCCCCGCCGCCGCGGGTGCGCTCACCGCGTGGATGGGCGCCCGATCCGCCCTGCTCATGGTCGCCATCCCCCTGGCCGTGGGTGCCGGCATCGCCCTGACCCGGCCGGCCGGCCCGCGACCCGCGCCCGCGAAGGTCTCGCTGCTCGAGGACACCCGAACCGGAGTCCGATATCTCCTGCGGCATCGGCGGCTGCGCAATCTCGCGATCGTGGTCTGCGTCCTGAACATCGCCAACGGAATCCACGAGGTCGTCATCCCGATCGCGCTGGTGACCCGGAGCGGCGGCGGCGCGGCGACGGTGGGCGTGTTCCTGGGCATTGCCGGCGTGGCCGGCATCGTCGCCGGGTTGATCCTCGGGCGCCTGGACAGCAACGGACGCGAACCGCTCCTCTTAGCCGTGGGCATGGCAGTGGAGGCGGTGGGCCTGGCCGTGCTCGCGACCGGGCAATCCACGATCATCGTCGTCACCGGGCTCGTGGCCGTCGGCGCCTCGGGTGGGATCTTCGACGTGGCCTTCCTGACGCTGCGACAGCGCCTGACCGACCCCGCGATGTCGGGACGCGTCACGACCGTGTCCTCCGCCGTCAACCTGAGCGGCGCTCCTCTCGGCTCGCTCCTGGCCGCCCCGTTGATGGGCAGCTCCGCACACCACACGTCCACGGCCCTGCTCGCCGCCGCGGGGATCAGCGTGGCCGCCGCATGCCTGGTGCCCCTCCTCCTCGGCCGAGGCAAGGGGGAAGGCCCGGACGCGTACGCACTCACACCGCCCGGCACGAACGCCGGGTCCCGCAAAGGCGCGTGACGCGCGGGCGAACGCCGAATCCCGCGAGGGCGTGTGCCGCCCGGACGAATGCCTCGCGACGCCCGACGCTCGAACGAATGCCTTGCGACGCCCGACACTCGGACGAATACCTCGCAATGCCCGACACCTGGACGAACACCTCGCGACGCCCGACGCGAACCGCGGCCACCGCGTCGGGGCCCGCGTCCGCCCGGTCACGACAGGTCGCGGTCTCCGCCACCGGCGACCCTCGACGGAGGCTGCGGGCTGTCGGACATACCGCCCACCTCCCCGAACGCCGGGCAACGTGGCGGGCGGATCGCGCCTCGGCCCATGTTTCCGCCGGCGGCGGTGTCCGCGAGATGGACGACGCCGACGTAGGCCCGGTCGTGCTGCCCCGCCACCGTCACACGCCGGTGTGGGGCGCACCCGGAAGCGTCGGGTCCGCAGGAAGCCCGCAGGAACGCGTCTCGGGCCGCGATAGGCGCCCAGGTTCACTCGGGGCGGGCAGGCGTTCGCGAGTGGGCTCGCCGCGGCTGTGATCTTGCCGCTGCCCGGTGCCGTGCCGACCTCGACGGCCGCGCGTGGCCGCGCGTATCGGGAGCTTCTCGGCGACGGTGTCGAGGCGGACGCCCATGTGAGCCGGGCCAGGGACGTCGTCGCACGCCACCGCGCGCGTCGAACGCCCCCGCACGTTGCGGGAATCGCCGTACCCGGCGGCGGAGCCCGGGCCCGCGACGAGGCGATGATCCTCGATGCCCACGATCACCACCGGGCGCAGAGGATTCGAGGCCGCTCGAAATTCGGCGTGGCCGAGGCGTCGCGGATGGGCCAGGGGTGGCTTGATGGGGGCCGTTGGCCTGCGGATCCCCCGAAACGCAGCCGAGGTACCGTAGTTCTACGGATTCCGGCGCGCGAGCCGCTCGTTAACGTCCTACATCGAAGGGCACGCGCCGTCGGGAACCGACATGGCTCCGCACGGCATGTGGCCCCCTGCCCGCCCGCGGCAACTCCATGTCCACGCACCGCCGAGCGCGACCCCGCTCGGGTCGGGCAAGTGTTGGACAAAGCCCCGCGGCCCGCCAGGTTCCCGTACTCGGGCGGACGCCCACGATGTTCGAAAGTGAGGCCTCCGCCAGTGGTGGACTCGGCACGCGACGCTTCTCCCACCGAGCCTGCTGTCTTCGACGCTCGTACCCGACTCGTTGCGGCCAAGATCGAACATGCTTGGGGCAGCAGCGTCGGCGAGAAGAGCTACGGTGCCCCCGACGAGGTGGCCGAGCGTCTCTATGACGCGCTCTACTTTCCCGACCGAGTGCGGGCGGGCATCGGGGAGCGGCTCCCCGAGGGGGCGCCGGTCCCCGTACTGCGCGAGACGACACAGGCCGCTCTCGAAGCCCCGCTGGACATGGGCCCGGCCCCGGACCGCGACCGGTTCGTCCGAACGGTGTCCGACACCATCGTCCGGGGCGTCCCCGTTGCGCAGGCCCTCCTGCCGCATGCCCGGGAGCAGTTGGCAGAACTGATCCGACGCGGTGTGGAGGTCCTGGCCTGGTCCGCGGGCGAGCCGAAGCACCAGCATCACAAGCTCGGCGACATCGGGATGGTCGATCCCCGCATCGCGCCGACCGTGGTTCCGCCCGTCGAGGTCAGCCGCGATTTCGGTGAGCCTCTGTACGTGGGCACCGCGATCGCCCCGGACAAGACGGTGCCCGAGAACATGCAAAAGGTGGAGGACGCCGCGGGGAACCGTCACATGGTCGTCGTCGACGACCGGACGAGGAACCTCATCGCGTTCCAGCGGCGGTTTCCCAACGCAACCGCTTTGTGGGTCCAGTACGGCGCCCACGCGCAGAAGTCCGTGGCGAAACTCGAACGCGGTGAGGAACCCGAGCTCGCCCGGGCGATCGAACAGGGAACGATCGTTGTGGTCGCCGAGATCGGCGACCTCGTCCCCACCATCGAACGCCTCCAGCGGGAAGGCCGACTTCCCGGGGACAAAGACCTGTTGCTGGCCACGGACGTGGACGACACGCTGCTCGACAACGACCTGCGACGCGATCTCCAGCACGTCGCCACCCGGAAGGCCCTGGAGTCCCGGGGCTGGGTCGCCGCGCCGTCCCACGACGGGCCCCGATCCGAGCCGACGACGGTTGTGCGGCCGACCCGCAATCCCTGGCTCGGTCTGAACGCCCCCTCGCCCGCCCCGTCGGCCGAGGAACACAGGTCCGCCGAGGAACACAGGTCCGCCGAGGCACCCAAGGCCGCCGAGGTACCCAAGGCACCCGAGGCACCCAAGGCACCCGAGGCCGCGAAGGCGACCGACGCCCGTCCCATGGGTGGCGAGGAAGTGATCGCCGCTCCCGTGCGCAACCGGTTGACGGCCCTGGACGCGGAATCGGCGGGGACGTCGGCTCAAGCTCCCGCCGCACTGGCCGCAACCGCATTCCTCCCGCTCTCGTCGCTGGCCGGCCCAGGGCAGGGATCGGCCCGTGAGGTCAATGTCGGGATTCCGAGGCAGATGACGGCCATCCGGCACGTCGCCGCGCACCAGGACAAGGGCATCGACCTCAAAGCCCAACGCTCGCTTTGACCTTGACTCTGTCGGTGATCCTGGATGGGCGAGGTCGGATGTCAAGAGTCCGCCAGGACTTCGACAGTGGGATTTCGTGCTGGTCCAGCGCCACCAATCTTCCCCGCCCGGGTGGGCCACGCGAGGACGAAGGCCCGCACCCCGCAGCCGGCCTGACGAAGATTGTCCGCGTTTATGGGATCCGTCATTGGCTCGAGCAGAGTTGCAAGCAGATGAAGGACGAACTCGGCAGGGCCGACTTCCAGGTCCGCTCCGACCCGGTGATCCGTCGCCATCGGACTCTGGTGAACTGCGCGTTCTCGTTCTGTTGGGAGGTCCGGTTCACCGAACGGGGGTCGAGGAACGCCCCGGCGCCGCAGCCCCGCGACGACGCCGGAGAAGGAAACGCCGGAGAAGGAGGGGGACCCGAACCGCCCCGCCGCCCCCAGTGCCGTGGCGGGCCCGGGTGATCCGGGCCGTCCGCGCCTGGATGACCCCCTGGACCGTGCTGCGACGCTCCCGGCGTGCCTGGTCGAAACGCGGCGTAGCCCGACCTTGCAGTTCCATGACTATCGTGCGGTGGCGCAGACTCAGCCAGTCGGCCGAAACCGGGAACCCTCAGGTCCGCGCGGACAGAGCATGGTGTGGACCAAGACCAACTCAGACCCCGAATACGCGCAGGCGACCCGGACGCGTTCGCCGCGCTGTTCGACGCCCATGCCAGGGTCATACACCGGCACGCCGCCCGCGTCACGGGTGATCCCTCCCTCGCCGACGACATCGTCTCGCTCACCTTCCTGGAGGCCTGGCGGCTGCGCGCCAAGGTCGCCCCCGAAGGCGAAAGCCTGCGCCCCTGGCTGTTCGGGATCGCCGTCAACGTCCTGCGCAACAGCGCCCGCGCGGCCCGCCGCTATCAGGCGGCCCTGGCCCGGATCCCGGCCTGCGAGTCGGTCCCCGATCTTGCCGACGAGGTCGTCGAACGATCGGCCGACGCCGAGGAGTTGGCCGCCGCGCACCGTGCGCCGGCGCGCCTGCGGCGGCCCGAACGCGAGGTATTCACCCTCGTCGTCTGGGCGGGACTCGACTACGCCGCGGCGGCCGAAGCCCTGGGCGTACCGATCGGCACACTGCGCTCGCGGCTGTCCCGCGCCCGCCGCAAGCTGCGCGACCTGATGGCGGAGGAGACGCAACCCGTCCCCACCGCGCGGACAGCCAAGGGCCGACCGCCTTCCGGCGGTTCGGCAGGAAAGGGAGAAGACGTCGTGAAATCCGATCACACCGAGTACATCGACCAGGGTCCGCTCCGCGCACCGGTGGTCGCCGACCTGACCGACGAGCGGCACCGGCAGCTGCGGACCCATTTCCTGCATCACCTCGCCGAGGTCGCGAACCCTGTGGCGAGTCCGCGCCCGAACGCTCGGCGCCGTTTCGGCTACGTCCTCGCGCCCCTGGGCGCCGCAGCCGTGCTCGTCGGCGCGGGCGTGGTCTCCAGAGGGTTCGACCACGATCGGCCGACCACGCCGGTCGCCGCGCCGCCGCTGATCGTGCCGATTCTTCCCGGATGGCGCTCCGAGGCCGCGGCGGTGCTCGAACGCCTCGCGGTCGCGGCCGGCCGGGAGGCGACGAACCCGCCGGGCACCGGTCGATTCGCGTCGAACCAGTCCCACAGCAGGATCTTCAGGCCCTTGAGGATCGGGCGTAGGAACCACGTTCAGCACAGGATCCGGATCCCCTTGCCGATCAGCTTGAGCAGTTCCCACAGCAGTCGCAGCGGGACCACGACGATCACGGCGATGATCCGGGCCGGCCAGCGGATCACCGCGTACAGGCGGCCTTCATCCGGCTCTCGCGACTTGGTGGTGGTCACCGTTCCGGTTCTCAATCGCTCTCCCCGGCCGGGAGCCGGGTGAGGGCGTACCAGGAGACCACCACGGTGGCCGCGTACGGGGCCAGGTTCCACCATCGCCGGATGTCGCCCAGACGGACGGTGGGCCACGCCCAAGCGGCCGGCGCGATGCCCACGGAGAGCGTGTTCGCGGCCCCGGACAGGAGGCACCAGGCCCTGCACCCGCCGTCGTCGGTGCGGGAACCGGGCGGCCTCGACTACATCGTGCACGAACTCTTCGACCGCGAGGAGGCGTTCGTCCCAGGCGACGTCGCCCACGCCGGCCCACCCTCCGGCGCGGCACGGGCCGGTCTCTCTGGTCGGTCGGCTTTCCCAACGCGCCGGCGTGTCACGTTTTGCACCCTATCGCCGGCAGTACAACCCCGACGGGGGGTGTCGTCCCGGTCACCACCGGGACGACACCCCCGTCATGCTCACCGGTGACTGGGCCCAGCCGCCCCGCAACCTGCGCGTTCAGTGGCGGCGCAACAGCCAGACCGGCTTCCGTGATGTCTGCCCAACCGCCCCCGTTCAATAGGCGCCCTCGGTGCGGGCACCTTAGGGCAGTGGTGCGCCGTCGGCCATGGCGACGGGACGGACGGCGACGGTTACCGTCGCGGCGAACCGGGCCGGTTCACCACCGGCTGTGCCAGTACAGCGCGTTCATCGTCACTCGTAAGGGCGCGGCACCATCCCGTTGGCTTCCCCAGGCGCCACCGTTGTTGGTGTATCGGAGTGGGAACGCGCCGGCCCGGCGGACCGTACGCAGTTGGCTGTGGTCAAGGTCCGCTCGCTCCGAGTACCGCACAAGGTGCTGCGCCCCGACGTCGGTGGGGGCGCCATTCCCCGCGCTGACGGAGAAGTCGGCATTCGAGCCGACAAGAGTCCAGTCCGTTCCCCCCTGCGCCTGGTGGAGCTTCGGCCCGAGCCAACTCCGGAAGGCTCCGCGCGGGTAGTACATCTCCCGGCATTGCAGGTTGGCGAGGCAGCCGGCGCCCATCCAAGCAACCTTGTGCGGAGTGCCCAGGGTGACGACATCCTCCACGTACAGCGTGTCCGGCCAGGTGGGGTCGCCCTTCGCGTATCCAGCCAGCGCGGCACGGATGATGAGCCCTCCCATGGAATGCCCGACGAGGTCGACGGTCTGCCCCTTGACGGAGTACATGTCGTGGATCTTCCACGCCAGCCCGCGCCCCAGATCCTTCAGGGACGTGTCGACGGTGCCCTTCCCTTCCGGGTCGATGCGAACGTCGCACTCCGGATCGTCTTCTTCGTAGAAGCCGACGCGGTGTAACGGGCCCTCCCAGCCCGACCTGTTGAACAGCGTGGCCGCGGAGTTCCACTTACTGCCGCACGCGTCGCCGGGCGTGTACCCCTTGACGAAGAAGACGGGACGCTGCGTGCTGTCCTTGCGTGTAGGCGGTCCGGCCTCGATCGCGGCCTGGTCGGATGTAGTTGCATCGAAACGGTCGAGAGCGGTCGCCGTAGTGGTCGTAGCGAACATGAAGGTGGCGCTCAGTATGAGCGTCGCGAAGGACGAGCGGATTCTCATGCGCACTCCTTTCGGATATCGGACAGCGTGCCGAGCGCGAGCACCGCACCGAGAGTCGCAGTCACCCGGGCGTGCGCATTCGCCTGAAGGGCTGCTCCCTGTCGGTTCGGGTAGGGAATCTCTGAGCTCCCGCCGGGATTCGCCGAGCCATCGCGCAGACACATGTTTGTTGACCGGTGGTCGGATCCGGCGCAGCGGCATCGCCTGTCCCGGGCCGTCGAAGTGCTTGACGCGTTCGGGGCGGGATCCTTGCGCGTCCGGCGGGACTGCTCACAGCTTGCTGATTTCGCGTCAGCCGGGTCAATGGCACGCGGCCGTCCCGGACTGTCCCGGACTGTTCGGGACAGCCGGGTCAAGGCACTGGCTGTCCCGGAACTCGGCCGGCCGGCACCGCGGAACGCGTCTCGTCCGGAAGGTCGGGGACGTCCACGCCCGCGGCCGGCCGAGGTGCGGTGGGCGCGGCGCTCGCCTGGACCGTGCCTGGTCGAGGACCCGGTGCCGGACGCGTTGCGTGCGGTCCCGGAGGAGACGGTCACCGGGGACTCGATCGACTCGTGTCGCCGATCCCGTGGTTGCAGGCCGTGGACGACGCCGGGTTGCCCCGCTTCCTGGAGCGGATACTGCTCCCCCCAGGATCCGGCTGGGGCGTCGTGGCGGTCCGGACTCCACCCCGGATGCGCCGTCGGACAAGGTCCACGCCAACGCCCTTGTCCTGCCCGGAAATCCGACGAACGGTCAGCCCGGCCTCAGCGGTCGCCGGACCGCTCGGGCCGACGCCCGTTCGCCGCGCGCCGGAGACCGATCCGGGCCGCCACCGGAACGGCGACCAGGGTCAGTACGGCCGCCGCCGTCGCGTAGGCGGCGTGGTGGCCGATCGGCCCGGGATCGCCGTGCGCGGTGGGACCGACCGCGCCGGCGATCGCGGCCAGGACGGTGGGACCCACGCCGCTGCCGATCTGAAGGGCGGTCACGGTCACCGCCGATGCCGTGCCGTGCGCGGCCGGCGGCACGTCGCGCAGACCCGTCGTGGTGATCGCCGGAAACGCCAAGCCCTGACCGATCCCGCTCACCACGAGTCCGACCGCGACCGGCCCCCAGTACGACGTATCGGCTCCGGCCAGGCACCACAGCAGCACTCCGCCGGCGGTGAGCAGCACCCCTGTCACCAGCACCGGTCCGGCACCGAATCTGGGGAGCAACCGGCCGGAGAGCAGCGCCGCGCCTGCCACCGCGATACTGACCGGCAACACCGCGAGCCCGCACTGCGCCGGACTCAGCCCGCGTACCTGCTGGAGGTAGAGCGGCAGCAGGAACAACGATCCGGTGACGCAGAAGTAGAACGCCGCCGCCACGATCGCCGCCGTCCGCACTCCGCTCGAGCGCAGCAGCCCCCGATCCAGCAGCACCGCGCCGGGGTCTCGGTCGCGACCCCGCCGCCACCACACCGCGGTGGCCATCGCGGCGGCCACGAACACAGCGCCCGCGAGCGCACGTACGCCGGGTCGTGCGGCCAGGTCGGCGCTCAGCACGAGCAGCACGATCGCCCCGACCAGGGCCGACGAGCCCACCGGGTCCGGACGCCGCGCGCGACCGGCCGTACCCGCCGGCAACCGGCGCCACGCCGCCACCGCGGTCGCACCGGCCACCGCCACCTGGAGCACGAACACCCAGCGCCAGCCGACCGCGCTGGTGACCACGCCGCCCAGCACCAGGCCCACCCCGTAGCAGCCCGCCTGGGCGGACGCGAACACGCCGTACGCGCGCGACCGTGCCGGCCCGCTCGGATACACATCGGCCACCAGCGCGGTCGCCGCCGGCATCGTGATCGCGGCTCCCGCACCCTGCACCACCCGACCGACCGCGACCAGCCAGAACGCGGGTGCGACGAGCGCGAGCAGCGCGCCACAGGTCAGCGTCAGCAGGCCGGCCATCAACACCCGCCGGCGCCGGAAGCGATCCGCCAGCGCGCCACCGCACAGCAGCAGCCCGGCGAACGCCAGCGCGTACCCGGTCACCGCCCAGGACAGGTTCTGCGCGGACGTGCCCAGGTCGGCCCCCATGCTGGGCAGCGCGCTGTTGAGCACCGCCACACTGCCCGCGTCCAGACCGGCTGCCGCGCTCAGGACGACCAGGGATGCCCGGGACGGCGATCCGGGAGGTGCAGCGGCCGGCGCGGACGCAGGCTCGAAGGCGGGTGCAGGCATGGCGAACTCCGTGCTGGACGTGATGGCGGCCTCGCACCGGTCCGAGGCGGACCGATCGCGAACGATGCGCGGCGCCCGGTCCGAACCGGGCCACCGCCCGGGCACCACTCTCGGCCGGAGCAGACCGCCGGACCAGATACCGCCCGAGGCCGGCCCTCGCAGGGCCACCCCCGGGGATGTCCTTGCCGGGAGCCGCGACCGATACTGGAGGACATGGCGCCACCCGTACCGTCCGTACCGCCGTCCCGGACGACACCCCCGACCGGGACCGCACCGCGGGAGCGGGCCGCCGAGACCGATCCGGCCGCGCCGCTGCCGGACCTGGCGCACTTCCTGCGCTCGCGGCGCGCGCGTCGCACCCCGGAGAGCGTCGGACTGGCGCGCACCGGTGCCCGGCGACTGAGCGGACTGCGGCGGGCCGAGGTCGCCGCGCTGGCCGGGATCAGCCCCGAGTACTACACCCGCCTGGAACAGGGCCGCCAGCGCCGACCCTCGACGGAGGTGTTGGACGCGCTGGCCCGGGCGCTGCACCTGGACGAGGACGCCCGCCGGCATCTGCATCGCCTCGCCGCCGGCCCGCCCCGGCCGCTCACCGAAGCGGTCGAGCCGCCACTGGTGCCCGCGGCGACCCGGCGTCTGCTGGACGCGCTGGCGGAGTGGCCCGCCTACGTGGTCAGCCCGGTCCGGGACATCCTCGCCTGGAATGCCGCGGCCTCCTGGTTGATCACCGATTTCGCCGAACTCCCGGCCGAGCAGCGCAACTTCGCATGGTTCGCGTTCCGCGATCCGCGCGCACGGCGGCTGTACGCGGACTGGCCGGCGGTGGCGCGCGGCAACGCTCATCGTCTGCGCGACGCGGTCGCGGACAACCCGCATGACCCGCGCGGCAGCCGGCTGGTGGCCGAACTGACCTCGCACGGCGACCGGTTCGTCGAGTTCTGGGGGGAGCACGAGGTGCGCGGACCGACCACTGGGCACAAGGAACTGCACCACCCCGCGGCCGGCCCGCTGAGCCTGGACTACACCGTGTACGTGTTGCCCGGCCCGCACGCCTTGGAACTGGTGGTGATGACCGCCGCCGAGGACTCCCCCACCCACCGTGCGCTGCGGCACGCGGCACACGGCAGGGCGGTGCGTTGACCGGGCTCAGCGGAAAGGCTCCCCGACACGGCGCGTTCGAGACCCGCGGTGACGACGGGGACCGATGCCGATACCGGAGAACCGCCTCCCCCGCCGAAAGCCGGCCCTCCTCGGCCCTCGCATTCGAGCAATTCGACCACGGAAGCCATGCGGCCTGATTGGTCGGCCACGCCTGCCCCTCGGCGCCGACGGGGCGGCCACGTACCGGGTCCGCGCGCGCGGAAGGGACCTGGAATACGACGGCAGCGCCGGCGACCCGGCGGGCGAGCGCTACCTCGTCCAACTGTGGGCAGCGGCCCACGCCCCTGATCGCGTCGTGCGTCTCATCGACCGTTCGGCGTGGATCAGCCCGGCGTTGATGGCAGCCACAACCGACCGGCCACGGCTTTGGCGCGCACGACAAGGACGGCCCCGGTGACGCCCCCATACGTTGTGCCGACCAGGCGCGGACGGAGAGTGGAGCCCAGGATGACCGAACTGACCCCGTCGGAAATCACGCGGAAGGCGCCCGGCGCGGGCAGACGCACGATCGGCGTGCTGCCGCTGGTCGGAATCTTCTTCTTCACGGTGTCGGGAGGGCCCTTCGGGCTCGAAGCCTCACTCTCCGGTGCCGGCCCGGGCCTGACCCTGCTGATGATCGTCCTGGTACCGGTGGTCTTCGGCGTGCCGAACGCGCTGGTGGCAGCGGAGTTGAGTGCCGCGATACCGGTCGACGGCGGCTACTACTACTGGACGAAGATCGCGCTCGGCAGAGGTGCGGCATTCGTGTTCGGGGCCTGGAATTCGATCGGGTCGGTGCTGAACCTCGCCCTCTACCCGATCCTGCTGGTCGACTACCTGGCCACCTGGGTCCCGGACATCGCCCGCGGGAAGGGGCTGGTGATCGTGGACCTGTTCCACGGCGGTTTCGTCGTGGACCTGCACTGGATCGTCACCGTCGCCCTCATCGTCCCGATGGCGTACCTGAACTACCGCGGCTCCAAGGCGGTGAGCGAGTACTCGGTCGGGATGATGCTGCTGGTCCTCGCACCGTTCGCGGTGCTGACGGTCCTCGGCATCTGGCATGCGGTCGGCAACGGGATCAACGTGCTCTCGCCCTTCACGACGCCGGGGCAGAGCGTCCACTCGTCGGTGGCCGCCGCGCTCAGCGTGATCGTGTGGCTCTACCTCGGCTTCGACGGCCCGAGCACCGTGCTGGGCGAGGTCGCCGACGCGCACCGGACCTACACCCGGGCCCTGGCCATCTCGGTTCCGCTGATCATCACCGGCTACCTGCTGCCCACCCTCGCCGCCATCGGCAGCGGGCTGCACCAGGGCTCGCCCGCCGACTGGGTCCAGGGCGACTTCGTCGTGGTCGGCGACGCCCTGGGCGGAACCTGGCTGAAGGTGCTGATCTCCCTGGGATCGGCGCTCTCCCTGGTGGGGCTGTTCATGGCGATCCTGCTGACGAGCACCCGGGTCCCGCGGGCGCTCGCCGCGGACGCGTACCTGCCGCGCTGGATGGCCCGGGACAGCAGACGATTCAACACGCCGGTGGGTGCGCTGTTGGCGAGCACCACCGTCGTCATCGTGCTTTCCGCCGTCGACTTCAGCTCGATCCTGCGGGCCACGGTGCTGCTCACCCTGGCCTCGATCCTGCTGGAATTCGTGGCCTTCCTGGTCCTGCGCTGGAGATATCCGCAGATGCTCCGGCCGGTTCGGGTCCCCGGCGGCCGGTTCGGCGCGGTCCTGGTCGTCATGCTGCCCACAGCGATGATCGTGTACCTGGCGTGGAGTACGGCGGTCGAAGAGGCCGCGACGTTCGGCACGAGTGTCGCGGTGTCGCTGCTGGCCGTGCTGCTGTACCCGCTGTGCCGACGGTTCGTCAAAGGCGACCGGCCGGACGCGGAGATCGACTTCTCCCAGGTCGAGCTGGGTCCGGACCGGTTCGCGGGGTTCCGTTCACGGAAGGCGGGCGTCTGATGGATGTGCAACGGGTGATCTCCGGGCTTGCGGAGCGGTTGCGGACCTGCCGGCCGGTGCCGGGAATCGCGATCAGCGTCGTCGATGGGACCGGCGAGTCCGCGTTCGTCAGCGCAGGTTTCGCGAACGCGGAGTCCGGGGCGCCGGTCTCCCGTCGCACGCGGTTCGAGATCGGTTCCATCAGCAAGACCTTCACCGCCTTCCTGCTCGGCATCCTGGCGGACGAGGGGAAGGTGGACCTCGACGCGGCGGTCGCCGACCACCTGCCCTGGTTCGCCCCGAACGGCGGCTCCCGCGCGATCACCGTCCGGCACCTTCTGCAGCACACCTCCGGCCTGGTGGCCGGGGCCGACGCGCTGCCCGATGCCGCCGCACGTGGCTACGCGCTGCGCGATGCGAGGACCTGGGCCGAACCGGGTGAGCTGTTCCACTACTCCAACGGACCCTGTTGCCAAATTCGTTCATATGGCGAGTTCGAGTGCTGCAAGTCGGGAAGTTCTGGTCTGGGCGAGCGGGGTGCCGGTCCACCAGGCGTCGAGCCGGATCATGTTGATTGCAGCAGCTGTCAGAACATGGCCGAGGTGCGTCTTGCCCAGGCCGCGGTAGCGGGTGCGTCGCATGCCGCCGACGGCGACGGCTTGGTGGATGGTCCCCTCGACACCGGCCCTGCCGGCGTAGCGTTCCTTCCACGCTTCGGTGCTCTGCTCGGCGCGAACACGTTCGAGCAGAGCGTCTTGTTCCCGAGGCCGGACGGTGAGCTGTCGACCGTATCGGGTGGAGCGGGTGCACTGGTCACGGACGGAGCAGGGAGAGCAGGTCGCGGTCGCGAAACGGATTCTGATGGCGTCGCGGCCGTTGTTGTCGAGTCCCGCCGTCCAGTAGCGGCTGGTCTGGCCGGACGGGCAATTGGCCGTCCGGGACTGCCAGTTGATAGTGAACGCGGACTTTCCGAAGCCGGTGGCTCCGACCTGCTGCGGAGTGCTGTTCGGCCGGACCGGTGCGATCACACGGATTCCGCGTTCGATCGGGGCGGTGAGCAGGAGTTCGGCGGAGGAGTATCCCGAGTCCAAGAGGTGTTCGGCGGGCTTGAGGCCCTTGGTGGTGAGCGCATCGTGCACCCCTTCGACAGCGGTCGCGTCGTTCGCGGTGGCATCCGTGGTCACCACGTGGGTGATCAGATGCGGCTGCCCGGAGCCGGTGCAATTTTCGCTCACGTGGACCTTGTAACCCGTCCAGGCAGAGCCCCGCTTGTGTGAGTACCGGGCCTCGGGATCGTACGGCGAGGCGATCAGCGCTCTGCCCCGCGGCAGATCGTCCTTACCGCGCCAGTCCACCTCCTGCGATCCGTCTGTGACGGATCGTGTGAACTGCTGGATCCAGACCGTTCGCAGCACGGCCACCGCAGGGATCTCGCGCAGCCAGGCCGGTGTCGTGGAAGCGTGCACGGCCTCGAGTAGGCGATAGCCGTCGACGGCGATCTGCCGGGCCAATCGGTCGCGTTCGGACTGCTTGGACGGCAGCCGGTAGGCATCGATCCTGGCGCCGTAACGCTCTTGCCATACCGGGTCCATCCAGTTCGCGAGCCACCGGGCATGTGCCGCGGACAGTGCTTCCAGGCAGGCCCGGAGCGTTTCGCCGACGAACTCCAGTCGGTTCAGGCGCCGGACGGCCGCCAGGACATGAGTGGAGTCGGTGCGTTGCCGCCCTCCGGCGCTGACCAGGCCCTCGTCGGCCAGGCGTTCCAAGAGCAGGTCCAGTACCCGCTCTTGCAAGCCGTTGTCCAGCAGTCGTTGTCGGAACCCGGTGAGCACGGTGAAGTCGAAGCCGGGGTCGGTGAGCTCCATACCCAGCAGGTACTTCACGTCGATCCTGGCCCGCACCGCGTGCGCCGCTTGCCGGTCCGTCAGGTTCTCGACGAACTGCAGCACGCTGACCAGGGCGAGTTGCCCGGGGGAGATACCGGGACGGCCTCGATCTCCGAACGCTTCCCGGAACTCCTCGTTCGAGAACACGGACCCGAGTCGGTCACGGATCCGCATCGCGAGACACCCCTTCGGGAACGCGGCATGTGCGACCGCACTCGTCCCCTCGGGAACATTGCCGGAAGCCGAGCCCATCGACACAGACCACCCCCTGTTGCAGGGCGGCCCCTTCACGCGCCCCTGATCAGCAGCATCCCCTCGTCGGCCGACTCCGACCGGGTGATCGACGTAAACTCCCCCGAATTGGGCAACAGGGTCTCCAACGAGGGCTACAACCTGCTGGGGTTGATCGTCGAGCAGGTGACGGGGGAATCGCTGGCGGACGCCATGGCCGGACGGCTGCTGCGGCCCCTGGGCATGCGCGACTCGGCGGCGCGGATCACACACGAGGACATCGCCGAACTCGCCACCGGGTACCGGTTCCTGCGCGACGACCGGCCGCCGCTGCCGTCGGCCCCGCTCGCGCCGGCCGGCTTCTTCGAGTATTCGGCGGCCGATGGGAACGTGCTGGCAACCGCTTCCGACCTGGGCCTGTTCGCCCGCATGCTGCTGGGCCGGGGCACCCTGGACGGCACCCGGATCATCGGGCCGGAGAGTTTCCGACAGATCGTCACGGTGCCCGCCGACGCGGTCGGTTGCGGCTACGCGCTCGGCGTGGACGTGGAAGTGATCGACGGCCGCACCTGGCTGACGCACGCCGGGGGGATGGTCGGATACCGCTCGTACCTCGCCGTCGACACCGACGGCGGGCACGGTGTCGCCGTGCTGACCAACGCACCCGGCGAGTGCCAGATCATCGACCGCTTCGCCCGCCATGTGCTCGCCGTCGTCCAGGGAGCCCCGGCGGACCCGGCGCTGTTCGACCCGGAGCGGATCCCCGACGCCCAGCGCTATGTCGGGATCCACGGAACGACGCCGCGTCGGATCCGCGTCGAGGCCACGGGGGACGACCGTCTCTCGCTCATCTCGGACGAGGTGACCGGCAGGCTGTACGACGCGGGGGACGGGCGGCTGGTGTGCGATCACCCGGGATGGTCCGCCTACCACCACTCTCTGGACGGACGCTGGCTCTACGGACCCGAGTCACTGGGCCCCAGCCACTCCGCGCCGACCGCTCCTCCGCACGCACTCGCAGGTCACTACCGGAGCTACACCCCCTGGTATCCCAGCTTCGGCATCGTGCAGCGGGCGGGACGACTGCACATGGTCGCCGCGACCGGCGTGGAAGCGCCGTGCGACGAGCCGGAACTCGTCCCGCTCGACGACGGGACGTTCCGCGTCGGAGCCGACCCCCGGCTGCCGGAGCGCCTGACGCCCGGCCCCGCCCTGGACGGCGCGGTGCTCTGGGTCGACCTGGACGGGTGCCGCTACACGCGCTCGTTCCGGGATCAGCCGGAGCCCTGAGAAGCGCCCGTCCGCAGCTCGCGCACCCGGAGTTGGAGGTGCGCGAGCAGCATGGCGTCGGCATCGGCGAAGTCCAGCCCGGAGACCTCGCGGATACGGCGCAGCCGGTAGCGCATGGTGTTGGGGTGTATGTGCAGGGCCTCCGCCGCGGTGTCGGTGGCTCCCGCGGCGGCGAGGTAGGCGGCCAGGGTCGCCGCCAGCGGACCGTCCGGGCCCTCTTCCCGGCGCAGCCGGCGCAGCGCTCCGCCGGCGTCCGGCAGGCCGAGCGCCTCGGTCGCGTCGGCGAGGTGCAGCAGCAACACCGCCAGCGCCATGTCCTCCACGGCGCGCACGGCCGGTCCGCGGACGGCCGGGTGCCGCAGCGCCCGCAGCGCGGCGTCCGCCTGCGCCCGCACGGCGGCGATCCTGCCCATCGATTCGGCCGGGCCGCCGACGGCGACCACGTAGTCGCCGGCCAGTGGGGTCCGCGCGAGGAAGTCGCGGGCCAGGGCGACGGCCGACTCCAGGGCCGTGGCGTGTCCCGCAGGCCAGGCGGCCAGTACGTACACCACTCCGGTGCCCGCCACCAGGGCTGAACGGGGGTGCACGGCCGCCAGGAAGTACTCCAGCGTGTCCGCGAATCGGCGCAGCCCGGCGGCGTCCAGCGCGTCGGAGCCCGTGCTCCCGGCCGGTCGCGGGGCCGCGGCCAGGACGCAGACCGGGCCGGAGCCCAGCTGCAGCCGGCTCGCCTCCACCGGGTCGGCCGCCCCGCCGAGTACCGCGGCGGCCAACTCGCCGCGCTGGCGGCGGGCATAGCTGGTCTCCGTGCACAGGCCGACCAGCTGCAGCGCGACCACGGGCGCGAATTCGCGCAGCCGGGCGGTGGCCGCCTCGTCGAGCGGCCCGGTGACGGCGGCCCAGATGTAGCCGACGACGTCCGAACCGGCCCGGACCGCGATCGCCAGCCTTGCCAGTTGATCCGCCCCGGTCGCCTCCATGTACACCGGTTCGGTGCCGGCATGGAGCCGCTCGAACTCCTGACGCTCGCGCTGTTCGGCGAGCGTCCGCTGGTGCACGGCCCGTCCCAGGATGGTCTCGATCCGCTCGGAGTCGGTCCGGTCCTGCCCCTCCGACCAGGCGACCAGCGCGGAGAAGCGGTCCTCGATGGTGACCGGGGCGCCGACGGCCTCGTAGACCGCGTTCGCCAGGGCGAACAGCTCCGCGCCGCTGCCGGCGGAGCGCACGCGCGTCCTCGCGTACTCGAGCAGCTGCTCACGGACGGTCGTCGCCACGTGCATCCAGGACGCGTCCCGGTTGACCTCGATGATCGCCGGCTGGTCGTCGGCCGACGGCGGCACCGGGGCCTTCACCGCCAGCACCTCCGCGCCGGCCTGCCGCATGGCCGCGGTCAACTCACGCAGCTCGGCCTCCGTGGTCACGCCGACCCCGAGCACCACGTACCCGGGTCCGAGCTGTGCCGGCGCACCCGGGGCATGGATGGCGATGTCGGTGAGCGGCCCGCCGCTGCCGGTCCCCTCCTGGACCAGGCGCAGCAGCGCCGGGCCGATGTTGTCCACGAGCTGACGGACGGGCAGGTGGCCCCGAGCGCCGGACTCCCGCATGGTGCACCCCCGACTCGATGGACTGTTGTGGGCGTCAAGATTGGGCGACCTGCATTGACGATGTCAACGATGATCCGCCGTGACCGAAGCGGGAGCATGGCAGGAGAGCGGGACGGATCAGTGGCACAAGGAGCGCGGATGGCAACGGTGCAGACGCAGGCAGACCGAGAACTGTTGGGGCTGTTCCCGCCCGGGACCACCCGGGACGGGAACGGCGGACTGGCGATCGGCGGCGTACCGGCGGCCGAACTCGCCGAGTCCTACGGCACTCCCGTGCTGATCCTCGACGAGGCGTCGGTCCGCGCCCGCGCCCGCCAATACGCCGACGGCCTGGCCGCCCGTTGGCCGAACTCCCGCGCCGTCTTCGCCTCCAAGGCCTTCCCCTCTACCGCCGTCATCCGGCTGCTCGTGGAGGAGGGCCTCGACTTCGACGTGGCCGGCGAGGGCGAGCTGACCCTCGCCCTCGCCGCAGGCGCGGACCCGGCCGGCCTGGTCGTCCACGGCAACGCCAAGACCGAGGAGGAGTTGCGCCTCGCCGTCGAGGCCGGCGCCGGGACGGTCGTCGTCGACAACTTCGACGACATCGACCGGCTGGAGAAGATCCTCGCCGGCACCGCGGGGGAGCAGGGAGTGCTGGTCCGGGTCACCCCCGGCATCCGCCCCGATACCCACGAGGCCGTGTCCACCGGCCAGAACGGCTCCAAGTTCGGTCTGCCCCTGCCGCAGGCCCGGGCGGCGATCGCGCGGCTGCGCGGCAGCGACCGGCTGCGGCTGGACGGCGTCCACGTGCACGTCGGGTCGCAGATCCTCGACCTCGCGCCCTTCGCGCAGGCCGTCGAGGCGGTCGCCGAACTCGGCGAATTCGCCGTCTACGACCTGGGCGGCGGGCTCGGCTCCCGCTACACGTACGCGGACCGACCGCCCACGGTGGAGGCGTACCTCGACGCCGTCACCGACGCCGCCCGACGCGTGCTGCCCGCCGACGCCCGCATCCTCATCGAGCCGGGCCGCTCGATGGTCGCCGAGTCCGGCGTCTCGCTGTACCGGGTCGTCTCCGTCAAGCGCGGCGGAGGCCACACCTTCGTCGCCGTCGACGGCGGCATGGGCGACAACCTCGAAGTCTCCCTGTACCAGCAGCGCTTCGAGGCCGCCGTCGCCGGCCGCCCGACAGGCGAGGGTGAGCTGTGCCGCCTGGTGGGCCGGCACTGCGAGTCCGGCGACACCCTCAGCGCCGGCGTCCCGCTGGCGGACCCGCGCGTCGGGGATCTGATCGCCGTGCCGGTCACCGGCGCCTACACCTATGCGCTGAGCAACAACTACAACGGCGCGCGCCGCCCGCCGGTGGTCTTCGTCCGCGACGGCGCACACCGCGCCGTGGTGCGCCGCGAGACCTACGCCGACCTGATGCGCCGGGATCTGCCGTAGCGGCGCAGTCGGCCGAGCCGGGCCGCTCCGGCCACCGGCCACCCGTGCGTTGGTAGTCCGCCCGTCGGCCGCCTCGTCATGGTGTGGTGACCCGAACACGGTGAACAGGTCCTGGAAGAATCGCAGGACGTGCCGCTCGGGGAGCTGCTGGAGACGCTCTGTGCGCGACGCATGGACCTGTTCCCGGGCCCGGAATGGACCTGTTCCCGGGCCCGGACACGAATCGGGCGCGCGAGGGATGCCGGCGTCGGTGCCGCCGTGGGCGGTCACCGCGCGGCCGGGGGCGTGGTCGACGACCACGGTCGCGTGCTCGACCAGCGGGGCGATCGCCCCGCCGACGGCCGCGGCGTAGCTCGCCTGTCCGAACGCCAACGGTTGGTGGCCCGCCGCGTGGTGCGGGGGCGTGTGCCGATGCATGGTCTCCACGCCCGTGTCCAACGAACGCACCCGCTCCGGGTCCCGCGGCAGCTCACGCCTCGGTTGCGGCGCGCACCTGCCGGTCGGGCCCGGCGCGGGCGGTCGGCTGCCGGGCCGGAAGGGTGCGGCGGCCCGGACGCCTCGGGGGACGTCCGGCGCCGCCGGGGTGCGGGAAGGCCACGCGCCGGTGGGGGAGTGGAGCACGCGGGGCCGTGCGGCGTCCGGACCGAGGTCCGTGCCGCCGTACGCTCAACGACGCGGCACGCGACCCGGTGGCGGCGATGCGCGGCTTCATCAGTGGGTGGTACCCGCGACCGCGGAGTTGCGGCATGTGTGATTCGGTCTGCGGCTGTTGTCGGACCGCTGCCGCGGGCGCCGGCCGAGCTTTACCGCTTGGCCGACGGCTGCCACAAGCACGCGCTGGGGGTGGACGAGATCATCCGGAGTCCGGACAGGCCGCAGGTGGAAGTGGCGACCGGGCGCCTGAGGTTCGGGTGGGGATGTGTGCCGGGTCGTGCGGTGGCTCGCCCCTTGGGTGACAGGCGTTCATTCGTCGCCGGGCGCGTCGACGAACTCGGCGCCGATTTCCGCCAACCGCTCGGCCGCGTAGGACGCGTCGAGCAGCGCCTCGGGGGTGTGGACACCCGGCGGTACGGCTTCGCCGCGCAGCCCGAGCAGTCGCTCGACACCGAGGGCGATGCCCAGCGCGGTCAGCGGTCGCTGCCCTTCCGGATGGACGAGGTAGCGGTGCAAGCTGCGTGGTTGCCCTCCCGGGCCGGTCCCTTCGACGTCGATCCGGACCTCGACGGAGGCGGGGCCGCCGCGTCGCCGACCCGCGGACTCACCGACGGCGAAGTCGAAGCGGACGTTCGGCGCTCCCGTCGCCAGGGCAAGACTCGGCACGTCGAGGATGGCGATGCTCTGGCCGGGCACGAGAATCCCGTCGGTACTTGGCACATCCGTCCGTGCATCGGGCTCGGCGACCCACGTGAACACGCCGTCACGGCGTACCAGTCCGGCCGAGGTGGCGGTGGCCCATCGCTCCAGATCCGCCAGCCCCGCCGGGCCGCCGGCATCCGACTCGTCCAGGACGGCGCCGATCCGGATCGTGTCGATCCGTTCGAACTCCCTGGTGGCGTACAGCGTCGCCAGAACACCGATTCCCGCGCAGAAGTGACTCGCCACCAAGACCGGTGGACCGCTCGGCCGTTGGGCGCTCGCGACGATCTCCGGTGCGATGTCCACCAGGCCGCTGGAGATGCTCAGGTAGGGCAACCCGCGCTCCTGCGCGTACCGCAGCCCCTGCAACCGGTTGTCCCACAGCGCGGCGACGACCGCCAGATATTCTCCGTCGGCCGGGAGGCCCAGATCGGCGCGCCGCAGGTCGACGGTCGTGGCTGTGGCCGCGCCGAGTTCGTCGGCGACCCGCTGCGCGCGGCCGATGTCGCGGCCCGCGAGCGTCAGGGGCAGTTCCGGGTGCCATCGGCGCAGCACGGCGGCGGCGCCCGCACCCGCCTGCCCCGAACCGCCCAGGATCAGAACCGAGTTGGGCTGTCCCATGGTGAGTCTCCTTCGCAATCACTAACCTACATTTTGTAACCTACGTTTTGTAACATAGTCTGGGGGCGACAGCAAGGGAGGAACATGGCGACCACACCGACCCGCCTGTCCAAGCCGGCCAGGCGGGAGCAGTTGCTCGACACCGCCGTGGCGATCGTGCGCGCCCAGGGCGCCGACGGGCTCACGCTGGTCACCCTCGCCGAGGCTGCGGGCGTCAGCAGGCCGATCGTGTACGACCACTTCGGCACCCGCCCCGGCCTGCTGCTCGCGCTCTACCGGCGCCTCGACGAACGCCACCGGGCCTCGGTTATCCAGGCATTGCAAGGCGCCGCGCCCGCCGCGGAGGAGGTCGCCCGCGTCATCAGCGCCGCGTACTTCGCCTGCGCCACCGACATGCCGGAGCTCAACGCCGTTTCCGCAGCGTTGAAGGGCAATCCGGACATGGAGGCGGGCAGACAGGAGATGACCGACAGCTATGCGGACCTGATGGCCGCCGCGCTGCGGCCGTACGCGCACCTTGAGCCCGACGCCCTTCGGCTGTGCTGTGCCGGCGTGCTGGGTGCGGCCGAGGCGCTCGCCGCCGAACTGAACCGCGGGCGAGCGTCCGTGGATGATGTGGTCGACGCGCTGACCGGTCTGGTCCTGGGCGGGCTTCATCAAACCAGGGGCGGCAGGCATCACAATGGCGTTTCGCAGACTTCGGCGCGACATGGATAGCAGTGCGCGCGCACGCCCCCCCATCCCGCGCGCATGAATCGGTCACCACCGGTCCCGGAACACCACTTGCACACCGCGTCGGCGCTCACCGGGTCCGGCCGGGCTTTCCACACGCGCACGTGGACATGCAAATCCCCTTGCCACACGGTGGCATCGGGGGCACCGAGGCGGTGGCGCCCGGCGCGTGGAGACCCTACGCTGACGGGCTCAAGTTCGGTTCTTCGCCGGCTGGGGATTCCCCATCCTGGCATCGAGGTGGACGGCGGTCGCGATGCTCGACCCTCCCGGGCGGTTGCTGCTGAACGGCCGAGGCGCGCGGGAACAGGCCCTCTTCGACCGCGCGTTCCGGGACGAATTGGTCCCGCGTTTCCTGCCCGAGGTTGCGGGTCCCGGTGTCGCACGGCCCCAGGCGTGGTTCCTGATCGGGCAACCGGGCGCGGGCAAGACCACCCTGGCCGAAGAGATCGCCGCGCGTCTGGACGCGGACGGCGGATGCGATCGGGTCGACGCGGACCGGTATTACGCCATCCACCCCAACTTCGAGGCCGCCCGGGCCCTGGGCCCCACGGGCCCCGCCTCCGAACTGATGCCCGACATCCAGGACATGCGCGACCGGGTCATGGCGCTACTGGCCGACCGACACCGCAGGGGTGTGGGCCGACACGTCCTGATGGAGACCACCGCACGACTGGACCGGGACTTCGAACTGCCCGCGAGAACCCTGCGCCGCGACGGCGAGGGTCACGAGATCGTCGGGGCCATGATCGCCGCTCCCGCGGCGATCAGCGCCCACGCGGTCCTCACCCGGTTCGTCGCCGGTGGACACCTGGTCGCCTCCGACGACCACGACCGGTCCGTCGAGGCCCAGTTCATCGCCGCCAGGATCATCGACGACCCCGAACTGGTCGACCGGGGACTGATGTACGTACGATCGTCGAACAGAGCGATGAGAAAATTCGATCTGGTCCACGCCCAGGGCCCATCCGGCGAGCACCGGATGACCGACCGCCTGATAGATGCGCACCTGCAGGAGATGACCCATCGGGACCTCCTGCGCTTCACCATCGAACTCGGCGTCGCTCACATGCAGGCGGGATCCGCCCTCGACGAGCCCGTGGCACGCGTCTACGAACGGGTGGCGCACCTGGTGCCCGAAGAACTCAAACCCGCGGTGGAATTGATGGCCCGACAAGCGACGCTGTTCCGGAAGCCCGAGGGCGACCTGCTCTTCCGCCCAACGGGGCGTGAGCCCGCCACACACGGGTCGGCCCCGACACACGAGGACCCCGGCCCCACCTTCGCACCCGCCGGGCAAACGCGACCGCCCCGCCCGGCTGCGGTCCGTCCCGCCACGCCGGACAGCGTCACTACGGCACGCGAGCCGGGTGCTCGGCCCGCCACCAAAGGCGCACCGGTCCTGAACAACGCCATCGGGGTGGCTCGCGAACGAGGGATCCGGACACCGGTATCCGACCCGGCCGTCGACCCAGTGCTCACCCGTCTGGTCGCCAGGTCTTTCGGCCCCGCGCATCCCAAGGGGGGCGCCGGCACGGAACCGGCCCTCCCGTCCCCGGGCGTCCCGGCCACGTTCCGCTCCCAACGCGCCCTGGGCGAAGGCCCGGCCCCAAGCATGGAGAGCGACTTGAGCCCGTGATGGCCACCAACCTTCGCCGGCAAACGGAGCCCACGTGGGCGATGGAGCACGTGTCCGCCGAGGAGCACCGGCAGCAGGTCACCGCCAAACGCCTGGCCGTCGCCGGAGCCATCGAGAACCGCGACGGCGCCAGGGCCTTGGAACTTCTGCGGGCACACTTCCGGTGGTCTGCCGACTCGATGATCAAGCGCACTCGCCCCGGGCCGGAACACGCCGACATGGCCTTGGCCGACGACGACGTGCTCGTGGTCGCGGTGACCGGCCGCCTCGATGGCCCCCTCCTCGTCAGGAGGCTGATGGGCGACGTTCCGGCCAACGCGCGGCCGGCCGGCTTCATATCCTTCGAACATCTGCTCCCGCACACCGATGTTTTGGTCACAAACGGCGGCTACGGGAGCGTGCACACCGCCTTCAATCACGGTGTTCCGTTGGTCGTGGCCGGCAGCACGGAGGACAAACCGGAAGTGGGGGCCAGGGTTGAGTGGAGCGGCACGGGCATAGACCTGAAGACGAGCAAACCCGACGGATCAGCCATCCGCACCGCTGTCCCGGATGTCTTGGCGAACCCCGAGTATGCGGAGCGAGCCCTCCGACTACGCAAGGAATTCTCCGAGTTCGACCCGTTGGGGACGATCGCCGAACTCATTGCCAGGATCGATCCTCCCGACCCCGCACATCCCATCACTGCTCCTGCGCCTGGGATGTAGGCATCCTTGACCTTCACGTCGCCCACGCGCATCCCTCGGTGAACACGGTGCGCCAGTCGCCGTCGGTGAGGTGGAGTTCGTCGGTGCCCATCACGGGCATCACGGTCAGGCCGCCTTGGTGGGCCTTGCGGGCCTTGCGGGCCTTGAGGGCCTTGACCCACAGACTGGTGAACGCCTGGGAGCGGATGACGTGCATCCAGCCGGGGCGGTCGATCTCCCGCTTGTAGTTCGAACCACCCATCGTGGACACGCGTTTGGCGTACATCCGCTTCACATGGTCCAACGTGACCTCTCGTCGCCGCAGTCTCCCGTAACAGGTCCAGAGTCGGATCCGCGCCGTCGTCCAGGAGCAGGCCGTCGGCGGCCAGGCGCGTGGACGCCGCAGCGGCGGTGCCGGGCCGGAGCAGCGGGCGGCCCCGGAATCCCTCGGAGCGGCGCCTCGGCAACGAAGCCCGAAGGTGGTCGATATCGGTGTCGGCGGGGGCGGGGGAACCAGGGCATCGGATATCCGAGCCCGACGCCGTCATCGAGGCCGGGGAATCCATGGCAGCCGGGAACTCCGGACGCAGGCCCGAGGACAGGTCGAACGTACGCGTGTAGGTGATGGGTGCGACGAGCGGCCGCCCGCCCCGTGCGCGTGGTGCGTACTGGAACTCCCCATCATCGTGCCGGGTCGCGCTGCCTCGAACCTCCCCCGTGCGGGGGAGGCCGTTCCCACGGCCGGGGGATCCGGCGAAGCACCCCGACATCGCAACCTTGAGGCACTACGGCAAGCGGACGGCCCGACCCCGTGGCCGACTCCACGACCCGACCGCACCTCAGGGAGCGAAGCACATGATCCGGATCCGGAACCTGACCAAGCGTTACGGCGACGTGCTCGCCGTCGACGACCTCTCCTTCGAGGTCGCCTCCGGCACCGTGACCGGCTTCCTCGGCCCCAACGGCTCGGGCAAGTCGACCACGATGCGGATGGCGTTGGGTCTGGACCGGCCCACGTCCGGTGGCATCACGATCGGCGGCCGGGAGTACACCGAGCTGCGCGAGCCGCTGCGACACGTGGGGGCCCTGCTCGACGCCGGTGCTGTGCACAAGCGTCGCCGGGGGTACGACCACCTGCTCTACCTCGCGCAGTCCAACCGCATACCGGTCTCGCGCGTCGACGAAGTGCTGGCCGAGGTCGGCATGACCGATGCGGCCCGGCGTCGCGCCGGCGGCTACTCGCTGGGCATGCGCCAGCGCCTGGGCATAGCCGCCGCGCTACTCGGCGACCCCGAGGTGTTGATCTTCGACGAGCCGGTCAACGGCCTGGATCCCGAGGGCATCCGCTGGATCCGCGACCTGATGCGATCGCTCGCCGCCGAGGGGCGCACGGTCTTCGTGTCGAGCCACCTGATGAGCGAGATGGCACTCACCGCCGGCCACCTCGTGGTGATAGCCGGCGGGCGACTGCTCGCCGACACCGCACTGAACGAATTCGTCGGTACGGGCGAGGCATTGGAAGACGTCTATCTCCGGCTGACCGCCGGGCGTGAGCAATTTGTGGGAGGTGGCCGAGCGTGAGCACGATGACAACGGCGCGGATGGTCGAGACGGGTTCGATGTTCCCGGCCGCCGTGCGCGCCGAATGGACAAAGATCCGTTCGGTGCCCTCGACCGGATGGCTGCCCCTGGTGACCGTGGTTCTGATCGCCGGAGTGAGCACCCTCGTCGGCGCGTTCGTCGCCGAGGGGCAGCGCCGGGAGGACGGCGGCGAATACGACCCCTTCACCCTGGTGCACTACGGCGTAAACTTCGGGCAGATGGCACTCGTGGCCTTCGCCGTCCTCGCCGTGGCCGGAGAGTACGGCAGCGGCACGATTCGCTCGTCGCTGGCGGCGGTGCCCGATCGCCGGGTGTTCGCCACCGCGAAGTTGACGGTGATCACCGCGATCGCCCTGGTCACCGCCGTCGCATCGAGCCTGAGCTGCACGCTGCTCGCCCGCTTGGTCATGCCCGCCGGCGACATCTCTCTGACCGCGTCGGAGACTTGGCGGACGGCGTTCGGACACGTCGCGTATCTGACTTTGTTGGCCGTGCTGTGTGCGGGAGCCGCATTCCTGCTGCGCACCCCGATGGCCTCGATGGGCCTGCTGATGCCCCTGTTGTTCCTGGGTACGGCCGCGCTCACGGCCATACCCGGGGTGCGCGAGGTGGCCCGGTTCCTGCCGGACAAGGCGGGCCAACGCATCATGCGACTGCGCGACTTCAACGCGCACGAGGTCGACCCGTGGCTGGGCATCGGTGTCATGGCCGTGTGGGCGATGGCGGCGACCGTCGCCGCGCTGGCCGCAGTCCGCAGGCGCGACGCGTAACAGCCCCGGCCGGCGTGATCGGGGTGGGTCGGGCAGCCGGCCCAATCCTCACCACCACACGCCAATTGCCCGGGGCCACTTCGGGCACTCCACCGGTGTCGTGCCCCGAGCGGTCATCCGGCATCCGGACTGCGCGGCGTCAGGTGATCTGTGGCAGCACGCGGTCGCTCTGGCACACGTAGCGCGTGCCGTCCAGGGTGAAGCACTTGAGCGGCTCCCAGTCGCGAACGCCGGGCAGGCGGTGGACGTAGAGGTCCCGGCCGGCGGGGTGGAGCTCGAACTCGCTGGGGGTGCCTCCCGTGAAGGTCCGGCGCAGGAACAGCCCACCGCCGCGTTCGAGGATCTCTTCGAGCACCCCCACGCGTTGGTATCGGCCCAGGTAGCCTCCCGCGTCGTGCGGTGGCCTGGTGCCGTCGGGGGCGTGCGGCGGGCGGGGCGCGACTCCGGCGAGGTCGGTGAAGATCTCCCGGTACAGGTCGTGGTAGAGCGCCTGGGCGTCGCCTCCGTTGGTGAGCAGAACGACCGCGAGACGGGCGTCGGGCAGTACACGAAGGTAGGACGACTGACCCTGGGTCCTGCCGTCGTGGCCGTACACGGACCGACCGTTCCAGTCCCAACGGGCCCACCCCAGGCCCCAGCTGTCGCCGGTGTCCGGGGTGTTGGGCGTGGCCGTCTGGAACGAGCGCATCTCCTCGGCGGCGCGCGCCGACAGCAGCCGGGTGCCGTCGGGCCCGAGGCCGTCGTTCAGGTGCAGGCGGACGAAGGCGAGCACGTCGCCGACACTGGAGCACACGATGCCGCACGGGCCCTGCGAGCGGGGCATCCACGTGGGGTCGACGCGCGGCCGCCCGTCCGGTCCCGAGGTGTGACCGGCGGCGGCGCGATGCGCAAGCACGTCCTCCGGCAACGTGTGGCTGCGGGTCAGGCCCAGCGGCCTGATCACGCGTTCGCGCAGCGCGGTGTCCCAGGTCGTGCCGGTGCGGCGTTCGATCAGCCGGCCGGCGAGGATCAGGCCGACGTTGCAGTACGAGTGCGCGCGGCCCAGCGGGTGGACCGCCGGAACGTCCTTGAGCAGGGCGGTGAACCGCTCCAGGCAGTCGTCGCCGCGTCCGGTGTCGGGGAGCACGTCGCCGTCGATCCCGCTGGTGTGGGCGAGCAGGTGACGCAGCGTCAGGCGCCTGGTCCGGTCGGGGTCGGGCAGTCGCAGCTCGGGCAGGTAGCGTACGACCGGAGTGTCGAGGTCGATGGCGCCCTCGTCCACCAGGCGCATGGCGAGTGTGGCGGTCCAGACCTTGGTGATGGAGCCGATCTGCCAGAGCGTGTCGGGCGTGGCCTCGATACGGTCGTCGGCGTTGGCCAGACCGGTGGCGACCTTGACGACCCGGTCGCCGGCCAGAATGCCCAACGAGGCGCCGGGGACCTGGTGTCGGGCGGCCAGCGTGGCGAGCCTGGAGCGCCAGTGCCGGGCCGTGGACGTGTCGCCCGCACTGTCCGCCTCGGCCGGTGGTGCGTCGCTCGCGGACGCGGCAGGCGCGGCGCCGACGACCACCGTTCCGGCCGTGCCCGCCACTGCGGCGGCGGCCAGCGAACCGCGCAGCACGGTGCGCCGGGTGGGTGTGCTTCGGGTGCCGTCGGCGGCTTCCGCCGAGGAAGGGATCCGGGGAGGGTGGGTCACGAATCTGCCTCTCGATCGATGTCGGTCGTGCAGGCGGGGAAGCGACCGGACCGTGCGCGCCCGAAGACGCCGACGACCGTCTTGCCGTCGTCGCCCCGGGAACACGGCGTCCACACGCGACGCGTCCCGGCGACGTCGCGCCCCGGGTGCGGGCGCGTCGCTGCCCCGTTCGACGAGAGTAGGAAGCGGGGTCTCGAGCGGCATCGTTCTCACGTGGGAGGACTCGGATACCTCTCCGGTTCCCCTTACGCCCACCGCCGGTCGCGCGAACCCAGGACAAAGATCAGCCGTCCGGGGGGTTCGGACGTCCGCGTCGGTGTGGTGCGTGACCTCGCGCTTGGTGCCCGAGCCCACGACGACCGCCCGGTGAACCGACGACGTGGTGCTTTCGACACAGGGCGCCGAGCGGCCACGAGGCCGTCCGGGACGTCCCGATGCGCACCGGACGGCCCGACCGTGGGCGGATCCCGCTGATCGACGCGGGGGCGACGGCGCGGATCCAGGGCCCCGACCATCGGCACTGCCGCGACGTGGTCCGCGCGCACCTGGAGACCGAGGAGCCGCGCTTGTGCTGCCGGGGCGCCCGCGCGAACGTGCACGCTTCCGACATGCTGCTCCAGTTCCCGAACGGCCGGGAGACGTCCGTATCGGAGCGGAGCCCACGGCGAACGACCGTGAGCGGCACGCGTGTTCGACAGTGAGCCGGCCGACACCCGCGCGCCGCCGCATCCGCTACCGCATCTCCCGCTCCGTGAAGGCACGGAAGTCGCGCAGCGGGCGGCCGGTGAGGTGTTGTGCGATGTCGTCTGCAAGGCCTGGGGCCTGTCCGACGATGATCTTTGTGGTGTCTCGGGGTGGGTTGACGGATGCGGCGTGGGTTCGGATCGAGCTGTTGTTGCCGGTGGTGGACGGTCGGGGTCGGTCTTGGTGTGATCATCGGCAGGTGGTCGACGGGGTGGTGTGGCGGTTGCGCGCGGGTGTCCGTGGCGGGACGTCCCGGCACGGTATGGGCCGTGGCAGGCGGTGTACGAGCGTTTCTCCCGGTGGGAGGCGGACGGGACGTGGTCCGTGGTGCGCGAGCATGTACGGGTGCGTGACGACGCGGTCGACCGAGTCGACTGCTCGGTGTCGGTGGACTCCACGATCGTCCGCGCCCACCAACACGCATCCGGCGCACGGGGGTTGCGGATACGCGGACCAACCGGCCGGCGTGGAGCGTGCGGCGGCGGGCGCGGCGCGTTCGGCTCGCGAGGCTCTCGGCCGCTCGCGGGGCGGGTTGACCAAGATGCTGCACGTCGCGGTGGACGGGCGGGGCCTGCCGCTGTCGCTCGTGGTCACCCCGGGATTTCGGTCAAGTCGAGGCCCACGCAGTGGACATCGCGGCTCAGGACGGCCGCCGAGAGCGCCGGGGCAGGGCGGCCGGGGAGATGAGGAGCAGGCACAGTGTGGTGGGCTTGGGGAGTGGTTTGCCGACTCGGGATGAAGCTCTCGTCGGATTTGTCGGCCGGGCTTGTCGGCCGGGCTTCCGCGCCCCGGGGTTTCGGCGTGTGCCGGTGGGTTGCAACTCGCGCCCGATCGGGTCGAGGCGCGTACGACTGCCTGTCGTGGGAGCAGGGAGCGGCCGACGTGCGTGACGATCAGCCGGCCTGCTCCGGCCGCGCGGGCGGTGTCGCCGGCGTCCCCGGCGGGCCGTACAGGGGGACGCGCGGCCGGAGTTCGCCGTGGGACGACGGTCGCCCGGTCGCCACCTCACCCCACCGCCGAGGTCCGCTCGCGCGAAACTCGCGCGGGATCGGCGCTGTCGCGAACATCATGTACGGTCACTGCTCGTGGACGCGCCTGCACACGACGAATCCGTCTGCGTCTTTCGTGCATTCGAAAACGGGCTGAGAGAACCCCGCCGTCGTTGTTGCACCCGAATCTTCTCCGTCAGCCTCGGGGTAATACGCGAGCGAGAAGTGCCGGGCCGCGCTGGGGTACTTGTCGAGCAGACCGCGAAACTCCACGATCAGTCCGTCGAACTCCTCCGGGATGGTTTCGTTCCTGTTGCGCTGCTCCGTCATGGTGGCCTCCCTGTTCGGAGAAGCGCTGATACCGCTTCGAGGGGCAGTCACAGCCATCGACGCCGTACCACCGCTTGAGAACTTCACGCCGTCGCCCACCTCCAGCTTCACACGACGAACGCGCGTTCGCAGCGTGCGCACCAGGAGGCGCTGCGCCGGCTGCTGCCGCCGGAGAACTCGATGCACGTCCAGGCGTCTCGGTGCGTCGCGCGTCGGCGAATGCCAAGGGCCGGCCGGACACCGTGGCCGGTGCCACGGCCCTCGCGCCGCGGCGATAGACGATGTCCGCGAGTGCCGACCCGCTGCGCCGGCCCTCCGGGTATCCGCAGTCAGCGCCGCCCGCCCAGGATGATCTTCCAGACGCGCGTTGCCACCTGCAGATTGAGCCGGGTGTCCACATCCGCCAGGTCGCGGTGGCTGATCTCACGGATGCGCTGCAGCCGGTAGCGCAGGGTGCTGCGGTGGACCATCAGCGCGGCGGCCGCTTCGTCGTAGTTGCCTCCGCAGTCGAAGTAGCGCGAGAGCGTCTCCACCAACTCCGTGTCGTGCCCTGCGTCGTAGTCGATCAGCCGGCCGAGCCACTCTCGCACGAAGTCTTCGAGCTCCCGGAGATCGTTTCCGGGCCCCAGGATCCGGTACAGCCCGAGGTCGTCGAAAAACGTCGTCCCGCTGCGCCGGCGGGAGTTCTGCCGCACCTCCAGGGCCCGCAGTGCCTCCTGATAACAGCGGGGAATGCCTTCCGGGGAGTCGCAGCGGGAGCTCACCCCGATTGCTCCGTCGGGCGTCCCCAGCTCACGGGCCAGCGCTGTGTACACGGCATCGTCGTCAGGCCTGGCTTCGGTCAGCAGGACCATCCGGTCGCCGCGCCGGGTGATCAGCGGACGGGTCGCCGAGGTGGCCGTCGCCTGCTCGACGGCACGGGTGAAGGAACTGCTCACGGCGTTTCCCGGCCAGTGCACCACGACCACGTAGTGCGTACGTTGCAGGTCGTGGCCGACGGCTTCGGCCCGGGCGTAGGCGCTCGTCTCGTCGGTGCCCTCCAACAGGTCGTCGATCAGTCGGCGGCGCAGCCGCGTTTCGACCTCGGCGAGTTCGCGCATATGCATGAGCTCTTGGGCGAGCGACTGCTGGGCGTGATCCAAGGCGAACCTGGTGCGCTCGTTGGCCGTCGCTTCGGGGTCCTCGATGGCGAGTACGCCGAGGACGTCACCGCGCGGGCGGGCCAGGGCGATCAACCGGTCCTCGACTCTGACCGGGCCCGCCTCGCGCGCGACCTGCCGCAGCATCTCTTCCTGGCGGGTCGAGGACCGCACCGGATAGGGATCGGGCCGGTCGGGACCGGCCCAGGACCTCAGGTTGCCGAACCGGTCCTCGACGAGCGCCGACAGCCCGGTGAGCTCGTACAGCGCTTGGGTGATGGCGTCCTCGCCGCCGCCCCGGGCAGTGACACGGGCGAGGGTCTCGTACACGGTCGTCTGCAGGTGCAACTCGGAGCGCATGGTGTCCAGTTGCCGCAGTGCGGTGTCCCGTTCGGTGCGGAGTCGGCTCAGTTCGCCGGCTCGGTCGTGCTGCTCGGCGCGCGTGACCGTCAGTGACAGGGCCGCCGATGCGATCCCCACGAGGGTCGAGAGGAGGAAGTGGCCCTGCTCGTCGGGCCCGGACTGGGAGGAGACCAGGATGTAGCCGAGCAGACCGCCGGCCCCGCGCAGGCCGTACGCCCAGGTCCAGGACCGCTCTGGAAGGGATACGCAGCCGTCGGCCTCGCCCAACTCCGTCATCCGTGCGTCGGCGACCCTTGGCGCTCGGGCGTCGTGGCCGCGGACGCGGGACAAACCGTCGCCCGTCGCGAGGTATCCGGCCTCGGCGTGGTAGGGACCGAGGGCACTGACGTGCCGCATGGCCAACCGTACGATCTCACTCTGTTCGGCGCAGGTGAACAGAGTGTGGGACAGCACCAGCAGCCCGTGTGGGTCCAGCGCCGCGAGCGGACGGGGGTCGTGCCATTCGGTGCCCGCAGTGTTGCTCGGATGGCGGGTCATTTCCTGGTCGGCGGCGTGAGGGGGCAGCCTTCGTGACGGATGGCAGGCCATAGATCATCACTCCGTTCTCCTCGGGTCGTCGAGGGCGATCGAGCGAGTCGTGGGATCCACGCCTGGGTGAGCCCGGAGCATCCAGCCTAGGCAAGGCCATCTGATTTGTCTGAATGTGAGCCTTGTGCTCGTGGACCGACCGGCTGCGTCGATTTCTGACCTGCCAGGTGCAGGCGGAGTGGCTGCTCTCTTGCCACTCTGGGCTTGTCGGGGATCGCCGGGCCCACCGGTGGCCGTGGAAGGACCGGCTGATGAACGAGCAGGCCCGCAGGACCCTCGCCGGACTGCCCCTCGCCCTGTACGGGCCGGTTCCGCAGCACTCGTCGGCGCTCTGCTCGGCCTGCCGGTGCCTGTGACCCAGTGTGGCCGCCGGGACTTCGCCCTGGTGAGCTTCATACAACCCGGCCGGTACGACGACGTCGTCGCCGAGGAGGCGGTGCGGCTGCCGGCCGAGCTGCCCGGGGGACCGGCACCAGTACCAGCAGCGGAGCTTGGAAGAGCAGCCGCCCGCGGAGCGGTCCCACCGTCACCTGAGCGAGTGCGGAAGACCGGGCGCGATTCCGAGGGCGAACGGGGCCGTCCATCGCGGAAGGAATTCCTCATGGCCAAGGCAGTAGGCATCGACCTGGGCACCACCAACTCGGTGATCGCCGTCTGGGAGGGCGGCGAGTCGACGGTCCTACCCAGCAGCGAGGGCAACCGCACAACGCCCTCCGTGGTGGCCTTCACCGATACCGGCGAGCGCCTGGTGGGCCAGCTGGCCCGCCGTCAGGCGATCCTCAACCCCAAGGGCACCATCTACTCGGCCAAGCGGTTCATCGGCCGACACTTCGACGAGATCTCCGAAGAGGCCAAGGCCGTCGCGTACGACGTGGTCGAGGGAGACGGCGGCGCCGCCCGCATCAAGGTGCGCGACAAGCTCTACGCGCCCGAGGAGATCAGCGCGCAGGTGTTGCGCAAGCTCGCCGACGACGCCTCCAAGCAGCTGGGAGAGCGGGTCACGGAGGCGGTCGTCACGGTGCCCGCCTACTTCAACGACGCCCAGCGCACCGCCACCAAGGACGCCGGACGGATCGCCGGTCTGGAAGTGCTGCGGATCATCAACGAGCCGACCGCGGCCGCCCTCGCCTACGGCATGGACAAGAAGCAGCACGAGACCGTGCTCGTCTTCGACCTGGGCGGAGGCACCTTCGACGTCAGCATCCTCGACGTCGGCGACGGCGTCGTGGAGGTACGGTCCACGGCGGGCGACAGCCATCTGGGCGGCGACGACTTCGACCGCCGGCTGGTCGACCATCTCGCCGACGGCTTCCAGAAGGAGAACGGCATCGACCTGCGCAGGGACCCGCAGGCGCTGCAACGCCTGTTCGAGGCCGCCGAGAAGGCCAAGACCGAGCTCAGCTCGGTGACCCAGACTCAGGTCAGCCTGCCGTTCATCACGGCCGACGCCTCCGGGCCCAAACATCTGACCACGACGATCATGCGGTCCACGTTCGAGCAGATCACCGGCGACCTGGTGGAGCGTTGCCTGGGCCCGGTGCGGCAGGCCATGGACGACGCCAAGGTCAGTGACAACGACATCGACGAGGTCATCCTCGTCGGCGGCTCCACCCGCATCCCCGCCGTCCAGGCCCTGGTGCGACGGCTGACCGGCGGCAAGGAACCCAACATGAGCGTCAACCCCGACGAGGTCGTGGCGATGGGCGCCGCGATCCAGGCCGGGGTCCTCAAGGGCGAGGTCAAGGATGTCCTGCTGCTCGATGTCACCCCGTTGTCGCTGGGCGTGGAGACACGCGGCGGCGTGATGACGAAGATCATCGAGCGGAACACCACCATTCCGGTGCGCCGCGCAGAGACCTTCTCCACCGCCGAGGACAACCAGCCCGCCGTCGACGTCGTCGTCCTGCAGGGCGAGCGTGAGAGGGCCGCCGACAACCGGGTCCTGGGTCGTTTCCAGCTCACCGACATCCGCCCCGCGCCGCGCGGCGAGCCGCAGGTCGAGGTCATCTTCGACATCGACGCCAACGGCATCCTCAACGTCACCGCGCGGGACAAGGACACCGGCAAGGAACAGAGCATCACCATCAGCGAGAGCTCCAACCTCGACCGCAGCGAGGTCGAGCGGATGGTCCATGAGGCCGAACGCAACCGCGGCGAGGACCAGGCCCTGCGCGAGGCAGTCGACGCCCGCAACGAACTCGACGCCATCGCCTACCAGGTCGAAAAGCGCCTCGGCGAGCTCGGCGACGCCGCGCCCGCACACGAGAAGGCCCGCGCCGAGATGCTGGTGGCCGAGGCCCGCGAGGCGGTCGCGAACGAGGCCGGGGCGGACAAGGTCCGGCCGCTGACGTCCGAACTCCAGCAGGTCTTCGCGGGGCTCGCGGCCCATCAGGGGGAAGCCGCCGCGGGGGGTCCGGCAGACACCGGCTCGCCGAACGGATCCGGTCCCGGCGGGGCCCCGCCGGGCGGAGCCGGGGGCGACGACGATGTGATCGACGCCGAGTTCGACAAGGGCTGAGGTGCCCGCCATGCCCATCACACCCCGGGGCCGAGAGCCCGACCCCCCGGAAGGCGCCGTACAGCCGCCGCGCGGGGATCTCACGCAGTCCGGACAGCCGACCGAACAGGCCGAGCCGGGGCCCGACGCCGCAACCGGCGCCGCCGCACCCGACGACGAATACGCGGCCGCGCTGCGAGAGGCCGAGGACGGCCGGCTGCGCGCCCTGGCCGACCTCGACAACCTGCGCAAACGCCACGCCAGGGAGCTGGAGCGGGTGGCCGCGGCCGAACGCGCCCGTACGGCCGCGGCCTTCCTGCCCGTCATCGACAACCTGGAACTTGCCCTGGGCCACGCGGCCGCCGACCCCGGTGCGATTGTCGAAGGAGTCCGGGCTGTGCGTGATCAGGCCGTGAACATCCTGGAGCGGCTGGGCTACCCGCGCAACGCGGAGAACGGAGTGCCGTTCGATCCGGCCCGGCACGAGGTGGTCGGGGTGGTTCAGGATCCCGACGCCGATCCGAACACCGTGGTCCAGGTGCTGCGACCCGGTTACGGGGAGGCCGAGCGGCAGCTGCGGCCTGCCGCCGTAACCGTCGCCAAGCGGGAGTGACCGTTCATGGCACGCGACTTCTACGAGGTGCTCGGCGTTCCGCGCACCGCCGACCGGGACGAGATCCAGCGGGCCTACCGCACCCTGGCCCGCAGGTACCACCCCGACGTCAACAAGGACCCCCAGGCGGAGGAGCGGTTCAAGGAGATCAATGAGGCCTTCAGCGTCCTGTCCGATCCGGAGCAGCGAGCTCGGTACGACCGCTTCGGCGAGGACTTCCGGAAGATCCCGGAGGACTGGGAGGAGCGGGTCACTGCCGGCGCCGGAGCCGGCAGTGGCTCCCGGCGGACCACCGGCGGCGGTCCCCGGGTGCGGTACTCCACGGCAGGCTTCGGGGGCGAGGGCGTCGACGTCGAGGATCTGTTCGGCTCGCTGTTCGGCGGCGCCGGGCGAACGCGGGTTCCCGGCGCCGACCAGGAGGCCGAACTGCCGCTCACCGTCGAGGAGGCCTATCGGGGCGGCCTCCGTACGGTCACCCTCGCCGGGCCGGCCGGGCAGCGGCGCTACCGGGTCGACGTGCCGCCCGGCACCACCGACGGGCAGCGCATCCGGCTGGCCGGGGAGGGCGGGCGTGGAAGCGGCGACGACGCTCCCACCGGAGACCTGTACCTGAGGGTGCGGATCCGGCCGCACCCCGAGTTCCGCCTCGACGGCCGGGACGTCCACGTGAGGCTTGCGGTCACACCGTGGGAGGCGGCGCTGGGCGCGACCGTACCGGTGCGCACGCCGAGCGGTGCCACGGCGAAGGTCACCGTACCCGCCGGGTCCTCCAGCGGACGGCGCCTACGGCTGCGCGGCGAGGGCATGCCGGGCCCGCGCGGCGCGAACGGAGACCTGTACGCGGAGCTGCGGATCATGGTGCCGCCCCGGCTGAACGACCGGGAGCGCGAACTGCTGGAGGAACTCGCCGCCGTCTCCTCGTTCGATCCCAGGAGGACCTGATGACCGACCGACCGGCCGAGGCCCGCCCGTCCCACGCACGCACGACCGAGGTGGGCGTGCACTACGCGATCGTGCCCGTGCCCAGGCTCTCCCTGGAGACCGTGGCCCGCCGCTCCGGCCTCCATCCCGACCTGATCCGTCGGTTCGTCGCCCTCGGACTGGTGGATGCCGACCGTGACGCCTCCGGCCGGCTGGTGTTCGCCCCCACGGCCCCGGCCGCCCTGGCCCGCGTCCAGCGGCTGCGCACCGGGCTGTGCCTGAATTACGCATCCCTGGGTCTGGTGCTCGACCTGCTCGACCGCATCAGCCTGCTCGAAGCCGCGCTGCGGCGTGCAGGCATGAGGAGTGATCTACCACCATGGACATGAACCGCCTGACCCAGAAGTCACAGGAAGCCCTGCAGGAGGCCCAGAGCGCCGCCGGCCGCCTGGGCCACACCGAGGTCGACGGCGAACATCTGCTGCTTGCCCTCCTCGACCAGGAGGAGGGCCTGATCCCGCGGCTGCTGCAGCGGGCGGGCACCGAGCCGAAGGAGTTGCGGGCGGCCGTACGCGAGGAACTCTCCCACCGGCCCAAGGTGACCGGCCCGGGCGCGGCGCCGGGCCAGGTCTTCGTCACCCGGCGCCTGGCCCGGCTGCTGGACGAGGCGGAGCGGGAGGCCAAACGCCTCAAGGACGAGTACGTGTCCGTGGAACACCTGCTGCTGGCCCTCGCCGAGGAGGGCTCGGCGACCGCCGCCGGGCGCCTGCTCAAGGAGCACGGCGCGACCCGGGACTCCTTCCTCGGCGCGCTCACCCAGGTCCGCGGCAACCAGCGCGTGACCTCCGCCAACCCCGAGGTGGCCTACGAGGCCCTGGAGAAGTACGGCCGCGACCTGGTCCTCGAGGCTCGGTCCGGGCGGCTGGACCCCGTCATCGGCCGGGACGCCGAGATCCGCCGCGTCACGCAGATCCTCAGCCGCAAGTCCAAGAACAACCCCGTCCTGATCGGCGACCCCGGCGTCGGCAAGACCGCCATCGTCGAGGGTCTCGCCCAGCGCATCGTCCGCGGCGACGTGCCCGAAGGACTCCGAGACAAGATCGTGTTCGCCCTCGACATGGGCTCCCTGGTCGCCGGCGCCAAGTACCGCGGCGAGTTCGAAGAGCGCCTCAAGGCCGTGCTGTCCGAGGTGAAGGCCGCCCAGGGACGCATCCTGCTCTTCGTCGACGAACTGCACACCGTCGTCGGCGCGGGCGCCGCCGAAGGGGCCATGGACGCGGGCAACATGCTCAAGCCGATGCTCGCACGGGGCGAACTGCACATGATCGGCGCGACCACCCTCGACGAGTACCGCAAGCACATCGAGAAGGACGCCGCCCTCGAACGCCGCTTCCAGCAGGTCCTGGTCGAGGAACCCAGCGTGGAGGACACCATCTCCATCCTGCGCGGACTGCGCGAACGCCTCGAGGTCTTCCACGGCGTCAAGATCCAGGACACCTCGCTGGTCGCGGCGGCGACGCTCTCCCACCGCTACATCACCGACCGTTTCCTGCCCGACAAGGCCATCGACCTCGTCGACGAGGCGTGCGCCCGGCTGCGTACCGAGATCGACTCGATGCCCGCCGAACTCGACGAGATCACCCGCCGCGTCACCCGCCTGGAGATCGAGGAGGCGGCCCTGTCCAAGGAGACCGACCCCGCCAGCAACGCCCGCCTGAACGAGCTGCGCAGGGAACTGGCCGACCTGCGCGGCGAGGCCGACGCCAAACACGCCCAGTGGGAGGCCGAACGGCAGGCGATCCGCCGCGTGCAGGAACTGCGCCAGGAACTGGAGCAGGTCCGCCACGAGGCGGAGGAGGCCGAACGCGCCTACGACCTCAACCGAGCCGCCGAACTCCGCTACGGCCGGCTCCAGGACCTGGAGCGCCGACTTGCCGCAGAGGAGGAGCAACTCACCGCCAAACAAGGGCAGAACCGGCTGCTGCGCGAGGTCGTCACCGAGGAGGAGATCGCCGAGATCGTCGCCGCCTGGACCGGAATCCCCGTCGCCCGCCTCCAGGAGGGCGAA
Source organism: Embleya sp. NPDC050154 (assembly GCF_044460165.1). NCBI lineage: Bacteria > Bacillati > Actinomycetota > Actinomycetes > Kitasatosporales > Streptomycetaceae > Embleya > Embleya sp. NPDC050154. The sequence goes on from NZ_JBITJP010000004.1 coordinate 351,366, forward strand.
CGCGAGAAAGTGCTGCGCCTGGACGAGATCCTGCGCGAGCGCGTCATCGGCCAGGACGAGGCCGTCAAGCTCGTCGCCGACGCCATCATCCGCGCCCGCTCCGGCATCCGCGACCCGCGCCGCCCCATCGGCTCGTTCATCTTCCTCGGCCCCACCGGCGTCGGAAAGACCGAGCTGGCCAAGACCCTCGCCCGGACCCTGTTCGACTCCGAGGAGAACATGGTCCGCCTCGACATGAGCGAGTACCAGGAGCGGCACACCGTCAGCCGACTGATGGGCGCACCGCCCGGATACGTCGGCTACGAGGAAGGCGGCCAGCTCACCGAGGCCGTACGCCGCAAGCCGTACTCGGTCGTACTGTTCGACGAGATCGAGAAGGCGCACACCGACGTCTTCAACACCCTGCTGCAAATCCTCGACGACGGCCGCATCACCGATGCGCAAGGCCGGACCGTCGACTTCCGCAACACCGTGATCATCATGACGTCCAACATCGGCTCCGAGTACCTCCTCGACGGCGCCACCGCCGAGGGTGAGATCAAGCCCGACGCCCGCGCCCTGGTGATGGGCGAGCTGCGCGGGCACTTCCGCCCGGAGTTCCTCAACCGCGTCGACGACATCGTGCTGTTCAAACCGCTCGGTGAGCGGCAGATCGAGCGGATCGTGGAGCTGCAGTTCGACGAACTGCGCCGCCGCCTCGCCGAACGCCGCATCACCATCGAACTCAGCGACGCAGCCCGTGAATTGATCGCCCACCAGGGCTACGACCCGGTGTACGGGGCCCGGCCACTGCGGCGTTACATCTCCCACGAGGTCGAGACGCTGGTCGGGCGGGCCCTGCTGCGCGGCGACGTCCAGGACGGCGCAAGGATCCGCGTCGACGCCGAGCACGCAGAGCTGGTGGTCACCTACGACCAGCCCGAGGACGTGAAGGGAGCGAGGGTGGCATGAGCAGCGTGCAAGCCACCAACGTCACCTGCCCGCACTGCGGGCGCACCAACCGGGTACCCGTGGCCGCCGAAGGCCGCCCCAGGTGCGGCAACTGCAAGCAGCCTCTGCCGTGGATGGCCGACGCGGGCGACGACGACTTCACCGAGGTCGTCGAGCAGGCCACCGTGCCCGTCGTCGTCGACCTGTGGGCCACCTGGTGCGGCCCCTGCCGCATGGTGAGCCCCGCGCTGGAGAAGGTCGCCGCCGATCTCGCGGGAACGATCAAACTGGTCAAGGTCGACATCGACAAGAACCCGCGCCTGGCGCGACGGTTCGAGGTCCAGGCCGTACCGACGCTGCTGGTCCTCGACAAAGGACGAACCATCGCCCGACAGTCGGGTGCCGCACCTGCCCCTGTCCTGAGGCAGTGGGTGGAGCAGTCGATCGCCGGCCGCGAGCCGGCCGGGAAAGGATGATCGACCATGACCGTACGAACCGACCCCCACCTCGCCCTCGTACGCCCCGTCACCCCGCGCGCCCCAGGATGCGAGGAATGCCTCGCCACGCATTCCCCCTGGGTTCACCTTCGGCTCTGCCTGACCTGCGGCCACGTCGGCTGCTGCGATTCCTCGCCGAACCGGCACGCCCGCCGGCACGCCGCCGCCGACGGCCACCCGATCGTGGCGTCGCTCGAGCCCGGCGAGGACTGGCGATGGTGCTTCGTCCACGAGGCGTTCGTGTGATGGCCGGCGACGAGACGCGGCCGGGTGCGGCGCCGGTGCCGGACGAGGCGCAGGAGAGCGTCCCCTTCGAGACCCCCGACATCTACGGCGCGTATCCCCGCCTGTCGGACGACCAGATGGCCCGCCTGGCGCAGCACGGTCGGCGGCGCGCGATCGACGCCGGCGACGTACTGATCCGGGAGGGGGAGCGGTGCGAAGCGTTCTACGTCGTCCTCAGTGGTTCGGTCGCCATCGTCGAGGGCTTCGGCACGCCCGGCGAACGCCTGCTGCGTGTGCACGGCCCTGGGCGCTTCATCGGCGAACTCGGCCTCCTGAACGGACAGGTGGCCTTCTACACCGCCGTGGTCAGGGACCCCGGCGAGATCCTCGCCTTGTCCGTGGAGCAGCTGCGCGACCTGGTGACCCGGGACTCCCTCCTGGGTGATGTGGTGCTGCGCGCCTGCCTGGGGCGCCGTGCCCTGCTCGTCGGTCAGGGCGCCGGTTTCCGCATCATCGGCTCGCGCTACTCGCCCGACACCCGGCGGCTGCGCGAGTTCGCCGCCCGCAACCGGCTGCCGCACCGCTGGATCGATCTGGAGACGGACCAGGAGGCCGAGGCGCTGCTGCGCCGTTTCGCGGTCGGTCCTGAGCAGACGCCGCTGGTGATCTGGCGGGACACCACCCTGCTGCGCAATCCGAGCAACGCCGAACTGGCCCGGTTCATCGGCCTGCCGTCCCTGGAATCGGGCAACGGCCGCGGCGATCTCCTGATCGTCGGCTCCGGTCCGGCCGGTCTCGCCGCCGCGGTGAACGCCGCCTCGGAGGGCCTCGGCACTACCGTGGTCGAGGCGCTGGCCACCGGCGGCCAGGCCGGGACGTCCTCCCGCATCGACAACTGCTTCGGTTTCCCTTCCGGCATCTCCGGCGCCGAACTCACCGAGCGCGCCGTGCTCCAGGTGGAAAAGTTCGGCGCCCGAATCAGCGTCCCGGCGGAGGCGGCCCGGCTCGAACGGCGGGACGGCCACTACGCCGTCGGGTTCGCCGACGGCAGCGAGATCACCGCCCGTACCGTCGTCCTGGCCACCGGCGCCCGCTACCGCCGCCTCCATGTACCCGGCATCGAGCCGTTGGAGGGCACGAGCGTCCACTACTCGGCGACCGTCTACGAGGCCCAGCAGTGCCGTACCGACCCGGTGGCGGTGGTCGGCGGCGGCAACTCCGCCGGCCAGGCCGTGCTCTTCCTGGCCGGGTACGCGCCACAGGTGTATCTGCTCGTCCGCGGCCCGAGCCTCGAGGCACACATGTCCCGTTACCTGATCGATCGCATAGAGCGCCACCCGCGGGTGCGGGTGCTGCTGCACACCGAGATGACCGAGGTGCTCGGCGACGAGGCGCTGGAGGTGGTCACCGTGGTCGACCACCGTACGGGCGAGAACCACCACCTCCCGGTGCGGGCCCTGTTCGTCTTCACCGGCGCCGATCCCCACACCGAGTGGCTGTCCGGCGCGCTCGCCCTCGACGCGCGCGGCTACGTGCTCACCGGTACGGAGGCACAAGCCCGCTCCGTTCCCGAACTGTGGCAGAGCCAGGGCCGCGACTGCCTGACGTTGGAGACCAGCCTGCCTGGCGTCTTCGCCGCCGGCGACGTCCGCAGCGGCTCGGTGAAACGCGTGGCCTCCGCGGTCGGCGAAGGCGCGATGAGCATCCACTTCGTGCACCGTCACCTGAGCGACACGGCCTCGCCCGGCGGCACCGACACCTCGCCGCGCACCCGTCCGAAAGAGTCCGCTTGGCTCGGATGACGCCCAGCGGGCGACGAGAAGGCACCGAGAGCAGCGGCCCGGACGCGAACGCCGCGGTTCCGAACACCCCGTCCGGCACCGCGGCCGGGCCGGCGAGGCTCGACACCCGGGGTGACTCATGAACGACGTCCCATCTCCCGACCCTCACGGCGGCGGACACGTGGCATGCGGCGTGGACGTTACCTGGGCGGCGTCTGTGGGCACTTGGGATCGGGGCAGCCGACGAGAGGGTCCAGTCATGCGAGCGTCGTCTCGGGGCGTTACGGTCGTGGCTCTCCTGGCGGATCCGGACGCGCCGACGGAGATCGCGCAGCGCATGGCCCGGACTCTTCCTGCCCGGCTCGCGGACAAGTCGGGCCGGAGGCGACGGTTCGACGTCGAGGTGGTCAGTGAGCCCTTCACATCGGGGACGGAGGACCCGCCCACCTTGATGCGCCGGATCATGGACCGTGGGAGCGCGGAGAACTGGGACATCGTCGTGGCCCTCACCGACCTTCCGCTGCACTCACACGGACGCAAGCTCGCTGTGAATCTGAGCCACGAACACGGCTTGGCGCTGCTCTCGCTTCCTTCGCTGGGGGGCTTCCGGTTGCAGACAAGGGCCCGGCGGGCCGTCGAAGCAGCCGTGCTCGGCTTGGCGGGTCCGCAGACCACCGGGGTTGAAGGGTCTCCGCGAAGTCGGCCCGTTCCGGGGCCATTCGTCAGCCGTCTCGCGCCCATTCATGCGGACCCGATCGGTGAGAAGGAGACCGACGATCTTCGTTACGTCGTCAGCGGGCCGCGCGGTGACCTGCGGGTGCTCTTCGGCATGGTCCGCGCCAACCGGCCGTGGCGGTTGGTGCCGGGCTTGTCGAAAGCCCTGGCGGCCGCACTCGCCACGGGAGCGGTCGCCACCGTGAACTCCACCGTCTGGAGCCTGGCCGGGACCCTGAGCGCACCACGCCTCGTGATCGCCACGGTCGGATCCGTCGGGCTCATGATCGGCTGGCTGATCGTGGACGCGGAGCTGTGGCATCGGTCGGCGGAAAGCTCGCCGGAGGCGAGGCAGCGGGCGCGGCTCTACAACGCCTCGACGGTCGTGACCGTGGGTATCGGGGTGCTCGTCTGCTACGTGGGCCTGATGGTCATCAACTGGGTGTGGGCGCTGTTCATCCTCAACGACCAAGTGTTCGCTTCCGCTACACAAACCCCACTGCACGCCGAGGAGTACTTGACGCTGTCCTGGTTCGTCGCTTCGGTCGCCACCGCGGGCGGCGCGCTGGGATCAGGCTTGGAGAGCGACGATGCGATCCGGGCAGCCGCCTACTCCAAGCGCGAACAGGAACGTCGTCACACGCTCCAAGGCGACCACGGTGATCGGCCCTCGAAGTGAACCGATATCGGCACAACCAGCAGTGCGAAGTGCGCCGACGGGTCGATCATGGCGACGACGGTTCGAGATGTCGTCCCGGTAGGCCAGGGCCGCGGCACGCCTCCTTCAGCCGGTACGCGGCCGCTGGGGGCCTCGCCGAGCGCATTCTGCCGGTCGTCGCCGCGCTCGCCGACCCGGACGTCGGCGCTCCGGCGGACGGACCCGGGCGGGACCACGCACGGGAACTGCTCGACACAGCCGCCGACGTCCTGGACGCGGCCGCCCGTTCGATCCGCCACGGCACTCCCGGCGAGGTGCCGCCCGGGAGCGCGGACGTCCTGCGCGTCGACGAGGAACTCGAGGCGCTGGAGGGGCCCGCCCGGCAGGCCGCCGAACGGCTCGTGGAACTGCTCGCCGAGGCGTTGGAGATCGGCGGGAGCGGCCCGGCTCCGGGGTGCTGATGCCTGTCATGTTCGGGTGGTGGCGGCGACTACCTGCTCGGCGAAGTCCACTGCCAGATCGCACAGCTTGCCGTTGACCGCGGGGGTGTCGCGTAGAAGTTCTCCACCCCCATGTGCAGCAGGTCTTTGCCGACCTGAACGTCCAGCCCGCATGAGGTGGCGGTGCCGAACGACGCCACGTTGGGGAAGCCCGACACGTCGAATGTCCGGCAGTTGGATGTGTCGAGCGTGATCGTGTCGATGTCGACGACCATGGCCACCCTGGTGCTCCGGTTGTCGTACTTGCAGCCCCCGTCGTAGAGGTTGCTCATGGTGTCCGGCTTGCCATCACCCGGCTGGTGTCCGAGTGGGCCGAGCGAAGCCGCGCTCGGAAAGGCGCAGTAGTCCAGGCCGGCCGGCGTCGCGGCGGACCGTCCGACTTCGTGGTCCTGCTGCCGCTCGAAGCGCTCGGCGTCCTCGTGGGTGAGGTGGTTCCCGCCGATGATTCGCTCGGCGGGGAATCCGAGTCGTTCCCGCTGTATCCGACACCGCCGACGAGGACGGTCAGTATCGCTGCCGTTGCGGCCATCCGTCGTTTATGCATGGGGGCAAACCGGCACACGACGGCGCCGCCGGGCCACGAACCTCGGCGGCCACTCTGTCGCGCGTCCCGGTCTGCCGCTACCCGGGTGGGTGGGGGAGTGGTGACGAGGCGGAGGAACGCCCGCTGTGGCAGTTCGACGACACCACCCCCTGAGCCTCGGGCGGACTCTGGGCGCGCCGACCATCGAGGCGGATCGTCCATGGCTCGACGCCGTCCACTCGAAGGTGCGTCCCGCTCCACGGATCACGCGCGAGCATGGCACGGACGGTGTCCTGCGATTCGGCCTCGACGACGAGCACCACGCGATGCTCGTCGGCGAGTGGTCCGCCCAACACGACGACACCCGAATTCACGAGCTCGTCCATAAAGGATGCGTGGGCGGGCCAGTCGGACTGCTCCTGCATGGGGCGGGACGGATCCCAGTGCGGACCGGAGCGGCGGAGGAAGACGAGGAACACAGCCACGCTTCGACTCTACCGAACCGCGGGAGGGCAGCAGGCCGCACGCCTGCGTCGCACCCACGAAGGCCCTGGGCCCCCGCGCCGTCGTTGCGGATGTGCACGAGCGGTTTGCGGTCGGGCTGCGCGGCCCGAAGTGCCGCTGCTCGCTGGGCTGGGGAGGGGCGACGAAGCTGACGAGTGCACGCTGTGCCTGTCCGACATGCACCTCTTGGGCCTCCGCCGACTCGATCCCCGGCCACACACGGCCCCGCCGACTGTGGGACGAGGCAGCGGCCGCATACCGCTGGTGGGAGGACCACGGCCGGCCGGCGAGCACCCGATTCGGCGTGCGCTCGACGGGAACGGACAGCGGTACCGGCGTGATCACCCGTGACGACAGGAGCACTTCTCGCTGCTGTTCCTCCGAATTGCAGACGGGCTCGGCACACACGAGTTCAGCATCCGCGTGGTCCCAGGCACCGCCGGCCGAGCACGGTGGCCGGACGCCGGCGCCGCATGTCCGAAGACGGGCGACGGGTACCGGCGGGTGAGATGCTCCAGGCTGCAATCCCAGTACGTCGCGAGGCCAAACCGAAGTCGGGTTTGACGGCCGCCGTGGGGAGCCGCAACTCCGAGCCGCAGGCGAGCACTTCCACTCATGGGGTTCGCCCGACCGACCACGCCTCGACGGTAGTGAGGTGTTGTTCTTCATGTGTGAGCCGCGTGGCTCTGCGGCGGGTCGGAATACACGGAACAGAAGTGCGGCCGCCTACACTCCGCTGGGTCCGCGCGATGTGGATACGACCGACCGGACAGCGCACCCCACTGGTTGCGGTACCTCGCGATGGAAGCAGTAGCGAAGCACATTCGGTTGGCGGGCCAGTCGGTCCTCGGAGAGTTCGGGGACTCGAGCGTTGTCCAACGCATGGTGTCGAGGGCTGGGCGGTGGACTCGATCGCGGCGCGCAGCTTTTCGAGACGGTCTCGACGCGAGGCCGGAGGGCACCGGAGCGATCGCTGCGGTAGTCCGAGGCTGACCTGCCGCCGTTCACGGTTCGTTGCGCGTGCCTTGTACGGACGTGTCGTTCGAGTCATGTGCTGCCGAGGGGCGCGCCGTGCCAGCGCCAGTCGGTCCGGCGGGGGCGATCGGGCGTCTCGACGCGTCCGGTGGCCCACAGCAGGGTCGACCATGGTGTGTCGATGACGGGCACGTCGGGGAACAGGCGCGCGAGGGCCCGCTCGCTCAGATCCTGCGGGGGCTCCCAGGCACGGTCCAGGCCCTGGGTGATGTCGTGGGTGTGGACGAGTGTCTCGACGACGCCCATGGCTGCGAAGCCCTCCGGGTCGGAGGCTCCGAAGACGTGTGGTGCCAAGGTGGTTGCGGCCGTGGTGTCCACGACGGTTGCGAGCAGTCCACCGCAAGCCTCCACGACGGTCAGGAGCCCCTCCGGCCCTGCCTCGTGGTCTCCGAAGATGACGTTGGCCGGGCCGCCGGGGCGGTTGCGGGAAACACGCAGCGGGACACGTGGCACGCCCATGGGCTCCGCGAGCCCGAACCGCAGGGCATAGGTGAGCAGGTCGTCCGCGAGGTGGCCGAGAGTCTCCCAACACGTCCATTCCAGGCTTCCGGCCCGGTCGTGCCAGCGGGCCGCGGGAACGCCTTCCAAGGCGTCGAGGCAGTGGGCGACGGCTCGGCGTACGTGTTTCCCCGACACCGGCTCGTACGGTTCTGTGGACTGTGGCATGCGAGGACCCTACAAAGCCGGGTCGAGGTGCTCTCGAGCCGCCACATGCAGCTCTCGGATCACCGCGCTGGTGGCCGACCCCGCGAGTCGCAGTCCTCGCGTCGCGTACGCCTACGTGTCCTGAGCCTGCTCGCCGAGGCGGCCGATGTCTCCGAGCGTCGTCGACGACGTTCCGCAGCCCGGTGAGGAGAACAGTGGGCGGGTGAGTGACCTGCGGGTTGTGGGGTAGCCGCGCTCGTATGCCCCCATCACCCGGGAGCGAGGTCGTTGGCCGCCGTCGCGCCGAGGAACTGCACCGAGCGCGAGGAGGAAGGTGAGGATTCCATGAGCACCGTTGGACAGCCGGGCCGCGGCGGTTCCCAGGAGTCGATGGGCGATCTCGTCTCGCGAGCGTCGCAGCAGATTTCCGAGTTGGTCCGCGAAGAGATGCAGCTGGCCCGGGTGGAGATGACCCAAAAGGGCAAACGCTTCGGGCTGGGCGGCGGCCTGTTCGGCGGCGCCGGCCTGGTCGGCATCCTGGCCGCGCAGGCCCTCGTCGTCACCGTGATCGCAGCCTTGGCCCTGCTCCTGCCGGTGTGGGCCTCGGCTCTGATCACCGCCGCCCTGCTGGCGGCGATCGCCGCAGGAATGGCCGCCGCCGGGAAGAAGCAGATCGCCAAGGCCGGCACCCCCGCACCCGAACAGACCATCGACAGCGTCAAGGCCGACGTCGCCGCGATCAAGGAGAGAGCACACCGATGACCCACGAACCCCAGGACGAGAAATCCGCGCCCACACCCGAACAACTGCGCGAGAAGATCGAGGACACCCGCGACGAACTCGGCCGCACGGTGGAGGCGCTGGCGGCCAAGGCCGACGTCAAGGCCCAGGCCAAGACGAAGGCGGCCGACATCAAGGAACAGACCGCCGAGAAGGCCGCTCACCTCACCGACCAACTCCGGGACAAAGCGGCCCAGGCCACCGAACTGGTCAAGGACAAAACGCCCGACCCGGTCCTCGACAAGGCGACCCACGCCGCCGCCCACGTCCGCGACGGTGTGGCCCGCGCCGGACACCTCGCCGCCGACAAGACCCCCGCCCCGGTCCGCGAGAAGGCCCAAACGGCCGCAACCACGGCAAAGGCCAACCGGACCCCGCTGATCGGCGCAGCGGTCGTGGTGATCGCCCTCGTGCTGCTGCACCGAGGCCGGAAGCGCCGGTGAAGGTGTCCAAGGTCGCCTACAAGCCGGTCGGCCTGGTGCTCGGTGCCACCAGCGGCATGATCGCCGGCGCGGCCTTCAAGCAGGCGTGGAAGATGATCGGCCACGACGACGACGCCCCCGATGCCACCGACGAGGACCGCACCTGGTCCCGGGTTCTGCTCGCCGCCGGCCTGCAAGGGGCGATCTTCGCCGTCGTCAAGGCCGCCGTCGACCGCGGTGGCGCGGCAGCCACCCGGCGCCTGACCGGCACTTGGCCCGGCTGAACCGGGTAAACCCCCGCCGCTCGGTGGTGGGCGCAGCCCGGCCTGCGGTCGGGTGTTGCACCCGGCAGATGCGCGTGAGTCGGCGAGGCCGGGGCGGTGGTCAGCGGTAGGCGGCGAGGAAGACGCGGGCGCCGGCGGCGGCGTAGCGGTCGAGGTCGAGGACCTGGACGCCCTGATCGGGCGCGCGGGCGGTGAGGCGATGGTCTTCGGCATGTCCTCCGGCGCCGTACTGGCGCTGGAGGCCGTCGCCCGGGGCAGTGCCGTCTCCAGGCTGGCCATGTACGAGCCGCCCTTCATCACCGACTCCAGCCGCCCACCGTTGCCCGCCGACTACGTCGCCCATCTGACGGACCTCGTGAAGCAGGGGGCGTACGGTGACGCCGTGGCCTACTTCATGACCGCGGCCGTGGGCATGCCCGCCGAGGTCGTCGCCGGGATGCGGCAGGCGCCCTTCTGGGCGGGTATGGAAGCCACCGCCCGCACCCTGCCCTATGACGGCCGGGTCATGGGTGACACCATGTCCGGTCGGCCCCTGCCCGCCGACCGTTGGCGGTCTGTGACGGTGCCCGTTCTCGTCGGCAGCGGGGACGCGGGCGCTCCGCACATGCTCACCGGCGCGCGGGAACTCGTCGCACTGGCCGACAACTTCACCCTGCACGTCTTCCCCGGCCAGGAGCACAACATCGGCCCGGAGCTCCTCGCCCCCGTCCTGACCGGCTTCTTCACCACCGGAAAGCAGGCATGAGCAAGGTCTTCGCCAGTCCGGGCATGTCGGGCCCCGGCTGCTCAGCTTCGCCGACGCCGTCGGCGAGATCGCCCGGGCGAGCGGACGCGAGATCACCTACGTCCAGGTCCCGGCCGACGCGTACGCGGCCGCGCTCGCCGAACACGAAGTCCCCGCAGAGGTCACCCGGTTGCTGCTGTTCCTGTTCACCGAGGTGCTGGACGGACGCAACGAGCACGTCTGCGACGGCGTGCGCCGCGCCCTGGGACGCGAGCCCCGCGACTTCGCCGACTACGCCCGTGACGCCGCCGCGCGCGGTGCCTGGAAGGTGTGACCGCGAGCGGCCCCTGGTCGCTCTCACCGGCCCACGATCTCGGGCGTCCGCACAGCCGGTGAGTCCGCCGACGCATGTACCGGCCCGCTGCGAATATCCGGTGGCGGGCTCTTGCGCCGGTGGTGAGGATCACGGCATGAACATCCTCTTGGAGACCGATCGGCTCGTGTTGCGCGCGTTCACCGAGGCCGACGTCGACGACCTGGTCGCGCTGGACAACGACCCGGAAGTCATGCGCTTCATCAACGGTGGCCGGCCCACGAGCCGCGAGACGATCCGGGCACAGGTCCTGCCCGGGTTGCTGCACGACCACCCGTGCGTCGGGACCCGCGGCTACTGGGCCGCGCAGGAGAGGGACGGCGGAACCTTCCTGGGCTGGTTCGAATTCCGTCCCCTGGACGACTGCAGCCCCGCCGTGGTGGAACTGGGCTATCGGCTGAACAGGGCCGCCTGGGGCAAGGGCTACGCCACCGAGGGGTCATGCGCGCTGATCGACAAGGGGTTCACGGACCTCGGCGTGGAGCGAGTGACCGCGAACACCATGTCGGTCAACGCGGGATCGCGGCGTGTGATGGAGAAGGCGGGTCTGTCGTTCCTTCGCCACTTCACCGGGGACTGGCCGGAGGCGATCGAAGGTTCCGAGCACGGCGAAGTCGAGTACGAACTCACCCGGACCACGTGGGAGCAACGTTCGTAGGAGTCGGGCGCAACAGGTCATGCGTGTTCGGGACCGTCCCGGACCCGCATTGACGTGTTCGGGACAGGGGCCCACGCCCGACCAGGGCTGCTCCGACCCGCGGGCCTGTTCGGGACCGCCTGCTCGCGGGGGCGCGTCGCGAAGGCAAACCGTTCCTGGAGCGATGGGTCGCCCGAATACCGGGCGCCGACGCCCGCGAACGCGGCGTCAGCCGTCATGCCCGCGGTCTGTCGTCGAAAATCGGCGACCCTCGAGGTGGGCGGCGAGGCCGTCGAGGAGCATGTTGCTGCCGGCCTCGGTCCGGTCGCGGTTCTCGACGCTGTCGCAGGTCTGCGAGACGACGATGTCGGTGCGGGTGCCCCGATCGGTCAGTTCGACAGTCATGACGTCGGGTTCCGCGCGTCCGGGGACGTCCATCGCGACGACCAGGCGGCGCTTCTCGACGACCTCGAGGTACGAGCCGGTGATGGGGAACTGTCGACCGTCCGGGAGCACCACGGTGCCGCTCCACGAGCCGCCGGGTCGGGCGTCGAGGGTGACGTCTTTCGTGCCCGCCCACTGCGCGTACTGCTCGGCTATGGTCCATGCCTGCCAGACGTCCGCGACGGGGGCGTCGAGGGTGCGAGCGATCGTGTAGCGGAAGCCGTCGGTGGTCGCGGCCTCGTTGTTCTCGATCATGGGGATTCCCTTTCGTTCAGGCCCTCTTTTCGCGAGGGCCGGCTGTTCACCGACCGGTTGCCCCCTGTTGACGGTGGGCGGAGCGCCACCGCCGCGGTCGTGTCGTGGACGAGGGCAGGGGAGCGGCATGCCCGGTCGCGGGTGTGCCGTTCGTGTACTCCTTCAGAGGCGGCGAAAATCGAGGAGGCGTCCATGCGGGTCGACACCCCTGCGCGATTCTTGCGACTGGGTAGAGCTTCTTCGGTCGAGACGGGTGGCGACAACGGCTTTCGGGTGGGACCGAATGTCCCTGGCCACCGGGCCACGGTGCCCAGCAAAAGGACAATGGAGGACGCATGTTACGTATTCACTTCACCGTGCAGGATCTGGCGGGGTTGGTGTTCGCACACCACGCGCGCTTCCGATCAGCGAGGCGGTGATGAGTCTGCGGGTCCCGCGCCAGGGTTCCGCCTCGCCGTTTCGTGCGTGGCGGCCTCACGTGCTGGAACGGCTGCCTCCTCGCGCGTCGTTGCTCGGGTCGTTGGTCCCGGCTGCCGGCTGGGTACCGGACTTCCTCACCCCCAGCGCGCCGGCGTTCCCCGGCACGGGGGTCTTCGAGGCGATACGAGCTACGTCGCGCGAGCGCCTCGCAACCGATGTACAACGCCTGTCATCGCACCGCCGCCCGCCCGCGTGGGTGCGGCAACTGGCCGACGGAGACCGAGACACCCTGGACAAGGTGGCCGACACCCTGGCGGCGTACCACGACATCGCCATAGCGCCGTTCACCGAAGGCGAGGACGAGTTCGGGATCCTCTCGTTCGCCGCAGAACGATAGTCGCCGGCAGACCCGCGATCCGCACCGCCGCCGCATCCGGCGACTCGTCCCGCAACAGCGATCCGCACACGACGCGGTAACCCATGGCACGAGACGCCCTGGGCAACAGGACCTCCACGACGACGACGCGCGCGCCCTCGACCGCTCCGAGGCGGCGCTCGTCCGGCACACGCGGCTCGGCCGACCCCCATCGGGCGGACGACCGCATGGAGCCGGCGGCGCCGTTCCCGAGTCTCGGGTCGTGGGCACGCCCGAAGCGTCGATGACGAAGACTTCCGACGTCGTCGGCGATCTCGGATGCCCTCGGCGGGTACGGGTCGGGGACAACGCCGCACAGGCCCGGCCGCATCACGGCACACCGCCGAGAAGGAGTCGAAGACATGGTCGACGTACAACGCACGTTCACCGTCCCACGCCCGATCGACGAGGTCGTGTCCTATCTGCGGGACTTCTCCCATGCCGTGCATTGGGACCCCGGCACGCACGAGTGCACCCGGATCGATTCCGGACCCATCGGAGTGGGTTCCCGATGGCACAACGTCTCCGAGTTTCGTGGCAGGCACACCGAACTCGCCTACGAACTGACCCGTTCCGAACCCGCGCGACTGACCTTCGTCGGCACCAACAAGACCGCCACCTCCACGGACGACCTCACCTTCGAACCGGCCGGAAGCAGCACGAAGATCACCTACCGCTCCCACGTCCGCTTCCACGGCCTGGCTCGACTTGCGGATCCGTTCCTGCGCCGCGAGTTCGAGCGTCTCGGTGACGAGCTGCTCCGCACTCTGCCTCGCGCCGTGACGGACCGACGAGACTGAGCCCGAGATCGCCCACGGTGATCGCGGCGCGGGGTATGCGCTGCCGCGCAAGCACTGCTCTGCCGCCGTATCGACCACACCGATGCCACGCGGTGGGGCCGGTCGTGCGTTGCCGCAGCCCCGGACGGGCCAACGCAGGCGTCGCGTGAATGCGATCGGGGTAGCGGGCCGACACGTCCGGGTCGCGGCGGGGTCTTCGTGCGCGTGCCGCCCCTCACACGCGCGAGCGGGTGGCCCGCTCCGACCCGGACTCCGAACGCGGCCGGAACATGGTGAAGGAGCCCGGCTGCGAGAGCGAATCGGGGTCCTGGTGTCGCCGGACGCCGAGGCACAGCCCGCACGGCCACCACGACGGAGGTGTCTTCAGCAAGCTCGGCTGCCGCCCAAAGGCCCTCGCACGGACGCCTGGTCAAAGAAATCCGGCGCACGCCCGGGTGAGGTGCGTGGTGCGGGCGTCCCCGTCCACTCGTGAGCGGATCACGATGATTCACGCCTCTGTCGGCCCAATCGCCCTGGGCCTCGATGACGAAGCCCAGGAGGTTCCCTGCGCGGTGCGTGACACGATCGCGTGATGTTCACCGAGGGGATCGCACGCGAACTTGTGACGGCGGAGATCGCGCAGCCGGCACGTCGCCGATTGTGCCGAGTGCCCACAGCCGCACCGAAGGTGCGCCGACCACGAATCGCGTGGCCGGAGCGTCGGTTCGCCACGGTCGGAGCGGGCACCGTGCGCCCGGTGAGGTCTGTGTGGTCACGACGTGGGCGGCTCTTCAGTGGGGGTGGGGTCCTCGGCCGATCGGGGGCGGCCGGGGGCGGGACGGGGGTGCACGGGAACGCCGCGCAGCCATAGGCGGACGCCCTGGTAGCGGATGTGGAGGCTGACGGCCCAGGTGGCGAAGGGGTGGGTGAGCGCGGCACGCAGCAGGGCGGCGGAGCCGGCGGGGCGGCCGGTGCCGTGGACGGTGGCGGTGAAAGCCCGGCCTCCGGCGCGTTCCAGGTGGACGGTGAGGTGGAGATACTCGTCCGGCTCCGGCAGGGTCATGCGGTAGTGGCCGTCGACCGGGAAGAACGGCGAGACGTGGAACTCCTTGGGGGTCCGGGTCCTGCCTGCGGGATCCGGGCGCAGCAGGTAGCGGTGCCGGTCGCCGTAGGTGTTGTGCACCTCGGCGACCGTGCACAGTGGGCGGCCCGCGTCGTCGCGACACCAGTACACGGTCAGCGGGTTGAAGACGTACCCCAGGGAACGGGCCTGGGTGAGCATCAGCACTCGGCCGTCGCCGAGCCGGACGCCTCGTGCGGCGAGGTAACGGTCCAGGTCCTGTCGGATCGTCAGCTCGGGGTGGGCGGCGTCCGCGGCGTGGTCGCTCGGGCGGAATCGGGCCAGGGGCCGTAGTGGCCAGGGCACGGCGGGAAGCCGGTCGGGGTCGACCAGCCACAGGTATCCGCGGTGGTGGAAGGCGTGTCTGCGGGGCGTGGTGCGCACATGCGTGGTGCGGGTGTCGTAGAGGACGGCCCCCCAGCGTCCGGGCAGGGTGTTCACGACGCCCTCACTCCCAGCAGGGCCCCGGCCGCCTCGACGCCGGAGCGGCAGCCGTCCTCGTGGAAGCCCCAGCCGTGGTAGGCGCCGGCGAACGCGGTGTGCCCGGTGGTCAGTTCGGGCAGGCGGCGCTGGGCGTCGAGGGTGCTCGCGGTGTAGATCGGGTGCTCGTACAGGGTGCGGGAGAGCACCAAGTGCTCGGGGATCGGGTGCCGTGGGTCCTCGTTGAGGGTGACCAGGTAGTCGGTACTGGTGTCCAGGCGCAGCAGGCGGTTGAGGTGATAGGTGAGTTGCACCCGGTCGGAGGGTGCGGTGCAGTGGGGCATGCGGTAGTTCCAGGAGCTGCGGGCCGGCCGCGCGTCGGGCAGGAGCGAGGGGTCACGGTGCAGCACGGTGGGGTTGTGCGAGTAGGCGAAGGCGCCGAGGATTTCGCGCTCGTTCGGGGTGGGATCGGCGAGCAGGCGTAGTGCCTGGTCGGCGTGGGTGGCGACCACGACGGCGTCGGCCCGGGTGCGGTGTCCGTCGTCGGTGATCACGGTGACAGCGTCGTTGTGGCGGTGTACCGCCCGGACGGGGGTGGAGCGGTGCACGGCAGTGAGGCGTTCGGCGATTTTGTCGACGTAGGTGCGGGAGCCGCCGACGACGGTGCGCCAGGTCGGTGAGCCCGTCACGCCGAGCATGCCGTGGTTGGCGAGGAACACGAACAGGTAACGCGCCGGGTAGTCGCCGGCCAGATCGGGGGCGCAGGACCACACGGCCGAGACCATCGGGGTGACGAAGTGGTTCACGAAGTAGGGCGAGAACCGCTCGGCCGTGAGGAATTCGCGCAGAGTGGGGTCGCCTGCCGAGGGGTCGGCGAGCAGCCGGCGGGCGAGCCGGTGGAAGCGCGGCACCTGGGCGAGCAGGTGCAGGTAGCGGATGCGCAGCGCGGCACCGGGCCGGGCGAGCAGACCGGCGGGGCCGCGCGCGCCCGCGTACTGAAGACCGCACCCGTCGCAGTGCACGGACATGCTCATGTCGCTGTCCTGGGTGCGGACTCCCAACTCCGCGAAGAGTCTGATCAGGTGGGGGTAGGTCCGCTCGTTGTGGACCAGGAACCCGGTGTCCAGGGCCGGCTCCCGCCCGTCCGGTTCGATGGTCGTCTGCGTGTGGGCGTGGCCGCCCAGGCGGCCGTCCGCCTCGAACAGTTCGACCTGGATCCCCGCCCGGGACAGCCGATACGCGGCGGTGAGCCCGGCGACGCCGGAACCCACCACCGCTACCCGGCGCATAGGCGCGCCGGTGCGGGCGGGTGGGGTGTTCTGGGTGGTGGAGACGGTGTCGGACATCGATGCGTGTGCTCCTCGTCCGGGACCGCGACACGGTCCCCTTTGTCTTGTCGCCCGTACCGGTTCTCGGGGCGCGTACGCGGGTGGATCGGCCGGCTTGCCCGCCGCGCGGATCGGAGGTGGCATCGGCCGCCCCGGTCGATTGCGATGCGGCCGATGCGTCCCCGATCCCGAGACCGACGGAAGGCTTCGAGAGCGTGGATGCCTTCGACCGGGTGGGGGAACTCAGTTCACAACGGCCCGCTCCAGACGGTCGACGGCGCTCAGTCCCCCGACGGCTGGGCCTATCGGGCACACGACCATCGAGGCGATCCCGATGCGAGGGCTGCATGCGCGCCGACTTCCTTGCCACTCGGCGGGGTTCGCCGGCGGGACGCCGATACCGGTCGACGCCTTGCCCTCCGGGGCCTCGGCGGGAGGGCACCCGTGCCCGACTACGAGGCGGCTCGGCTTCATGGTGCCCTTCCGCGTCGGCAACATTTCGGGTTCCTGCGCCACACGCGTCTCCGCGGTGTCGGCGGCAAGCGCATCGACCAACCGCCTCGACTCGCCCACGACGGAGGTCCGCGCCGCCCGGGACGCCTCGTGGCGCCTGTTCCGATATTCGCAATCTCTCACTTAAAGCACCAAACGCAACGTTTATGCATCGTATGGGAGCAAGGTGCCGGCGTACGCACGGTGCGGGGAGCACATGCACCGGGTCGGCTGCGGGGGCCGGAGAGTGACCGGGTGGGCCGCCCGAAGCGCTTGGAGTCGGTGGGGAGGGGTGCTGGGGCATCCGTTTGCTCCTGCGATGCAGGCAGACGCCGCTCATTCCGAGCGCAACCCCAGTCATGGCCGTATGCCGCGATCGGGCCGCGCCCATGGCCTCGTCCCGTTCGGCGGGTTCACGCGCCGTCCCCGCGAGAACAGGAGCGGCCCCGCCCGCCCAGGATCCGCATGCGTACCGACCGAGCACGAAGCGGTGAGCCAGCGCTGCGGCAGGGTATTCCGAACCCCACAGTCGACGCCGGCGAGGGGTCCCGCTGTGAGCGTCGTCGACCCGACTCGCAGAACGGGGCGAACCCATGAAACCGCGGAAGGAACTGCCGGCCGACCACCGTCGGGCAGCCGACCGCCCCACCGCGGCGGTCGTGTCGGGCGCCGGCACCCAACCGATCGTGCTGCCCGGAGGCGCGGCATGAGCGGGCCACGTCCCCACTGGATCTTCGGCGGTCGGCCTCCTGCGCATGCGCCGAAGAAGATCTTCCGTCCACCGGCGCGTGAACGTCCGACACGACGACGATCTACCAGATCAGGACCACCTTGACGACGAAGCTACGATCGCGGGTCAAGCGTCCCGACCTGGTGAACCGGGTGGGGACTCGGGGTTGTCCACCGCAGGTGGTGGGCTGGGCTGCTCGGAGTCGGCCCGTTGTTCGTCGGTCTGTTCGACAACGCCTGTCGGGGCGGGCCTTCTGAGGCTGAGCACCACGGAACCTGTCAGGACGACGACGATGATTGCGAGGCTGATCGGTGAGGGGACTTCCGGGATGCCGGGGCTGATCATCTTGTGGGACGCCTGAAGGATGAGCTTGACGCCGATGAAGGCGAGGATGATCGCCAAGCCCGTGCCCAGGTAATGGAAGCGGTCCAGGAGGCCGGCGAGCATGAAGTAGAGGGCCCTCAGGCCGAGGATGGCGAACGCGTTGCTGGTGTAGACGATGAAGGCGTCGTCGCTGACCGCAAGGACGGCCGGGACACTGTCGACAGCGAAGATCAGGTCGGCGGCCTCGATGGCCACGACCACCGCGAGCAGTGGAGTCGCCACCCTCTTGCCGGCTTCCCTGACGAAGAACTTCGCCCCGGCGTACTCGTCTCGGACCGGGACGACCTTGCGGAGCATCCGCACGGCGAAGCTCTTGCCCGGGTCGAAGCTCTCATCCTCGCCCTTGAGGAGTTTGTAGGTGCTGTAGAAGAGCACCGCCGCGAAGGCGAACAGCACCGCGGTGAAACGGCTGACCACGGCCACGCCCAGGGCGAGGAAGATCCCGCGGAAGACGAGTGCGCCGATGACGCCGAAGAACAGCACGCGGTGCTGGTGGGCGCGGGGCACCTTGAAGTACGCGAAGATCACGGCGAAGACGAACAGGTTGTCGACCGACAGGCTCTTCTCCAGCAGCCAGGCTGTCGTGTACTCGGTGCCGGCGGTGGTGCCGAGGACGAGGAAGACGACCACGCCGAAGATCAGGGCGAGACTCACCCACAGGCCGCTCCAGGCAGCTGCCTCCTTGAAGCGGATGACGTGCGCGGTGCGGTGGGAGAGCAGGTCCACCACCAGCGATACGACCACCGTCGCGGCGAACGCCACCCACAGCCAGAGCGGGACCTCAAGCACGCCGACCACCTCACTATGGCCCGCGCGAAATACGCCGGCCCCTACACGGGAGTGTCCGGCATTGCGCCCCCCGGAGCATGTGGAGCGGGCGAAGTCGGCCGCAGGCATGATGTGAGCAAAGGCGGTGGTTTTTCACAAGACGCGTGATGGCGCGAAGTCACCCACCACCTCTGCCAAGCTGGGGACTCCGCTCCCTCGGCTTTGTCTGCACCCCCAAGTACCACTACGCCGCAGGTGTCCATTTTGACCGCGGCACGCGTCTACGAAGGCACGGTCCGGATCCGCCACCTTGACGTCGGAACCGACGCCAACGCCTCACCGGTGGGCCGCGACGGCCTGGTACGTCGACTTCACAGCGACGCTACGGGAGGGTCAGCCGAGCTACGGCCGGAAGGGATGGCAGCACGATCTTGTACGTCCCGCAGTACCGGGCACAATGCTGCGGCCCAGAGTCGGCCCGAAAGCAACGCCGACATGAACCCACACCGCCGCGACCGCCTTGCCGGACCCCGACGCGACCGCGACTGCCGCAGCCGGAACGGTGCGCTCGCCGACCTGCCGATCGTCGACGACCCGGGCGGTGTCTCGGCGACCGACGCGCGGGCGATGTCGAAGGTCCTGTTCGACCGGCTGCGGGTGTTGGAGGAGGGCACGCACGAGTACGCCCGTTCCGGATCCTGGTCCGGGAATGGGTCGGTTGTGCGAACGACGTCGGCGCCAACCGACGCTCACGATTGTCTCGTTGCGCCTTTCCGGGCATATCCGGGCTCACCCCCTGCCGGTTCCGGGAGATGCCCGGCGCCGACTCGGCGGTGGTCGGACTTGTAACCGATACCCAGGTTTTCTCCGAGCGGCGGACGGTCCTTGCGGCCCGGACTCACTGTCCCGTTCGCCGACTGTTCACCCGTTCGGTCACCGCGCGTTGTCCGACCGGGCCGGAAACCTCGCGGCAGAGTGTGCCTGAGGGCATGACGAGCCATGTCTTGGTGCAGGCGCTGTAGGAGTCGCGTTTCGTTTGCAGTGTGACCGGCCGGCCGGACTTGCGGGCCCGTGCCGGGGCGCGGGTCCGGATTTTCGAGCCGGACGTTTCCCGAGGGCGCACCCCGATGTTCCTGTCCGGGTGTCGGACGCCGCCGCGGCTCCAACGGACGACGGGAGATTCTTGTGAGCACCCACCCCGCTATCGCCGATCATGGGACGGTCGGTGATCTCCTCACCGCCGCGCCGCTGTATTCCGGCAAGACGATCGACCGGTGGCGCACGCCGCGGCTCGAGGGCCCCGGCGTGTCCGCTTCGCTGCTGGACGGCGAACGCGGAGCCACTGCGGGCCGTCCGCTCATCTCCCGGGCGGACCCCCCGGTCGCCGCGGCCATCGCCCGCGAAGGGCACCTCGACAAGGCGGAACGCGGTGGCGCCGGTGAGTGACACCGCCCCGACCGCGCCGCCGCCCGGCGGTCTGCGGCGCGTCATCGCGCCGCTGGCTCTCGCCCAGTTCATCTGCAGCTTCGCCGGCTCCAACATGAACGTGATGATCAACGACATCAGCGAGGACCTCGACACCACAGTGCAGGGCGTCCAGGTCGCGATCACCATCTTCCTGCTGGTGATGGCCGCCCTGATGATCCCCGGCGGCAAACTGACCGACCGCTACGGCCGCAAGCGGTGCCTGCTCACCGGTCTCGTGGTGTACGGCGTCGGCGCGCTGCTGAGTGCCATGGCACCGGACCTGGGCGTCCTCATCCTCGGCAACTCGATCCTCGAAGGCGTCGGCACCGCCCTGCTCATCCCGCCCGTCTACATCCTCACCACACTGCTGTTCACCGATACGACCTCACGCGCCCGCGCGTTCGGGACGATCATGGCGCTCGGAGGAATCGGCGCCGCGGCCGGGCCGCTGATCGGCGGGCTCATCACCTCGGCCCTCGGCTGGCGCGCCGCGTTCGTGTTCCAGGCCCTGGTCATCGTCGTGATCATCGCCCTCAGCCGCCGCATCGAGGACCCCCTGCCGCCGGACCCCACCCGCCCCTTCGACACTGTGGGCACCCTCCTGTCCGCCACCGGGCTCGTCCTCGTCGTCACCGGCATTCTGGCCGCCGACGACAACATCCGGCTCATGCTCGCCCTGCTCGCCCTCGGCGTCCTCTTCCTGACCGCCTTCCTCGGATGGATCCGCGCCCGGGAACGAGCCCACAAGGAACCACTGCTGTCCACCGACCTGTTCCGCAGCCGCACCTCCAACCTCGGGCTCGCCACCCAGAACACCCAATGGCTCCTCCTCATGGGGGTGTCCTTCACCGTGGCCTCCTATCTACAGGTCGTCCGCGGATACGACGCGATCCAGACCGGTGTGATCTTCACCGCGGCCACCCTCGGAATCCTCCTCTCCTCCCTCGCGGCCGAACGCCTCGCCAAGCGCCACGCCCAACGCACCCTCATCCTCACGGGATTCGTCACCACCATTGCCGGCATCGTCGTCCTCATCCTTGTCGTCGCCGGCTCACCCAGCCCTTGGGCCTTCGCGCCCGGACTCCTTCTCATCGGCCTCGGCCTCGGCGTGATGCTCACCCCCTCCGTCAACATCGTCCAGTCCAGCTTCACCGAGGACCGACAGGGCGAGATCTCCGGCCTGTCCCGCAGCATCTCCAACCTCGGCTCCTCCCTCGGCACCGCGATCGCCGGCACCATCCTTGTCGCCGGCCTGACCAGCCACGCCTACGCCGCCGCCATGATCACCCTGGCAGCCGTCGGACTCGTCGGCCTCACCGCCGCCGTACTCCTCCCGAACCAGCCGCCACACACCCACGCCCCCACCGACCGACAAGACACACCGAGCCCGGCCGGCGACGAATGAGGACCAGGCCGCTACTCCGAGGACGCGGGCGCGACCGCAGGTCGCTCTCGGCCACCCACCGCCCGCCCGACCCCGCGACGGGCGACGCCGTCTTCCAATAGGCCGGAAAAGGATGGGTCGACGGTTTCGCAACAGCGATTCCCAAGCTCCGGAAAGGCGTCGAGAGTGCGGAGCCACCGCGCGGGCCCGGTGACCGGTTCGGTCCGAAACCGCGGGCGCACCCCGCCCACACCCTGCCGGCGACACAAAATCCATCCCGGGCAGTCCCCGAGCACAAAATCGTCATCCGTGAAACGGAACGAGAGTTCGGATGAAGCCCTTCTCCAGGACTACGGACGCAACTCGGGCGACGAGCACAGGCCGACGCGAACCCGCGCACACGAAACGAGATCGGCTTCGTGCATCGCTCGAACGACCGAGGACGAGCCCCAAGCGCGCTGACATCATCGCTCAGCCCCCACCCGCTGCGCTGTTCCCACCCCACCGCGCCCTGTTCGAGCCGCCTCCTGCTCGCCCGTCACCCCGCCCCAACCGAGCTCCTCAGGACCGCACCGCCCCCGCGCGGGCGGCGCGGTTGACCCGCACCCGGATCCAGGCCGCGCTCAAGCGAGCCGGGCGCCGGCGCGGGGGCGACTGGCCCCACCAGCCGCCGCCGCTGGTCCAGGACGCGCTCGGCAAGCAGGTGCTCGCCCTCCTCATCCAACCGGACGCCGCCTGCATCTCCACCGAGCAACTCGCGGTGGATGGCGTCCCGCAGCGCCGACAACCTCGTTCCCCGTCGGCAAAAGAGCCCTGACCAGGGGCTGAATCGGTCACGCGGCACGTTGTCCGCAAGATCGCCCTTGCTGGAGGCCCGAACCCCAGTGGCTTGACGGCACCTGCGGCCGCGGGACGGTCGGAGCATGTTCCGTGGGCAACCTGCGGTGGCCGCGCGGCCTGCTGTCGTCGGGCGGGCGGAAGTCTCCGGCTCATGGGGACTTGCCCCGGCTCGGCGCCTCGACGATGCGCTCGTGGCGGACGCGTGTCAGACCGACGCCCGCTACCCACGCGGAGTCCAAGTGCGGTTCGGCGGACGCCTCGTTCGCCCGGCCCCGTCGAAGTAGACGCTCCAGCGGGCCAGGGTCCAATCGCCGAAGACGAAAACCTCCTGGGCTTGATGGCGGCTGGATCCAGACCGTTCGGAGCACGGCCACCGCAGGGATCTCGCGCAGCCAGGCCGGTGCCGTGGAAGCGTGCACGGCCGAGCAGGCGATAGCCGTCGACGGCGATCTGCCGGGCCAGTCGGTCGCGTTCGGACCGCTTGGACGGCAGACGGTAGGCATCGGTCCTGGCGCTGTCACGCTCCTGCCGTGCCGGGTCCATCCAGTTCGCGAGCCACGGGGCATTTGCCGAGGACAGTGTTTCCAGGCGGGCCCGGAGCGTTTCGCCGACGAACTCCAGTCGGTTCAGGCGCCGGACGGCCGCCAGGACATGAGTGGAGTCGGTGCGCTGCCGCCCTCCGGCGCTGACCAGGCCCTCGTCGGCCGGGCGCTCCAAGAGCAGGTCCAGCACCCGCTCCTGCAAGCCGTGGCCGGCAGCCGTTGTCGGGACCCGGTGAGCACCGTGAAGTCGAAGCCGGGGTCGGTGAGCTCCATACCCAGTAGGTACTCCACGTCGATCCTGGCCCGCACCGCGTGCGCCGCCTGCCGGTCCGTCGGATTCTCGACGAAGTGCAGCACACCCCCAGGTTTCGGTGCCCTCACGTGGCGAGTGCCGTATCAGGCGGTGTCCCATGACTCAGGCAACGGTCGATCACGGCCTGACGAGCCGCCGCTCATCCCGTACGGCTGTGCGGACGGCCTCGTCCACTCGCACGCCGTGGGCACGCCGAGGGTTTCCGGTTTTGCGTTCCCTGGCTTGCGATCGCGCGAACCGGCCTATGCCTTTGACGAGCTTTGCCTGCTGCGCCAAGATCGCGTTGACCTGATCCATGGACGGAAGGTGCGCGATGGGTACTGTGAAACGACGGGTTGCCGGAGCCGCGTTGACGATGGCGGCCGCGGCCGGGCTGGTGATTGCCACGACGGGTCAGGCCCATGCTGCGTACTCGTGGCAGCACGTTGCCACGTACTACGGCGGGTACTCCGCGAAGGTCAAGTGCGCCCAGGTCGGGCAGAGCTATGTGCACTATGGCGCGGCCAAGGTGTGGTCGTGCCTGGGCCGGCAAGACGGTTCTTGGCGGCTCTCGATCTCCAAGACGGTGTGAGGCACCCCCTGAAACGATCTGCCGAATCCCATGGCGGTCGACGGACGCGTCAGCGTCCGGCGTAGCGTGGTAGCACGAGCGGAACACGCCGACGACCACGGCGTGTTCCGCTTCGCTGACAGGAGGCGGCGCGTGCGGCCATCCACCATCTTCCGGATCAGACCGGCGACGGCGTACGTGACTCGGGAAGGTTCCTGGCGAGGTCCACAGACCCCCTGCCGGAAGCGGCGGTCGTCACGGGCGGCGAGTTCCTCGGCCGGCACCAGATCGAGGAAGTCCCAGGTAGCCCAACTTCGCCCCCTCCGCACGCTTGGTGAACTCGGCGACGGTCTCCGCGAGGTGCGGCCGAGTTTGCGTGCGGTGGTGCGGATGCGGTTGCCGGTCAGCTCGCTCGAGACGCTGCCGCCGTGGATCGGTTCGTGAACGAGCCGGTGCCGGTCAACTTGTCGTAGACCGACATCGGACGCCGCCCGACCTCGATCTGCGCCGCGGACCAGCAGAGACTGCAGCGACCGAGACTCTTCGCTTCCCGGCTGTGACCGCTGCCGGGCCGGGACGTGGCCCGTCGTGGTCCGGCGCCCCTTTCCCGTGGGCAACCCGTCCCAGTGCCTCTCGTCCACGATGCGGGCGCCCCGCCCGAAGGTCCGTGGGTGGGCCGCCAGCAGCGAGTCGGTGCCCACATCGGTGGGCGTGGAGTGCAGCATGACCTCCGACTTCGTGGCCCGCACCTCGATCAATTGCCGCGGCCGAACCCGACGCGCAGGCACCGAGTAGAGGTTCTCGTCGAACGCGACCAGGCAGTGCCACCCCGGGTCCCCGACCGATACCGGCCCCGCCCCGCGCACATGGAACCGGTGCCAGCTCAACTGGCCGAACACCCCGATCGTCAACAGCCATGTGGGTCCCGAGGAGTGGGCCCCTGCAACATTCCGGAAGGCCAGAACGACGAGGGCGGCGCTGCCCTCAGGGCTTTCTACGACAACGAACGCGTTCTCAACGGGGATAAGTTCAACGTCGGAGCAGGTCCTTGAGGAGGCGAGGCGGCATGGCCGACAGAAAACAGGGCACCGTCTTCACGGAATACGGGAGCTTCTACCTCGTGCCCGGCTTCGAGTTCCCTCAAGGGGACTGGCCGCAGTTCACCCTCTCCAGCCAGGTCGGCACGGTACCCACCTGAAGGTGCAGTGGGCCCAGGGCGACCGTGCCCGCCCCGGTCGGCCTGACGTCCCCCTGCAATCCCGTGGCCGTGACCCCGTCCCGGTCTTGAACGGGACCCTGGCCGAGGACCGCCGAACCGTCTCGCCCCGCCGCCCGGCCGGGTTGAGCACGTCGGCGGGCGTCATGAACGGCTCCTGCCGGACCAACTGCGCGGTCCGCTCGATCTCGCCGTCCAGGAGTTCGGCGAACCCCGCCGCGGTCCGGTCCGCCTGCCCGGTGCGGTCCTCGTCGACCGGATCTTTGAAGGGCAGGATGCGTATCGACCGGGAATCGCGGCGGGCGGCCACCAGGAGGAGCAGCGCGACGCCGACGGCGACCCACATGAGCGGAGACATGTTCCGGGACAGGAATCCGACGGCGCCCGTCGTCGTCGGGGCGATGAGCCCGGCCGCGATTACCACGATGAGCACCCTGCTGCTGCGCGCCGCCCACCAAAGTCGCACGATCCGCCCCACCGGACGTGCACGCGTCGGCGGCCAAGGCCACGCGATACGCAAGGATTCCCCGACGGGATGTTCGAGCGAGCGCATGACCGCATGCCCCTCTCCCACTACCCACCCCTCGTCGCTGCCCCTCCTCCTTCCGGCCTGCACCCGCGGCACGCGCGGGGTGCAACCGCCGGCGCGGCCCTTCGGGTGGGTGCGCCGGCTGGTCCGGTCGGGTGAGATGTGGGGGTGTCCGGTGGGCGGGTACACCCCTTGCGCGGGTGCGAAGTCGGCCGGAACGGCGCGGTACACGGGCCGCCACACCGGGGGTTCGGGTGATTGACAGCGCGTTTTCCCGCGATTCATGCTGAGCGCTAACCGCCAAGTTGGGGTAATCGCCGGCCGGTTTCGAACCTCGCGTCCACCGAACATTCGGTTCGCCATGCCTGCCGCACCGTCACCGCGAACGTCGACGATCGGGTGTGAAGGCCGAATGGTGAGCACGAAGCTCGACGAAGCGTTGTCGGCACGAGTGCGCGCGCTGGAGTACACCGCTCCGAACGGCCGGGAGCAGGCGGACGCGGGCCTGGACACGGAGGCGGGGTTCGTGCGACTGGAGCGCGTCAAGGTCTCCGTGCGCTTCACCGGGGAGCTCGCGGTGGTGGAGGAGGCCGGCCTGTGGACCGAGTTCCGGTCCGAGCGGGTCGCGGTCGGCACGATCGCCGCCGGCGATCTGGAGCGTGTGGCCGACCTCGACAACGTCGTCGCGATCCAGGGCAATCGCCGATCGCGACCGCTGATGCCGGCGACCGCGTCGGCCGCGTCGGCCGCGGGCGACGACCCGCTCGATCCGGCCGATCCGGTGCACGCCTTCGCGCCGACACTCACGGGCGAGGGTGTGGTCGTCGGCCTCGTCGACTCGGGTATCGACATCTTCCACCCGGTCTTCCGCAAGCCGGACGGGAGCACACGAATCACCTCGCTCTATGACCTGACTCTCCGTCACACGCTGGTGGCGAACGGAAATCCGACGGGAGGCACGCTCGTCCTGTCGTGGCAGCCACCGGGTACGTTGCCGCTGCAGAAGACTCCGGTCCTGTCCCTGCCCCTGACCGCCGCCACGGTGCAGACGGCCCTGAACGCGTTCGCCGGGATCGCCCCCGGCGACATCACCGTGACCGAAGGCCCGCTGCCCACGAGATCGGTGATCATCGACTTCGGCGGCAAGTACCACGGTTCCACATTCGACAACGCCGGCATCAACGACATCGCCGTCGCGGCCATACTCACCGGAGGGAGCGGGCCCAGCATCTTCGTGCGGCGCGGCCGGACCTTCAGCCGGGATCAAATCAACGCGGCCCTGTCCGCCAACCCGCCCGCACCCTTCGCCTCCCGTGACTGGAACAAGCACGGAACCCACGTGGCCGGCGTCGCGGCGGGCTTCGGTCCACCGGGCTGCTGCAGTGGCAAGCGGACGGTCGGCATCGCGTACAACGCCGATCTCGTCATGGTTCGTTCGCTCCACAGCGACCATGACGACATGGCCGGCGTCACGTACATCCTCGATCAGCCGTGGCGCCCCGACGGCACCGATCCCCGACCCGTGGTGGTGAACCTGAGCTTCGGCGGGGACGGCACCCCGCACGACGGCACCGCCAATTTCGAGGTCTTTCTCGACGACAGGCTGGCCGGCTCGGCCAAGAGATCGATCGTGGTCGGCGCCGGGAACAACGGCGGCCTGTTCCGTCCGCCGCCGTCCGCCACACCACCACCGGTGCCAGTGCGCTTCAAGGGCCACGGGTTGCACGCGATGGGCAGGGTACCCGCCGGGCCGACAGGAGCTCCGGTCACGCTGACCTTCGTCGTCGAGGTCGACGACCGCGTCGCCGACGTGTTCAACATCTGGTATCCCGGCCCCGGCCGGCTCAGCTTCGATCTGACCGCTTCGCCCCTGGCCGGCGGCGGGCCCCAGCCCGGAGTGGGGCAGTCGCTGCCGACACCCGTCACCCCCGGATCCAACGTGGTGGCAACCCTCGGGACGGGAACGACGGCGCACAGCGTGTCCGTCACCTCCGTCCTGACGGATTCGCCCAGCGGCAAGCGGCACATCTCGGTCGTCGTCAACCCGGCCGGCAACGGGCTGATCTCCCAGGGAGCCTGGACGATCACACTGCGCGAAATCCAGGGCACCGAAACCCCGTTCGACTGTTGGCTCGGGCTGACCCCGACGGACCCGCCCGCACGTTTCGCCCTACCGGATCGAGACCGGACCCGAACCGTCATCAGCCCGGGCAGCGGCCGCCTTCCCCTCACCGTGGGCGCGTACAACCCCAAGGACAACACACTCGCGGACTTCTCGAGTCGGGGGCCGACCGTCGACCTCAGGCTCAAACCGGAGGTATGCGCCCCGGGTGTCGGAATCGTCTCGGCCGACGCCGGCGCCAAGCCGCCCAACCTCCTCGTGCCCCACGACGGGACAAGCCTGGCCGCGCCCTTCGTCGCCGGCGTCGTCGCGCTGATGTTCGAGGCGAACAAGAACCTCGACCATCTCACCATCGTGAAACACCTGATCGAGACCTGCGACGCCCCGGTCCCCCCGACGCCCCCCACGCAGTTGGACAGCGGTTGGGGCTTCGGTCGGGTCAACGCCGAGAAGGCGATCCTCGCCGCGATGCCGACCACGCTCGCGAGGGAGCACGCCGCCGCGGGGGAACCCCTCGTGCTGCCCTCCGCCGCCTATCCCGCCGCGCACGTGCCCGTGGTCACGCGCGTACGCGAGGTGCTCGATCGGCTGGCCACCACCCCGACGGGCCGACGGGTCGCCGAATTGGCCGCCACGCACCACGAAGAGGTGCGACTGCGCGTCGAACACGACCGTCGTGTCCTCGTGGCCTGGCGCCGCATGCACGGTCCGCTGCTGCTGCGCCGGATGCTGCTCAGTGATCTCGCCCACGACGAGCCGGTACCGCGCACCCTCGGCGGGCAGTCGGTGGGCGACGGGTTGGCCCGTCTCCTCGACGAACTCGCCCGCGTCGGGTCGCCCGCGTTGCGCGAAGCGATCAGCGAGCACCGCGACTTCCTGCTCGAACTGCCCGGAGCACGGCTGTCCGATCTCGACGAACGAGCGGGGTTGAGCTGACATGGCCGCCGGCACGTTGGAGTTGCTCGCCCGGGAGATCGCCAACGCGTTGCGTCCGCTGGAGCAGCGGCTCGCCGCGGACCGGCGGGAGGCGTACTTCATCGAGCTGGGCCTGTGGCTGCCGGGGGGTCTGGGTGCCGCCTCGGGCGCGATCGGCACGGTGGCCATCCAGTCCGGCGGCCTGGGGTCGATCGTCGCACGGCTGGACGCGGCGATTGCGGCCGACGACGGGGCGCGGATCACCCTGGAGGGCGTCAGCCTCCTGGGGGCGTTGCGGCAGGTCTTCGACGCGATCACCGCGCTGACCCCCGCCCTGGACGCCGCGGTGGTCGGCGGGGTCGGGCTGAGCGACGCACAGCGGGTACGGCTGCGCGCCGAAGTGGGGCAGGTGCCTCGCCGGATGCTCGACCACGCGCTTCTGACCCACCTCGAGGGTCGGAGCCGCAACGCGCTCGACGTGCTCTCGCTGCTCGGGATCGTCATGGACGTGCCGGGGGCCGTCGACCCCCAGGATCCCACCGTGTTGCAGGTTCGACGTCGCACACTGCGGCTGGACCGCCTGCCCACCCTGTTCACCGCCCCCGGCGATCTCTTCGGCGACGTCTTCGATTTCGGTCGACCGTCGTTCGACGGCAGGGAGTTGTTCCGGCTGATCGCCGAGCATCTCGACGCCCACGACCGAGACTTCACCTACGAGGCGCCGGCCGGCGGGCCGAAGGCGCTGGACGCCTATGTGTTGCGGCTGGCCGTCGACCCGAGCAATACCCCGCCCACCCTGGCCGCGCGCGTGGACGTCGCTGCGACCGAGGACTACCTCCGGTCGTACACCCCGAGCCCGCTGTGGAAGCTGGCCGTGGAGGCGCGCACCCGGTTCGAACCGGGGCTCGAAGGGCACATCCGGCCGCCCTTGAGCATCGAACTCCGGCCCGCGACGGGGGGTTTGACCCTCGATGCCGGTCTCGCACTGACCGCGGAACACGCCGACGGCAAGCCCATCGTGCTGCTGGGCAAGTCGGGGGGCTCCCGGCTGGAGGTCGGTCGGCTCACCGCGGCGCTCGGCCTGAAGGCACAGGCCGCGCCCGGCGCCGCGGCCACCGTCGAACCCACCGCGCACGTCGACCTGGTGGACGGTCACGTCCTGATCGACCTCGCCGAGGGCGACGGCTTCATCGGCACGATCACCGGCGGCGGACGCGTCGAATCCGACTTCACGCTGCGCGCCCTGTGGTCGCCCTCGGACGGCCTGCGTCTGGAGGGCAGCGGTTCCCTCGATCTGGCCATCCCCACCCACCTCGAACTGGGCCCGGTCGAGGTCACCACCCTGTACCTGAGTGTGGGCGTGGGTGCCGACGGTTCGCTGCCGCTGGAGATCTCCACCGGATTCACCGCGGAACTGGGCCCGATCAAGGCGACGGTCGACCGGGTCGGTGTCATCGTCTCCGCGCGCTTTCGCGACGGCGGCAATCTCGGCCCCCTGGACATCGGCTTCGCGTTCAAGCCGCCCACCGGCATCGGTCTCTCCGTCGACGCCGGGGTCGTCGCCGGCGGGGGTTTCCTGTCCGTCGACTCCGCGCGGGGGGAGTATTCCGGCGCACTCGAGCTGAAGTTCGCCGGTTTCCTCGACCTCAAGGCGATCGGCCTGATCAGCACCCGGATGCCGGACGGCTCCGACGGGTTCTCGATGCTGATCGTGATCACCACCGAGTTCGGTGCCGGCGGCCTGCAACTGGGCTACGGCTTCACCCTGCTCGCCGTCGGCGGCCTGATCGGGCTCAACCGGGGCATGAACCTGACCGCGCTCGCCGAGGGGGTGCGCACCGGCCGGGTCGAATCGGTGATGTTCCCCAAGGACGTGGTGGCCAACGCCCCGCGCATCCTCAGCGATCTGCGCGCCTTCTTCCCGCCGGAGCAGGGCACGTTCCTGATCGGGCCGATGGCAAAGATCGGCTGGGGCACACCGACGCTGGTGAGCGTCTCGCTCGGGGTCGTGATCGAGATCCCGGGCAACCTGGCGGTCCTGGGCGTGCTCAAGTGCGCGCTGCCCACCGAGGAACTCGCGCTCCTGGTGCTGAAGGTCGCGTTCATCGGCGCGTTCGAGTTCGACAAGTCGCGGTTGTGGTTCTTCGCGCAACTCTTCGAATCGCGCATTCTCACCATGACCCTCGACGGCGGCATGGGCCTGCTCGTCGCCTGGGGCGACAAGCCCGATCTGGTGTTGACCGTCGGCGGCTTCCACCCCGCGTTCAAGCCCCCGCCGCTGCCGTTCCCGGTACCCAAACGGCTGTCGATCGACATCCTCAACCGGCCCGGCGGCCTGATCCGGGTATCCGGCTACTTCGCTCTCACCAGCAACACCGCCCAGTTCGGTGCCGCTGCCGAACTGCGGTTCGGCTTCTCGGACTTCGGGATCGAGGGGCATCTCGCGTTCGACGCGCTGTTCCGGTTCTCGCCGTTCGCGTTCGTCATCGAGATCGGCGCCGGGGTCTCGCTGAAGGCGTTCGGGGTCGGGGTCTTCGGGATCGACCTCCGGTTCCGCCTGGAGGGGCCGTCGCCGTGGCGGGCCCGCGGTCGCGGTTCGATCTCCCTGCTGCTCCTGGAGATCTCGGCCGACTTCGACATCGCGTGGGGCGAGGAACGCAACACGACGCTGCCGCCGATCGCGGTACTGCCGCTCCTGGCGCGCGAGATCACCAAGATCGAGGGCTGGCGGACCGTCCTGCCCCCGGGCGGCGGCGACACCCGGGTCACGCTGCGCACGCTGCCCGACACCGACCGGCTCGTGCTGCACCCGCGCGGCACCCTGTTCGTGCAGCAGCGGGCCATCCCGCTGAACGTGCGGATCGACCGGGTGGGTGCGCAGCGTCCGAGCGACGGCAAACGTTTCACGATCGCCCCCGCGTCGGACAGCGGACTCGTGCAACTGTCGCTCCCCGACGACAAGTTCGCGATGGCCCAGTTCCAGGACATGGACGACGCGGCGAAATTGTCCGCCGCGGCGTATCAGGACCAGGACGCCGGCCTGGAGTTGAGCGCGGAGCGCGGGGCACTGGCCTCCGCCCGGGTGGTCCGCCGCAGCACCCGCTACGAACTGCACATCTTCGACAGCCGAAAGAGCAATGCCGCCGCGATGCGGGCGCAGCGCACCGCCGCTGCGCCGGGATCCACCCGCCGCGAGCGCTTCCACAACGTCGGCGGCGCGATCTACGACCGGCTCCTGGAGGGCAACAGCACCAGTCGCTCGTCCCTGTCCCGGCGCGAGGCCGAGCAGCGCCAACCCTTCGCGGCCGAGGACACGGTCCGCATCACCGGGCAGCGGTACGCCGTCGCCTACCGGCGTGACAACCTCCAGGCGTTCCCGCCGACCTCCGACGTCGACCGGGGGGCGACGAGTTTCCGCAGCCTCGCGAGCGCGTCCGACGCGCTCGCCGACTGGGTCCACGCCGACCCGAGCCTGGCGAACACGCTGCATGTGATTCCGGTGTCCGAGGTGGCCGCGCCGCTGTCCACCCCCGGTACGTGGACGGAGGCCACCGCGCTGCCGGTGGCGGCCTCGGGACTGGAGGCGGTGCGTCCGGGCGGCGGCACCGTGTTCGTGGCCGGCGGCGCCGACGACGGTGGTCGGGCGATCAAGGCGGCGGCTCTGTTCGATCCGGCCCGCAAGAGCTGGAAAGCCGCCGCGGACCTGGCCGTTGCCCGCCGGGGGCACTCGACCACCGTGCTCGACGACGGCCGGGTCCTGGTGGTCGGCGGATGGGGCGCCGACGGGGCGCTGCTCGCGTCGGCCGAGATCTTCGATCCGATCGCCGGCACCTGGAGCCCGGCCGGAACGGGCCCGAAGACCGCCCGGGCGCGGCACTCGGCGACGCTGCTGAGCACCGGTTCGGTGCTCGTGGCCGGCGGCACCGGGGCCCGGAGCACCGAGAGCCGCGCGCTGTACTCGGCGGAGCTGTTCGACCCGCGCACCGGCGTGTGGTCCCCAGCGAAGGCGATGACCGATGCCCGTTCCGGGCACCGGGCCGCGGTGCTGTCCGGTGGCCGGGTCCTGGTCGTCGGCGGCGCGACGGCCACCGGCGGCCGACCGAGGGGGCTCGCGTTCTGCGAGCTGTACGACCCGGTCGCGGGCACCTGGTCCGTGGCCGCGAGCCTGAACACCCCGCGCAAGGGGCACCAGGCCACGACCCTGGCCGACGGGTCCGTGCTGGTGACCGGGGGCGATGCGACGGAGATCCCCGCGGCCGGCCGATTCACGCTCGCCCCGCTCGCCTCGGCGGAGCGCTACGACCCGGGCACCAACGCCTGGGCTCCGGTGGCGAACATGCCCGGGGGCGGGCGCAGCGGCCATCGTGCGCTGCTGCTGCGTTCGGGCCGGGTCCTGGTGTCGGGCGGCAGCGCCGGGTCGACCGTCGCCGCGGGTCTGCGCAGCACGATCCTGTACGACCCCGTCGGCCGCGTCTGGACCTCCACCGGGGGGTTGGGCGGCGGCCGTACCGACTTCGCGGCGATCGAACTGGCGGACGGGCGGGTGCTGGCCGCGGGCGGTGTGGTGCTGGCCGGGCCGGCCGCACCCACCGAAACCGTCGTCGTCACCGCCGGCACCGAGATCCTCACGCCATGACCCCCGCCACCACGAAGGGTTCGACCCCATGACCAGTCCCGCAGCCGCGGCCGTCGGAACGTGGACGAAGACCGGCGACCTGCCGGTATCGGCCGCCTGGTACGGACAGTACGACAACGCCGTGCTGTTGAAGAACGACAAGGTGTTGCTGGTGGGCGGCATCGACGCCGCGTCGGTCGTGCTCACCAGGACCGCGGTCTACGAACCGACGGCCGCGACCTGGACGGCCGCGGTCCCGCTGCGCTTCCCGCGCCGGCAGCACACCGTGACCCGGCTCGACGACGGCAACGTCCTGGTCGCCGGCGGCACCAGCGGGTCGTCGCCGCTGTCCCCGGGCCTGGCCGCCGCCGAGATCTACAACACCGGCGACGGCTCCTGGAAGCCCGTCGCCGACATGAACGAGGCCCGCTGGGGCCACAGCGCCGTGTTGTTGGCGGACAAGACGGTGCTGGTAGCAGGTGGGGTGGCGATCCGCTCCGGGGACTCGCTCAAGGCTTTGCGTTCGGCGGAGATCTACGATCCGAACGCCGACACGTGGACCGACGCCGGGCCGATGACCGACGCCCGGACCGGCCACTCGGCGGTGCTGCTCAAGGGCGGTCAGGTGCTCGTCTGCGGCGGCACCGCGCCGATCTCCGGCGGCGACGACGCGTCGTTGGCGTTCTGCGAGTTGTTCACCCCCGCCCAGGGCTGGGCGCCCACGGGGAGCATGCTCCAGCCGAGGAGCCGGCATCAGGCCGTCGCGGCGACCGACACGACCGTGCTGGCCTTCGGCGGCGCCACCCCGGGCATCCCCGGCGACGGCACGTTCGATCCGTTCCCCACCCTGACCACCGAACGCTTCGACCTGGCGACGGGGAAGTGGACGGCCATGCCCGGCACACCCGGCGGTCGCGGCTTCCACCGCGTCGTGCCCCTGGGTTCGCGCAAGTTCCTGCTCGTCGGCGGCACCGCCGAGGTGCGCGACGGCGTCGGCTATCGCAGCGCGCTGATCTTCGACGACGCGGCCCGGACCTGGAGCGCCGCGACCGGACCGGCGATCGGCCGCTGGGCGTTCGCCGCCACCGCGCTGTCCGACGGCCGGCTCCTGGTCGCCGGCGGGACCGTGCGCGCCGGACTCGCCGCCGCCGACCCGAGCGTCGGCGAACTCACCGCGACCACCGAGGTGTTCGGGAGCGGTTCGTGACGGCGAACGCGTATTCCTTCCTGCCCTGGCTGCGCGGCGGGATCGCCACCCGAATCGCCGCGGATCCCACCGGCCCGGTCACCCGGGCCGAGATTCCGGTCAAGCTGCACCTGACCGCCGAGCCGATCGGCGGGCAGCCGTCCGAGCGCTTCGTCGAGCAGAAGGTGCAGCTGTACGGGCCCGGCGACATCGTCGGCATCGACCCACGGGTCGTCTCGCGGACCGAGCCGCGCGAGTGGGTCACCAACGCGGAACCCAACTACCTGGCGCACATCGAGTTCTACGACGAGGACTTCCCCTGGCAGTACAGCCCGCTGGCGCCCGAGGCGGACACCGGAAGGCTGCGGCCGTGGCTCGCGTTGATCGTGCTGGCGGGACCGACGGACTCGGGTGAGGTGGGCGAGTTCACCGAGGGCACGCTGCCCGGCCGGCCGCTGCCCTTCGTCACGGTCGCCGACCCGGCCGGCACCCTGCCGCCGCCCGAGCAACTCGGGGCGTGGGCACACGTGCACGTCGACGGCGAACTCGACGATCCGATCGTCTCGGAGAACATGTCCTCGGCGCTGTCCGCGCTGCGCGGGGTGCTCGGCTCCCGGCCGGACCGGGCCTGCTCCCGGCTGATCTGTCCGCGCCACCTGCTGCCGAACACCGGATACCACGCCTTCGTGGTGCCCGCGTTCGAGACCGGACGCCTGGCCGGACTGGGCCTGGACCCGTCGGCCGCGCCGACCGCCGCCCACCCCGCCTGGGGGACGGACTATCCCCATCGTCAGGTACCCGGGCAACTGCCCTACTACCACCGGTGGTTCTTTGGCACCGGCAGCGCGGGGGACTTCGAGTACCTGGTCCGCCTGCTGCAACCCGGGCACGCCGACGAGCGCGTGGGGCGGCGCGACGTCGACGTGCGGCGCCCACCGGGTCCCGGGCTGCCCGGGATCACCACGCCCGCCGAACTCGAGGGTGTGCTCAAACTCGGTGGAGCGCTGCGCGTCCCCGACCGCAAGCAGGACCTGTGGGACAACTGGGACGGTCGCTTTCCCCCTCCACCGCCCCCGCCTCCACCGCTGCCTCCGCCGCCGGTTCCCCTGCCCTATCCGCACCCGTTCCAGCAGGCGCTCGCCAAACTGGTCAACCTGGCCGACGACTACCTCGAACACGCGCCCGCGATCGCGCACGCCGAGTCGGCCATCGCGCCCGACCCGCCGAGCGCGACCGCCGAGGTCGACCCGGTGATCACGCCTCCGCTGTACGGGCGTTGGCACGCGCGCACGACGCGGCTGTTGACCGGACGCGACGGCACGCCGATCGCCGCGCCGGAGAACCGCAACTGGGTGCACCGGCTCAACCTCGATCCGCGCTTTCGGATCGCCGCGAACTTCGGTACCCGGGTGGTGCAAACGCGGCAGGAGGAGTTCATGGCCGCTGCCTGGGCACAGGTGGGCGACGTGCTCGCGGCCAACGACCGCATCCGGGCCGCGCAACTGGCCCGCGAGGTCGGCCGCGTGTTGCACGAAAAGCACCTGTCGCCGCCGAGTGTGCCGACCGAGCGGTCGACCGACGACCCCCTCCCCGTCCCCACCGGCCGGGCGTTGCGGCTGACCACGCCGACCGGCTCGCGGGTGACGACGCCCGAGACCACGGGAACCGCCGCAGCCGACGCGGGCCCGTTGGTCGCCGTCGAGTTCAAGGTGGCGGGCAGCCGGATCTCGGCCGCGCCGGTGTCGCCGGCGATGCGGCGGATCACCCGCCTGGGATCACGACTGATGCGCACGCTGCCGTTCGACGACGACCGACCGCCGCCGGACGCGCTGTT
The DNA here is from genome assembly GCF_044460165.1 of Embleya sp. NPDC050154. Lineage (NCBI taxonomy): Bacteria > Bacillati > Actinomycetota > Actinomycetes > Kitasatosporales > Streptomycetaceae > Embleya > Embleya sp. NPDC050154. Next base: position 387,666 of record NZ_JBITJP010000004.1, read on the forward strand.
GCCCAGGATGGACGACCCGGCCTCCGGGATCGTCGCCGCCGCGCCGAAGAGCACGCCGGCCGCGGTCGTCACCCCGGCGAAACTGGTCTCCGTACTGCCCCCGCCGAACCTCCCCCCGGCCGCGTCCGCCCGGTCTTACGCGCCGGGCGTCGTCGCATCGTCGGACCCCCTGGACGGCTTGCCCACCAGCGCCGATTTCCTGATCAGCCTGCCCGGCGAAGGCGTGGTCCCGCACCCGGGCGGCACGGACAGCAAGGAGGCGGAGCGGTTCAAGATCGGAATCGGGGACCTGCATCGGGGCTTCGACACGGCAGCCGTCGGCGGGCGTGCACCCTCCCGCGATCCGCTGGGCGTGGTCCCGGTCGGCGATCGCGTGCTCGGCGAACTGCACTCCGACGAGACCGTGCCCAGGCAGCTGTTGAGCGAGGTGAGCCTGCCGACGCGGCTGCGGCCGTGCGCCCAACGATTCATCGAGGCGATGGCGTATCCCGTCGTCGACCTGCCGATGTACCGAACGCTCCTGGACATGTCCGTCGACACGTTCGTACCGAACCTGGGTCTGATCCCGCCGAACACCATCACCCTCCTGGCTACCGACCAGGAGTTCATCGAGGCCTTCATGGCCGGCCTCAACCACGAGATGGCCCGCGAACTGCTGTGGCGCGAGTATCCGACCGATCAACGCGGCACGCCCTTCCGCCAGTTCTGGGACCCGCGCGCGGAACTGCCCCAACCGGGCGAGACACCCGACGAGCGACGCGAACGCCTCTACGACATCACCCGCATGGACACCTGGACGCCGGCGACGGTGCTGGGCGGACACGACAATCGTGATCTGGTCCAGGCGGAGGAACTGGTCCTGGTCATCCGCGGCGAGTTGCTCAAGAAGTACCCGACGGCGGCCGTGTACGCGCACCGCGCGACCTGGGGGAAGAACGACGACGGCGTGGTCGACCCGACCGTGGAACGTACGCTCGCGACGGTCCCGGACGACGAACACCCCTCCCCCGACCTGGTCAAGCTGCCGATCTACGAGGCCAAGGTCGAACCGGACATCACGCTGCTCGGCTTCGACCTGACGGCCGCTCAGGCCCGGGGGAACCCTCCCCGGGACGCGGGCTGGTTCTTCGTGATCAAGGAACGCCCGGGCGATCCCCGATTCGGCGCCGACGACGGCCCGGGCACTCCGATCGAAGTGTGGAACGACGTGTCCTGGCGGGACGTCGACCCGCACGACCGCGGCTTCGTCACCCTCGATCCGGCGGTGCAGTTCCCGCTCGTGGCCTTCGACGGCTCCGAGGACGACCGGGAAAAGCGCGAACAGCGCCGCGAGGACGCGGCGCTGCCGCTGTGGCACTCGCGGCTGAGTTCCGCGGACGTCGCCTACATGCTCTTTCAGGCACCGGTACTGATCGCCGTACACGCACAGGAGATGTTGCTCGATGCTCGATCGGCTCAGTGACGACCTTCCGGTACTCCTCGGTCCCGTCCGACTGGAGACCTGCTTCACCTCCACCGAGCTGCTGATCCGGGTGTTCCCGGACGAATGGGCCGTCGACACCTTCGAACCCCTGCCCAGTGAGGCCGAGTTCGCCGCCTTGAGCGCCTATTGGACCGCGGTGTGGCGGGCAGGTGGCGACGCCGGCGCCGAAGGAGCGGCGTGGCACGAGTTCGTCGCCCGGGTCGCTCCCGGTCGCGCGACGTGGCTGCGCGGCGAACACCCGCCCACCAACCAGGCCGAGAAGCCCGCGAACGTGCCCGCCGACACCGTCGTGCTGGTGCTCATCGGCCCGACCGCGCCGGCCTCGGCCGACCGGCAACCCACGATCGCGTACTGGACCGCCGTTTGGCGGGCACACGGCGACCGCGCCCGACTGCGCTCCGCCGACGCCGCGTTGCTGACCGCCGTGGGCCCCGTACGCGCCCAGGAGATCCGCAAACGACCCCCGCCCGGAATCGACGCCGCGCCCACCGACCCCCGCGACAACGTCGTGGTGGCCTTCCCGGTGCTGCCGCGCCCCGCCCGGGTCGCCGCCGACTCGTGGACCCGACCCGCCAAGGCACGCCTGCTGCCCGACCGGTTCGTCGCCCTCGGATACGTCGGCGAGACCCGGGTGTTCTCGGTGCCCGGCAAGCCGGTGCCCGACGAGTTGACGGTCGGCCCGGACCCGGGTACGAGTACGAGCGAACAGCTCAGGGTGGACGAACGCACCGGCGTACTGCGCGTACCACCGGCCCTGCGCTGGCTGACCGACTTCACCGCGGCCGTCGACGTGGGCATGGGCATCCGCGTCCCGCTCGACGAACACAACCGCAACGGTGTCGACCGGCTGATCGTGCTGGGCCTGCGCGAACGCACCGACCCGCAGCAATCCGCCGTCGAACTGGGCGGGTTGATCACCCGGCAACTGCGCAGCCCGGCGGGCTACACCCTGCTTCCCCAGGGCACGCCCACGAACAACACCGAGCAGGCCCCCGCCGGCCAGGACGCCCGCGAGGAGATCGACGCCGCCCTGCGCACGACCCTCGGGTACACCGCCAAGGCCGCGCCCGACGACTGGACCGCCCGCACCGACGGCCAGTGCTTCGCCGAACTCCTGGGCATCGACCCCGCGGTCCTGACCGGCATGCCGAACGCCGACCGCACCGACCAGCGCGACGCACGCGCGGCGAACACCGCGCTGTGGCCCGCGACCTGGGGCAACTTCCTGCGCACCACCCTGCATCCGATCGTGCCGGAGCAGACCGTGGAAAGGACCCGCGACTTCTTCGTCCGCAACGTCAGCGGACGCGGCCCCATCCCCTCGGTCCGGATCGGCCGACAGCCGTACGGAATCCTGCCGACCACCGCGTTCAGCCGGATGACCTGGCCCGCCGCGTCCACCCACCGCATCGCCCTGAACACCCTGCTGCGCGCCGCGCTGACGGACTGGCGGGCCGCCGCGAAGACCAAGGTCGCCACCGCCGACACCGGAAACCCCGATCCGCACCAGCGACTGCTGGACATTTTGGCGCTGCACCCCACCTCCGCCGAGTACCACCAGCGGCACGCGCAGAGCGTCGAGGACATCTTCAACCGGGAAAACCTCCGCGGCCTCGGCACCAAGGTCACCGAGGCACTGGACACCATCCTGCACATGCCGGACCCCATCCGCGGACTCCTGAAGCGGCTCGGCTACGACGCGCATCCCCCCGAGCGCCCCGACCCGGCGCTGCTGCGCCGCCTGTTCGTCGACACCCAACACCCCCTGCTCGCCCCGCTCGTCGACGACCGCCCGCTGTCCGAGACCGACCCGGTCCGGACCTACACCGCGCCGCCCGACGCGCGCAACTACCTACATTGGCTCGTCGACAACGGCCGCACCGACCTGGACAAGGTCCGCCTCGAAAGGGGCTTCGCCCGGGATCGGCCGCCCGCCGCGCTGCTGTACCTGCTGCTGCGCCACGCGGTCCTGCTCGGCTGGGAGGACACCGGACGCCGACTCGCGGTCGCCGCGCATCGACCGCCCGACTCGCTCGCCGATCCGCCGTTCGTGCACGTACGGACCCAGCGGCCGGGCGAGACGCAGCCGCCGGTGAGCGAGAGCCGATACCGGCAGTTGTACACACCCGACTTCGAGATCACCCACAGCACCGACCCGAACCTCCTGGTGCACCGGTTCATCCCCGGCGCGCTCGCCGCCGGCAATCCGCACACCGAGCCGCTCGCCGACCAACTCGACGCCATCGCACTGCTCGCCGACCTGCCCACGGCCCGCCTGGAGCGGGTGTTCGCCGAACACCTCGACTGCGCGACCTACCGGCTCGACGCCTGGCTGCTCGGACTGGCCAACGAACGCCTGTCCGAACTGCGGTTCGGCCCCGACGGCGGCGGAACCCCCCGCCGCGGGCTGCACCTGGGCTGCTACGGGCGCCTCGAAAAGGTGCGCCCGCGCGATACCGAAGGGCTCACCTCGGTACCGCTGAGCGGGGAACTCGCGACCGTGTTCGGAACCACGTCGATCACCCACGACCGCCGCAACGGCGGCTACACGCACGCCCCTTCGCCGGCTCACGCGGTGACCGCCGCAGTTCTGCGGGCCGGCTACCTGGCCAACGGCTCGCCGACCCACCCCGGTTCGTTCGCGGTGAACCTGAGCTCCGAACGGGTACGGATCGCGCTCGGTCTCCTCGACGGGCTGCGCGCGGGCCGGTCACTCGGGGCGCTGCTCGGGCAACGGTTCGAACGTGGGTTGCACGACGGCCACCCGGGCATCGAACTCGACCGCTTCCTGCCCGCGTTGCGCCGCGCCTTCCCGCTGCGCGCGGGCCGACTGTCCGAGGTCGCGGAGCGGGAGCGCAACGAGATCGACGTGATCGAGGCGCGCAACGTCGTCGACGGGCTCGAACTCGTGCTCCGGGCCACCCGCCCGCCGGCCGAGCCGACGTACCCCTTCGGGGCCGAGGACATGCCCGACGCCTCCGACGACGAACAGGCCGCGATGAACACCGAGGTACAACACCTGCTCGACATCCACGACGCGCTGGCCGACCTCGCGGTGGCCGAGAGCACCCATCAGGTCATGCTCGGCAACACCGAACGCGCCTCCGCGACCCTGGACGCCTACGCCAAGGAGGGCTTCCCGCCCGAACCGGCCGTGGTGCAAACCCCCCGCAGCGGCACCACCCTCACCCACCGCTTCGCCGTGCAATTCACTGCGGGACTGGCCCCGAACAACGGTGCGAGCCGTTTCCGCGGCGACGGCCCGCGCGCCAAGGCCGAGCCCGCCGTCAACGACTGGCTGCCGACCCTGCTGCCGCCACAGTCCGACGTCGCCGTCCTGGTCACCTGGACCGATCCGCTCGACGGCACGCCCCGCAGCAGTGTGGTCACCCAGGCCGACCTCGAACTGCAACCCATCGACCTGCTGTGGACAATCCGGCCGACCGACGACGCCGCGATGACCGACCTGGACGACCGGATCATCGGCGTCGTGGTCACCCGCGACAAGCCGCGCCCCGACGTCCCCCTGGCCATCCGATACGCCACGCGGGTGACCGGCAAGGTCACCGTGTTCGAGATGTCGCCATTGGTGGAGACGCTGCGCTCGCTGGCGACCACCTCCCGACCGCTGCGCCCCACCGACCTGATGCCCGCCTCGGGAGCCGCCACCGTCGATCGTTCGGCCGACGACGCGGTCGTGGTGCCCAGGGAACGGCCTGCGGCCGTACGCACGGGCCTGGACGCACTGCGTGCCAGGGTGGCCGACCATCTGACCGCGCTGGTGTCGCTGTACCCGCCCGACCCCGCTCCACCGCGGCGCGCGGACATCCTCGCCCGGATCGACGCGCTCCTCACCACGCACTGCCAACTGGCCACGACCGCAGGTGGATTCGGTCTCCTGCGCAGCGGCTGGGCGGAGCTGGTCGAGTGGCGCCGGGGGCTGTTCCGCGACGTGTTGGACACCGTCGACGTGGCGGCGGACCGGATGACGCTCTCGCTCGCCGAGGCCGACACGCTCATCGCTCGCTACGACGCGCTGCCGACTTCCACGCCCACCGAAGACCGGTACCGGCTGCTGGAGGCGGCCGAGCGCCTGCTCACCACGACGCCGACCAGCCCACGCCCGTCGACCCCCGCGAAACTGCGCACCATCGTCGGCACCAGGAGGTCGGCGTTCGACTCCCGGTTGCAGGGGCTCAAACGGGTCGCCCGCACTACCAAGACCACGCTGAGCGCGCTGCTCACCGAGGTCCGCGCGCTGCTGCCGCTGAGCGCCTTCGACGCGGTCGGGTTGGACCTGACGCCGCTGGAGGACCGCATCGTCACGCTGGGGCGTGATCTGCTCGGCCGGGCCCAGGCGTTGCAGGTCGACGTCACCGGCCGGCTCACCGCCGGTGACAAGGCGCTCGGCGCGTACGATCAGGCCGCGACCGACCCGGATCGGGTCCGGGCCGCGACCGAGGCGCTGGTGGCGATGCTCGGCGAGGACGTCCTGGTGGTGCCCGAGTTCACCCCATCGGACCAGTTGGCCCAGGACTGGAAGAAGGCCCGCACCGACAGCACCGCCCTGGTCCGGCACCTCGTCGACGACTTCGGTCGGGACTTCCCCGTCGACGACTGGGTACACGGCGTCGCCCGGGTGCGGGACAAGCCCCGCCTGTGGGAGAAGGCCGTCGCGCTCGGGGACGCGCTGCGCGGCCCGGGCGGGCTGCTGAGCAACGTGGTGGGGTGGCAGGAACCGCAGTTGACCCCGGTCCAGTTCCCGTATCGCACCGGTGACCACTGGCTGGCGATGGAGTTCAAGGCGGGTACCGGGATCGTCGAGGACCGACTGCTGTTCACCGCGCAGTACATGCCCGAACCCCTGCTCGCCGGCCCTCGACGCTGCGGCCTACTGTTCGACGAGTGGACCGAGGTGATCCCCGCCGAGCGGGAGACCACCGGGATCGCCGTGCACTTCGACGCGCCGGACTCCGAACCCCCACAGGCGATGCTCCTGGTCGTACCGCCCGTCACGACCGACCCCTTGGCCTGGGAGGACCTGGTCGCGGCCGTCGAGGAGACGTTCGAGCTGGCCCGGATCCGCGCGGTGGAGCCGCAACACCTGGACGACACCGCCTACGCGCAACTGCTCCCGGCCACGGTCATGTCGGCGACCCGACAACCGATCACGATCAGCACCGATCTCGCGATCGCCAACCTGCGCTGGAAGACCCGTGACTGAGCTCCGTATCGAAAACCTCCGCGAGGCACTGGAACAGCGCTCCGCGCCGACGGTCGGCCTGTGGAACCGCCTCGAGGGACGACCCCGCACCACCGACTTCGATCGCGCGCTGCGCGCGGAGGTGCGCGATCCGCTGTGGATGCTCACCCGGCAGTGGCAGATGGGCGAGTTCCGCGGCGCGGACGCCGGTTCGCCGGTGACCGCCACGTATTCGGTCGTCGCCTCGCCCCCCACCCGGTTCCGACCCATCGACGGCGCGGTCGAGCCGCTGCCCGCCGACCGCCCGCTGGAGACGATCGCCGAACGGCGCGCGCTGCCGTTCACGTTCGGCGCGGACCGGATCTCCTTCGATCTGCGGTTGGCCATCGGCCGCCGGTGGATGAAACTCGTCGGCCGCAACCTGCTGCTCAACCTGATCAGCCTCAACGTGCGGCAGAAGTACATCGCGCGCTACCCGATCGCGCTGCCCGATCCCGCCGTCGACGCCGACACCCCCCGGGTGGCGCATCCCGAGGTCTGGTCCACGATGCAGGCGATCGCAGGCCGCCGGATGGACGGGTACGAGTTCTACCTGGACCTCAAGCGCGGACGGCCCGCCTACGAGGGCATCGCCGGGCTGTTGGGTCTGCATCGAGACGAACTCACCAAGCAGGGCAAACGGTTGGTGGACTGGTTCGACACCCTCATCGATCAGCCGACCGAGAACCCCACCACCCACACCGGCAACACCACCTGGGACCCCGCACGCCTCGAACACCGATTCTCCGTCGCCGCCGGCACCCCCGGCGGCACGGAGAAGGTGCTCACCGCGCGGGAGTATCCGGGCGGCACCCTCGACTGGCACGCGTTCTCCGTCGATCCGACCGGACCTCTCGGCGGGACCGCCGCGCCGCCGGCGGCGCTCAACCGCACCGTCTTCCCCGCGCCGGTGCGGTTCTCCGGCATGCCGCTGCCGCGCTGGTGGGCCGTCGAGGACGGCCGTACCAACTTCGCCGCCGTACGACCGGACAGCACGGACCTGGCGCGGCTGATCTTCCTGGAGTTCGCGCTCGTCTACAGCAACGACTGGTTCCGGCTGCCGTGTGATCTGCCCGTCGGCACGCTGGCCTCGATCCGCGGCCTCGCGGTGACCGACGTCTTCGGCCGGAAGTTGTGGATCACGCCGGCGGGTTCGGGTGACGACGCCGACTGGCAGCGCTGGTCGATGTTCACCCTGGACACCATCGGCGACGCCTCCGTCACCGCGGACACCGACCTGCTGCTGCCGCCGAGCGTGCCCAAGGTCGCCGAGGGGCCGGTCCTGGAGGAGGTGGCACTGGTTCGCGACGAGAGCGCGAACATGGTGTGGGGCATCGAGCAGACCGTGCGCCTGGCGACCGGAGAGCCCCGGCGCGGCAGCGAGGTGGCCGCGGAGATCCTCGCGCACCGGCTGCGCCTGCACCCGCCCGCCGACCCGCCGCCGGCCGTCGCGCCGGTGGCCTACGAGGCGATGAACTCGGTGCCGGAGAACTGGATTCCGTTCATTCCGGTACACGTACCCGGGCAGAACCGGAAGATCCGGCTGCAACGCGCGGCCATGCCCGGGGTGGTCGACGGTCTGCCGGTGCGGGCTCGTACGTCGTTGTTGCGGGAGGGGTTCGACCAGGGCCGGCCGTACTTCGTCCACGAGGAGGAGGTCTCGCAGACCGGCACCGGGGTGACGGTGGCCTACAACCGCACCCGGTGGCGCAATGGCCGGGTCTCGGTCTGGCTCGCCACGCACCGCACCCCCGGCCGCGGCGAGACCTCCAGCGGGCTGGCCTTCGACTTCCTCGCCGACACCACCCCGCCGTCCGGCGGAGGCGGGTAGGCGCGAGGGCGTCCTAGCCGATTGAGCCTGGGGGTGGTGTTTGGTGTCCGGGATGGTGGTGTGGGTTGGGGTGGTGTGGGTTGGCCCGTCCGGCGAGTTGTGCCCCGCGTACCCCGCCGAACAGCGGTGTGGCGGTCACGTCGATGCTCGCGTACACGAGCGTCGCCCCGATGCGTTCGGTGAGGTCCTTCAGCAAATCGGCGGTCTCCGCGCCGGTGGTGGTGTGCGGGTTGAGGCGGTGGATTTCGTCGATCGCGACCAGCCTCACTCCCGCCAGGATGGCGATCGCCGCTGACAGGCAGGGAGTGAAGATCATCCGGCACCGGCACGACGAGCCCTTCGACACGGTCGACCAGTAACGAGCCGAGCGTCGCTCACTACGCCCGCGACAGGTCGGGGTCGACGACCAGTCGGCCGCCGGGTTTCACCGGGGTCTCGGTGACAAGCGCGGTCTCGTCGACACGCCACATGGCGTTGGCGTCGGCCTCGCGCCATGACGTGCCCGCGAACCACTCCGGCTTCGCGATCCCCGTCAACACGGCCGCGCTCTCGACGCCGTTCCAGCCCTGACCGTCGATGCGCTCCAGGGGACGGCGCTCGATCCGCACCCACGTCCCCCGATCCGTGGCGGCCCCCACCGACCGCCGCTTGCGCACAACCGAACCCCGGTCCAGCCGCACCCGCAGGCCGTGGTCGACCAGATCCAACGCTTGCTCGACCGACTCCACCCGCAGGTCGACGACACTCCCAGGTCGCATGCGGGTGGTTCGGGGGTGGGGCTATTCGGGCTGAGCGTTGCCGGCGTCGGTTGTGGGGGATAGGTCGGGGGTGAGGGGGCGGGCAGGGATGGGGCTGGCAAAGACGATGTTGGTTGTGACGTGGCCGAAGACGGCGATCCTGGTCGAGATGGTCTCCAGGTCTTCCATGGATCGCGCCGCGACCCGGATCAGGTAGCAGTCCTCGCCGGTGACGTGGTGTGCCTCCAGGACCTGCGGGGTGTTTCGGAGCATGTCCAGGAAGGCGCTCTTGGCGGCGCCGCCGAAGCGGAGGCGGACGAACGCGGTCAAGGGATGGCCGATCGCGGCCTGGTCGATCACGGCTCGGTAGCCGTTGATGATTCCGTGATCGGTGAGCCGGCGCAGTCGGTCCGCCGTGGACGACGGGGACATGTTGATCTCACGGGCCAACTCGGCCGTGCTCATACGGCCGTCTCGCTGGAGCAGGGACAGGATCGCCACGTCGGTCGAATCGATCGCCTGCCGTGGATTCGACGCCATGACGCGGACGATACCGCAGGATGCGAGTCCGTGAAGGGTCGGATGCCGGTGATCGCGTGTTCGTTCGTCGGGCCGTCCCGACGACGATGGACGCTGGTTCGGCGATCCGTCGGGCCGGTGATTCGAGGGGAGGAACGGACTCGTGATGAAACACCCGCGCGCCGACGGCAACGCGTTCCTCGCGTTGGCGGTGATCTGTCTGTCCGCGTTGATGTTCGGGCTGGAGATCTCCAGTGTCCCGGTCGTCCTGCCGACGTTGCAGACCGTTCTGCACGGCTCGTTCTCGGACACCCAGTGGATCATGAACGCCTACACGATCGGTGTGACGACCGTGCTGATGGCGACCGGGTCTCTTGCGGACCGGTTCGGCCGCAAGCGAGTCCTCGCGGCGGCGGTGGCGGCGTTCGGTGCGACCTCGCTGGTGTGTGGGCTCGCGACGACGACACCGCTCCTGATCGCCGCCCGCTTCCTCCAGGGGGCGAGCGGTGGGGCGATGCTCATCTGCCAGATCGCGATCCTGGCCCACCGGTTTCCGGACGGCCGGGCGCGGGCACGGGCGTTCGGCGTCTGGGGCATCGTCTTCGGCGCGGGGCTCGGCCTCGGGCCGGCCATCGGCGGTCTGATCGTCGAGGTCGCCGACTGGAGGTGGGTCTTCCTGGTCCACGTGGGGATCGCGCTGCTCACACTGCCGCTTCTGGCGTGGGGCGTCCGCGAGTCCCGCGACCCGCACGCGACGCGCGTGGACGTGCTCGGCCTGGTGACACTGTCGTCGGGCATCTTCGGCCTGGCGTTCGTCATCACACGGGCCCCGACGTCGGGCCTCGCGAACCCGGCGATGACGATGGTGCTCGGCCTCACCCTGATTTCGCTCGTGGGCTTCGTGGTGGCCGAACGGGTCGGTCGACACCCGATGTTCGACTTCTCCGTCTTCCGCAATCGTCGCTTCTCGGGCGCGTTGCTCGGCTCGGCCGCGATGAACTTCAGTTTCTGGCCGCTCATGATCTACCTGCCCGCGCACCTCGAACACGGCCTCGGGCACGCGGTCGTGACGGCGAGCACGGCCCTGCTCGCGTACACGCTGCCCACCCTGGTGCTGCCGCCGCTCGCGGAACGCCTGCTGCTCCGGTTGCGTGCGGAAGTCGTGATACCCGCGGGGCTGTTCGTCATCGGGTGCGGATTCTTCCTGATGTGGATCGGCAGTGGCACCGACAACCCGACCTGGGCCGACCTGTTGCCCGGCATGACCGTGGCGGGCATCGGACTCGGGCTGGCCAACACGCCCGTCACCAACACCACCACAGGTTCGCTGCCGACCGCGCGCGCCGGCATGGCCTCGGGCCTCGACATGACCGCCCGGATGACGTCGCTCGCGATCAACATCTCCATGATGGGGCTGCTGCTCACCGCCGGTGTCTCCGCCTACCTGCGCGCGCATCTGCCGGAACGCCTGCCTACCGCGCGCCTGCGGTCGCTGACCGAGCGCGTGGCCAACGGCGACGACGCGGAGGATCTGCGGCGTGCCTTCCCCGAACTGCGCCGACTCGACCCGACAGACACGATCCGGGCACACGCGCTCATCCAGGGGTTCGAGCTGATCACCCTCTACGGCGGCATCGCCGTGTGGCTTTTCGCCGCGGCGAGTTGGGCGTTGTTCCGTTCGGCGCCGATCCGGGAGAAGGAGGGAGTCGAGGAAGCGGAGCAGATGGAGGATGTGGTCGAGGCGGGCCCCTCGACCGAAGGTGAGGGGATTGGGAGCCGGGCGACTCCGGGAGTTCCGCGGTCGGCGGGAGCGCCGTGCGGGTTGGAGGGCCGGGGGTGTTCGTGAGGCGGGAGTCGCCTTTCCCCGGGGGTGTGAGTCTGCGTCTGGGGGGGTGGTGGTTGGTCGTTGGTCGGGTTGATGCGTGCTGTGGGGGTCTGCGTGCTGGTCGGGGTGTGGATGACCGTGATCGTTTCGACTGTCGCGGGCGTGACCACCGAGTAGCACATGCGACGAATAGGAGCGACCGGCAGTAGGCCGCGCATTGTCGGGAAACCGAATGGGTCGCGACGAAGCGAGCAAGACGCTCACATGATCACGGGCGTGTTGACGTTTTGTGGCCGCGAAGGACCTCTTACCCGTGTTGCGTCATCTCTGTTCGGAGCGCGCCATCCCACGCCTCGGCGGCGGCATGATTGACGTCCTCATGAAACGAGTACTCGACCGGTCACCGGGCTCGGCGCCCCGTGTCCTGCTCCACGGCCCAGGTCCGCAGCCCGGTCACGGCCTCTTCCCGTGACAGCGGGCCGCGTTCGAGATGCAGATCTTGTAGACGGCGAGTGGCCGCACCGATCAGTGGGCCCGGAGGCAGGCCGAGCAGCTCCATGATCGCCTTACCGTCCAGAGCCACCGGAACGTTTGGGAGCCTCCTGTATTTCTCGAACTCCGCAGCAGCACGCGCTGTTCTCTCATGCGCCGCGAGCTGCTCCGCATGCCACTCGTCGTAGGTTGCCGCCCATCGAGCGGCCCGGCCGGCCAACTGCCAGCCGTCCACGTCCTGTTCCCAACCAAGCCCCACCTCCAGGAACAGGTCGTCGTGGTAGCTCGCTTCTTCGGAACTGCTCGGAACGACATCGAGTAGGGCGAGCGCGGCATTGATCGGCCAGTCTTCCCGCGGGCCGGTGAAGACCCGGGTATGGGCCGGACCCCACGCCCTCGCGCCGGTTCGCCACACGGCAGCGGTCTGGTATCCGTGTCCCCCGTGGAAGTCAGCCTCCACGTAGGCGATCGGCCCGCCCCGGGACCAGTCGCTCAAGATCTGCTCGAAGGCCGGAGACATCACTGTGAATGGTTGACCAGACCCGGCGCCGTCCTGACCGGTGGGCAAACCCGCCGGCTCCTCGACGAGCTGTTTGGTGACGGGCACCAGCCCCATGCGCTGTCGGAGCGGGGCGACAACCGCTTCCCGAGTCCCGGCAATCCGGCTCCTGAGCAGGTCGAAAACCGCAATGACGGCGTTGAGCTGGTACGGCATTCCCGCAGGGTAGCCGCACCGCCGCCGCACGGAGTTTCGATTGGTTGATCGACCACATCGACAAGAACTCCGGGCCCGCACCGGCAGGTCCACGACCAAGCCGTCCACCTGGCCGCCCGTGCGACGCAAGCATCCACGTCCGCAAACTGGCGAACGGCGAAGTGGTTGCTCGTATGTGGACCGATCGGCGTGACTCCCCGGCCGCCTACCGCACGCACTCGACCGACGAGGGCGACGTCACGCCCGACGCCGTCCTGCAAGCCGACCTGAGCGCACTTCGCCCTGCAGTCGGTTCACCGCGTCGGGCTCTCCGGTGGGATCCCCCGGCCGGCCACGCCGGGGGCGGCCCGCAGGGGGGTCCACTCGGGGACGTGGACGACCCAGGTCGAGTCGGTTGCGGTGCCCGGGACGACGTGGCGTCGCCATGTGGCCGCCCACGCCGGTGGGGCGGCCCCGTTCTTGGTCAGCAGTGCCGAGGGCACACGGTACGTCTCGGCGATCAGGTGATCGCGGGTGTGCGTCGCGTTGTTGCCCGACGGCGCCGCCGAGGCGCATCCGGCGTAGTAGGCGATGGGGATCGCCTCGGTGCCGGTGAGCAGGCAGGGCGGGCGGATGCCCGCCGCGCGCGCAGTCCGCGCGATCCGTTCCCAGTCCCGACGCGTCTCCCGGTGACTGTCCGCCCAGTGCGCGGTGATCAGTACCTGGACGGCGAGGTGTCCGGCGAGCGCCACACCGAGCGCCGCCCCCAGGACGAGTCGGGGCCGCCGACGCCCGAGTCGACCTCTGACCACGTCGATCACCGCGAGCAGACCCCAGACCGCGGGCAGCGCGAGCAGGGCGTAGGTCGGCAGCAGGAAACGTGGCGCGGAATAGTCGATGAGCAGGACGTAGGTGACGGCCAGGGAGACGCCCACGGCACAGGGCAGCCAGGCAAGCGCAGACAGCCGCGCCCGCCGCGCGGCCCACACGCCGGCGATCACCAACACCGGCAGGGCGCACCACCACACGAGCGCCGGGGCGGCTACCGAGTCGCCGGTACAGGGTCGGCACAACAGCGGCCCGTCCAACGCGGAAGCGGTCTCGCGAAGTGAGAAGGTCAGCCCCGTACCGCCCTGGATCTCGCCCGCGCGGTGCACCCGTTCGAGGATCCCGCCGAACCGAAGATGCGCCTCGACCAGCCACGCGAGCACGCCGGCGAACGATCCGCCCACGATCACCGCGAACAGGTCCGCCCGCCGCCACGCCGGGACCGCGAGCGTGGCGACGATCAGCGGCAGCGCCAGCCAGAAGGCGTCGCCGGGCCGGACCAGACCCGCGACGGCGAGCGACCCGGCCAGTGCGAGCCGCCCGTGCCCACCCCGAGCCACCCACAGGTACCAGCCGACGGCCGAGACCCCGGCCATGGCCGAGTAGTGGTTGGGCATCGCCGCGCCCGCGTAGAACAGCGTGATCCACAACGTGGCGTAGCCGCCCACCGCACCGAGCACGACCGCCGGCCGGGGCACCAGTCGCAACCACGGCAGATACCCGAGAAACAGCGCCGTCGCGGCCGCCCCCGACAGCCAGTACCGCAGCAGAACCGTCGAATCGGTGACCATCACCACCGGCGCGACCAGCAGCGCCACGCCCCGGGACCGGGGCGCGCTGAAGAACGCGGCCGGCGTGCTCGGGGCGTACTGGCTCACATAGACGATCTCGTCCCACCCCAACCCCATCTCGGGAGAGGTCAGGGCGAGTCCGCCGGCGGCACACACCACACACACGAGCCCCAACACCAGCGGCGACCGAAGGGCAATTTGCGACATTTAGCAATCTTGATCCCCAATATTGCAAAACAACCCAAAAGCCTCGTAAGCCATTCGGGTACGGCCGCGACCGTTACCCCGGGTGCCAGTAGGAACCGTGTCACCAGCGCCAACGGCAGTGATCTTGCGAGGCATCCCTCGTGCGGGTGAGCCCCTTGGCCGTACGGCTGCGGTGTGTGAGCCCGCGCGAGGACCATCCACGAACGTGGCCCGTAGGCCATTGGACCTGGACGAACCGGTCGAGCACTGGAGCTGTTGCAGGACGAGCAGGCGCTTGTGTCCGGCAAGCGGGGTGTGACGCGGCTGGGCTTCGCCGTGCTGCTGAAGTTCGGCGGCAGTACGGCCGGTTTCCACGCGGCCGGGTCGAGTTGCCCGGTGAGGCCGTGGGGTTCGTCGCCCGGCAGGTTCGGGTTCCTCCTTCGGAGTCGGATTCCTACGACTGGGCGGGCCGTACGGTCGAGCACCACCGCGCGCAGATCCGGGAACACCTCGGGTTCCACGTGCGCCCATTCGGCGAGGTCGACCTGAACATGGCCGCCTGCCTCGATCTCGCGGCGGCCACCGTGGCCGCTCCCCGTGCCGAGGGCGATGGGGAACCGGCGGCGGAGCGATCGCGCGCGTGAGCCGGCCGGCCCCCGCCGCACCCACATCTCGGAATCCGGCGAATCGAGACGCGCCAGGGGCGGTGGGCTACGCCTCGGGGACGATACCCACGGAGCCCGGGGCGACGGATGTGATCTGCTCGGCGAAAGCCCGGGGCAGGCCGAGACTGCGCCACGTACGGCGGCGGTACCCGTCGGCGGAGGCGGCCCGCGCCATCGCCGTGCATATCGCGAACGCCACCTTCGCCGCCCACAGCGCCCCCGGAGGTGGTTCGTTTCGCGGAGTTTCACTTGGATTCGATCCGCCCCATGGGGGCGACACTCTGCGACAAAGCGTTCTGCGCTGTCGTCCAGCCCGCGTCCTCGATGCCGAGCGCGTGGCGAAGGTAGGCCCAGGTGACCCGTTGGATCAGGGACACGCGCTCGGGGTTCTCGTCCGTCGTCTCCCGGACTTCGTAGCCGGCGATTCCACCGAGGGAGTGCTTTGCCCCGAACAGGGTGAGCAGGCTCTTGCGCCCCGGGCTCAGGTGGTACGGGTCGGCGAGCCACTCCGGCCCCCTGACGGACAGCGGTATCTCGTCCTCGTTCCCCGCGACCACGAGGGTCGGCGTGGTCATGTGCGCGAAGTCCTGTCCCTTCAACCACGGGAGATTCTCGGCCGCGAAGGGGGTCAGGTCGGCTCCGCCCCTGCCGGCCGTGGCAAGCAGCACGCCCGCCTTGATCCGCGGGTCGGACAGGTCTTCCGCCTTCCGGCTCACCGGATCGAGGACGCGCAGACCCAGCAGATTGCCCGCCGTCTGGCCACCGAAGGAGTGTCCGGCCGCGGCGATGCGGCTTCGATCCAGGCGCCCGCCGAGACCGGGAACGGCGGCCTCCAGCAGGTCGAGCCGGTCGAGGACGCGCTTCATGTCCTGGACGCGGAAACGCCAGAGCCGCGGTGTGCGGGGATCGTCCCGGGGAAGACCCACGGTCCTGGAGTCGAGATGGGTGGGCTGAATCACCACGAAACCGTGAGCGGCCCAGAAGTCGGCCAGGGGACCGTAGCCGTTCAAGGACGACCCGAAACCGTGCGAGAAGACGATGATCGGCAGTTCGCTCCCGGTTGTCGGCGCGGAGATTCTCACCTGCAGGTCCTCGCCACGGCCCGGTGCTTCCAGTACCACCGGCTTCACCGAGACGATGGGGGCGGGGGCGGTGACGGCCACGTCGGTGGCCGGCGCGTCTGATGTGGTCATGGGCGGATCTTCCTTCGCATTTCCGGTGGGGAAGCTGTCGAACAAGCCGGTCACGGTCTCGTCCTTCGCCTGGGCGGAGGGGGCGAGCCGTCGCGAGATACGCTAAAACCTGACGCTGACGTCAGAGGCAAGAAGTGTGGTCCGGCTCACATCGGAGAGACATGATGCGTATCGGCGACCTCGCCACCAGGGCAGGCGTCAGCGTTCGGGCGCTGCGCTACTACGAGGAACAGAACCTGCTCGCCTCGGAACGCAGCCCCAGCGGCCAGCGGCAGTACCCGGACAGCGCGGTCGACCGTGTCCGGCTGATCCAGCAGTTGTACGCCGCCGGGCTGCCGAGCAAGACGATCGCGGACCTGCTGCCGTGTGTCGTGAACGGTGAGGCAACGCCCGAACTGCTCGACCGGCTTTCGGCGGAACGGGATCGCATCGACAGCCGGATCGGCGATCTGGTGAGCGCCCGGGACAGACTGGGCACCGTCATTGCCGCCGCCACCGCGAACTGGCGAACGGGCCAACGCTGCCGGCCCCGGTAGTCGGCAGCCGAGCTTTCGCGCGTCCCCGTCCGGCCGTCCACGACGGCCGGACGGCGGCACGTGGCGAGGGGAGAACCGGGCTCTGCGGCCGGGAACGGAGATGTCCAGCAACCGACCGATTGACGAGCAAGGTCGTCCAGGGGGCGGTGCGTGTCCTCAACCGCTCACTCTCCGGCCGAGTGGTGCTGTGCGACCTCTTCGGCGCACAGGCCCCGGACCCCTTTCCGGGCTGCGGGGCTCGGCGAGGACATCGTCTTCGCGACCAAGCCGGACTGGCCCGGGTAATGTCGAACGGCTCCTGACCGCCGGACACCGCATGGGCTGGGTCACGGGTGACGAGGTCTACGGCGGTGTCCCGAAACTGCGGACGGCTTTGGAGGAACGCGGCATCGGATACGTCCTTGCCGTGGCCTGCGCGGCCGAAGTGCCCACCGACGCAAGCGCGTTCCGAGCCGATGCCCTGGTGAAGAAGGTGCCGAAACGAGCCTGGCAGAGGCTCGTCTCGGCCGGACGCGGAGCAAAGGGACAGCGGTTCTGCGACTGGGCTGTCATCGGCCCGCCGAAGCGGCACCGGGCCGCCACAGGTGCTGATTCGCCGCAACCGCATCACCGGTGAACTTGCCTACTACCGCTGTCACTCCACCACGCCGGCATCCCTGGCCACCCTGGTCGAGGTCGCAGGTTCCAGATGGCGGGTGGAGGACTTCCGGAGCGGGAAGGGGCCGGTCGGGCTGGATGATCACCAGGCCCGCCGCTACCCTCCTGGGTCCGCCGGACAGCGACGGTGATGAACCGACCTGATCCCGCTGACCTGCAACGCCGACGAACACGCACACCGCCGGCCCATCGACTCAACCGGTCCGCCCGGCGGCGCCGCCACCAGGCACGATCACGAGCCGGTCATTATCGGCGACAAGCCGCATCCCAGACATGAAGATCACGACCTACAGCTGGAGTACCGGATCAACGACGGCGCCCCGTCCCGGTCGAGAGGCGGGTTCAGCCGCGGAGGAGCTCGGCGACGTGGGCGTAGGAGTCGTCCGCGTAACCGGCCGCCATGCCCCGGCGCGCGATCTCATGGGCGGCGGAGATCACCGTACTGTCGACGCCCCGGCTGCGCGAGGCCTCCAGGACATGGGACATGATCGCCGTCGCCGAGCGGAGGTTGGAGCCCCCGGCGGGGTAGTTGCCGGTGTCGACCTGCTCGGCGAACGCGTCGATCACGTCGGGCAGGAGCGCGGCGACGCCCTTGGCGTAGGGGGCCAGCTCGGATGCGGTGACACCCTCGGACCCGGCGAGGGCGAAGGCGTGGACGACACCGGTCAGTGCCGTCCAGAAGATGTCGAGCAGTGCGACGTCGTGCGCCGCCGCACGGCCCGGGTCCGTGCCCAGGTGCATACAGGTGCCGCCGATGGCCCTGAGGGTGTCCCGGTGGCGTTCGTACAGGTCGGCCGGGCCGCTGTGGAGGACCAGGGTGGACGGGCCGCCGACGAGGTACGTCGGAACCATGATCGCGCCGTCGAGATAGCCGATGCCGTGCGCGTCGGCCCACTCGGCGGTGGCGCGGGCGTCGTCGGGGGTTCCGGCGGTGAGGTTGACCAGGGTCCGGCCCTCGAGCTCGGCGGCGTGCGGGGCGATGACGGCACGGACGGCTTCGTGGTCCAGCACGCAGATCACCACGAGGTCGCTCGCCGCGATCGCCTCCGCGGCGGTGCCTGCCTCGACGGCGCCGTTCTCCACCAGGCCGTCCGCCCGACCCGGAGTACGGTTCCAGACGGTTGCGGAATGGCCCGCGGCCAGGAACGCGGAGGCCAGAGCCCGGCCCATCGGGCCCAGGCCGAGAACGGTGACGGGGGAAGCAGACATGGGGAACTCCGAGGTAGTGACGGTGACCGATCCGCACACATGCGGGATGGGTGTGGCCGTCGGGGTGTTCGAGGGCAAGTGGAAGTCGTTCGTCATGTGGGCGCTCTCCGAGCGTCCGCGCCGCTTCGGGGAGACCAGGCGGCTGGTCACCGGCATCAGCGAGAAGGTGCTGACCCAGCAGCTCCGGGAGCTCCAGGCCGACGGGATCGTGCACCGGGAGGACTACGACGAGGTGCCGCCCCGGGTCGAGTACTCGCTGACCGAACGGGGCCGTCGGCTCTACGAACTGCTGGAACTGCTCTCCGCCTGGGGTCGGGACCACCTGGCCGCGAGGACAGGGGCGGTATCGGACGACGGACTGGGCGCGCCTCAGCAAGACTTCCCGGTCGCCGGTCCTTGATCAAGTACGCACCTTCAGGTACGTGCCCACGTCGCCCTCCCGCCTTGGCGTTCGTCGCCCCGGGGCGGTACGCCGACGGCCGGCGACGGGGCCACCGGCCGCTCGCCGGGTGTGAGATCCGGTGGGACGGCGGGCAGCAACAGGCCCCTCCCGCCGGCGCCCCGGGCTGCTTCGACAACAGAGGAACCGCAGATCGAAACCCCTCGAAAGAGGTCTCGACCTGCGGTTCTTCAAACTGTTTGTCAGTAGTACTCCGAGTAGCCCCGACGGGGCACACGGCAGAGGGATGCAGGATGCGCCCCCGGTCATCGATGCCTTGTGTTCGCTGGACCGATCTGTCGTGTGAGAAGCGGTTCCCGGTTCGCGGTTCGCGGTTCCCGGTTCGCTTCGGGCGAGGGTGGGTTTCGTCGACGAGGTCAGCGAGACGGTCCGGCCGGCCCGGACGTCGCGTCGCTTCTTCGATCCGCCCGACAGGGATCAGGCCGTCGAGGACGTCGACGACGAACCGGGACGCGGGGCATGGCTTCGAAGTCGTCTCGTGAGTCGTCGTACGGCAGCGTGTGCGTATCGGGTGACGGATGCTCGGCGATGGCTGGGCGGCCGGCCGGTCAGTCGATGCTGTCGATGATGCGGAAGTCGCGCTCGTAGCCGTCGGGGAGAGCCACCAGCGCCTTCTGGTATGCCTCGCTCTCGTATGCCGCGACGGCCTGTTCGAAGTTGTCGAACTCGATCAGAACGACGCGTTGCGTGATTCCGGCCTCGTGGGCGACGACTCGACCGCCGACGGACAGGGTGCGTCCGCCCCCGGCCCGGACGGCGGGACCGGCCAGCTTGTCGTAGGCAGTCAGCGCCTCGGGGTCGGAAATGGCGGGGTAGACGCTGACCCAGTAGCCCTTGGCCATGGAAACCTCCTGTGTTCGGCCGGATACGTCCGACTTCGAATCGACACTCGGATCGATCGATCCGGCGACCGGTACTGCGGTCGGTTGGATCGTCATATGCGCAGGCTAGGGCTGGATGTGCGGTCGAGGGAAAGACCGATACGGGATAGACTCAGAACGGATCGTTATCAATCGGCAGGGAGGGCGCGTGGCGCCGGAGACGGTGAGCCTGCGGTACTTCCTGGTGCTGGCGCAGGAGTTGAACTTCACCCGCGCGGCCGCACGGATCGGTATCGCACAGCCCGCACTCAGCGCCCGGATGCGCCGACTGGAGGCGGAACTCGGTACGGCCCTGCTGGTCCGCAACACGCGCAGCGTCGTATTGACCACGGCCGGTGCGGCTTTGGCGGAGTCCGCGCCGCCCGCGCTGGCGGCGCTGGACCGGGCCTGGGACACCGCCCGGAGCGCGGCGGCCGGCCAACTGGGCACGCTGCGCATCGGATACAGCCTCAGCACCGGGGCCGAGACGGCACCGGCCCTGGTGGACGGGCTGATTCGCGGCAACAGCGGACTCGAGGTCGGCGCGGTCCCGATGGCGACACCGGAGATCTCCCCCGCGGTCGCCGACGGCCGCATCGATGCCGGGATCACCCGCGGTGAACAACCGGGCCGTGGCGTGCGCCGGTTCCTGCTGCGGCGTCAGCGCGTCGGGGTCCAACTGGCGCAGCACCATCCGCTGGCCGCACACCCGGAGATCGAGATCGCCGACGCGGCCGCGTATCCGCTGCGACTCCCGGACCGTGCGGCCAACCCCGTGATCCACGATCAACTGTCCGCACTGTTCCGAGACACCCGACCACACCCCCGATTCCACACGCCCGCAGTCTCTTTCGACATGTCTCAGCGCGACCTGCGCGACGGCGTCACCCTCGCCCCGGCCGGAGAAGCCGCGGCCACGGCACAACCGGCCGGTCTCACCTGGCGACCGCTGCGAGGCGCGCCAAGCCTGACGATCCACCTGGTCCTCCCACGCGAGCAGTCGCCGCTACACCGCCGCATCCGTGCCGTCGCCAAAACCCTGGCGCACGAGTTGCACTGGCTGCCGGACTGACGCGCAAGAGGTCGAGCGAGACGCACGCCTGCGGTGGCGAGGCCGAAGACCTTGCGCCCGGCGGACTTCGCGGTGATCACGACGACGACGGCGGTCTTGCCGAATGTCCGACACGACTTCGCCACGCCGGCGGATCAGCATCCTGCGATGGCCCCGGGTCCGGTCCGAGTCGTACACCGCGGCGACGTCCTCGCCCAGCCCGAGATCTCGTGGGAGCGAACACGGGGCACGACCTCATCGGCCCCGCGAACGCGGGGATCGTTCCGCAGCGACGAACTTCCCGGCGGAACGGCCCGCGTTCCACCGGGCCCATGGTGTGCGGCTCCCGATCGCGACGGGCCCGAGTCGTTCTTCCCGCAAGCATGGTCGGGTACATCGAACTCGACAAGACCGCCGAAGTCGACCCCGACAGCGGCCTGCAACTGCGCAGGGTCTTCTTCCTCCTCCCACACGACCGGGACAGCGAGCCCGAGGGCCCCTACCAGGCAGGCGCGCCCGGAGAGGCGGTCGGACCCGCGCACCATCGCCCCCAGGCGCTTCGGCGAGAAGACCACCCGCTCTTAGCGATGCTCCGCCGCGATAGCGCCGGCCGGCCGCTGAAGCCCGCACGAGGGGGGCACACTCCCGGTCCGAGGAAGGCCTGTGCGGGAGCAGTCGAGAGCGTTTTGTCCACCAGGTGCGGTGGTGTGGAGATCACGATGGGTTCTCGGCCGTGGTGCAAGACGTTTTCGGCCGTAGCCTCTCACCATGCAGTCCACTCTGATGATCTACGACGGCACCGTACCGGCCGATTCCGGCGTCCTGCGGACCGGGGGAGTGCCGCTGGCTCCTGCGGGATTCAGCTGGCCCATATGCGGGTCCTTTTGCGGCGGGCCGCTGCAGTTCTTCGCGCATCTTCCCGTCGAGTACGGCGTTCTGTCGGTGTTCGTGTGTCAGAACGATCCCGGCGCGTGCGAGTTCTGGGACGCGACGTCCGGCGGGAACCGGGTCCATCTGTTTCCCCGGGAGGAACTGCGGCCGGTGGAGGTGCCCGCGACGGGTGTGACGCTGCTGCCCGCCGTCTCGGCCATCCGCACCCACGTCGTGACGCTCGACCCCGCGGAGGACGGGGATGACGGCGATGACGACGAAGTCGCGCCCGACGCGTACGACCTCGCCCGCTCGGGGTGGAAACGGGAGCCCGAAGAACGATTCGGGAGGCAACGCGAAGTGCTCGGGTCACTCGGAGGCAGCCCCTCCTACCTCGAGGACGACCGACTGCCCGCATGCCCCTCCTGCACCGGCACGATGGAGTTCGCGGCACACCTGGAGGAGGGAATCTCCGCGCAGACCGCGATGAACCTCGGCGGCCAACTGGGCTACGTCTTCGTCTGCCGCGACTGCCGCGAAGGTGCCTTCCTCACGAACTGAGCGGCACACCCCACGCAGCCGACGCTCCGTCGGCCGCCCACCGGCGGCCGACGGAGGCTTGGCGCCGGTTCCGTTTCGACGCCTCGACGCCCCGCGGCGCTCCTGCCCGAGCCGGACAACCTTCCTGCGGCATCGAGGTGACCACAGTGCCCCGGGCGCCACGCGATCGGCCGTGGGACTCGGCGAACGCCTTGTCCACACCGCGGACGCCCCGCGTCGACTCGGCCGGGCCGAGTCCTCGTCGGCGTCCTGGTCTCCGCCACGCCCACGATCCGCCGGGCCACGTCCACCTCGGTCGCGACACGAATCGGCGAACCGCCTGAGCGTGGCGGTCTTTTCGGCGTTCCCACCGGGTGGACGGGGGAGCCGCGCCCGTAAGTTTCCAGCGCTCGGGAGCACGGTCGTTGGACGCCGTCGCGCTGAAGAGCCGCACCGAGCGCGCGTCGGCCCGGGCCGGGTTGCCACCCAGCGCCGGGCGCCGGTGACGGTGCGCCACTGGTCGATGCCGACAAGCGCCGGGGCACCGGGCGCGGACCACTCGGGCGCGGCGTCGGCGGCCAGGCGTGCGGGCCCCGTTGAGTCTGCCAGGCCCGCACGGGGCAGACCTCCGGCTCGCGCCGGCGCAGGATCCGCGCGTCGCGGACCGAGTGCTTCGTCTTGCCGGTGAGAGTGGTCACACGAACCAGGCCGCGCGGGTGGGGCGCGACGTCGCGGGCGAAAAGTCCGGCGGGGTCCTGGGCGCGGGCGGCGTAGTGCACGGCGGCGAGGATGAGCGTGCGGTCGTGGTGTCCGGTGAGGGTGTCAGGGCAAGGCCCGCACCACAGTATACAGTTCTCCGATTACTGACTGTGATGATTTTGAGCCTGTCATCGAAACATTCGGACGGACCGATGAGTTTGTGGCCCGCGGCCGGTCCAAGCTCGTGACACCCGAGGAAAGGACACCGTCATGTCGGAGCTTCTCGTCGATTTCATCACCTCGCTCGACGGCTACGCGTCGGGGGAGGGTTGGCCCGGGTTCTGGGGTCTCGAGGGCCCGGAGTACCTCGGTTGGCTCGGTGAGCAGCCCGAGGTCACCTACCTGATGGGAGCGAACACCTACCGCCAGATGTCGGGCTTCGCCGCCGGCGAGGTCCCGGATGGTCAGGACGAGTTCAGGGCCGAGGAAGAGGCGTCCGTCGACGGGCTCACGCAAGCGTCCAAGGTGGTGTTCTCGTCCTCGCTCGAGGAGCCACTGACGTGGGCCAACTCCACGCTCGTTCGCGACGACGCCGTCGAGACGGTCCGCGCCATGAAGGAGAACGGCTCGGGGCTCCTCAGCACGATCGGCAGCCTCAGCCTGTGCCGGTCCCTGCTGCGGGCCGGACTCGTCGACCGCTTCCGGGTCGGCATGTTCCC
Source organism: Embleya sp. NPDC050154 (assembly GCF_044460165.1). Taxonomy (NCBI): domain Bacteria; kingdom Bacillati; phylum Actinomycetota; class Actinomycetes; order Kitasatosporales; family Streptomycetaceae; genus Embleya; species Embleya sp. NPDC050154. The sequence goes on from NZ_JBITJP010000004.1 coordinate 411,753, forward strand.
GGTGATCACCGGGGCCACGGGCGCGGAACGCATCTACGACGGCTACCCGGACGTCGCCCTCGAGATGATCGAGCACCGGACCTTCGACGGCCGCATCCAACTGGTCGAGTACAAGCCACGCGTGCTCGAACACCCGCCGCTCGGCGCCCCTGCGTGACGTCACTCCGTCCGAGGCGTCGAACGCCACCGCCCGCAGCCTCTTCCAACTGATCGAACCGGCGAGACCGGCCCCTGTACGGGCACGACTTGGTCGACCTCGCGCTGCGCCCGGCGACGACGACCACCGTGCGCCTGACCGGGTGGGCGCACGACGTCCGTCCGCAGGACTTGGTCCGAATCGCCCTGCGGTCCGCCCCAACCGCACACCGCGACCGCAGGGCGGTGTGCGGTTGACTCGCGGCGGGCCGGCGCCGCGATGGTCGGTTGGATGGGCTCGCGTGTGACGAACCTGTGCATGCAGCGATTGCATCGGAACTCGTCGCCGGGTGGTGGTACGCGACCGCCTCGGCCGTTCGCGCGCGACCGCCTGAACTGCCGGGGGTCGGCGCGCCGCGCGCAATCCGTACACCTTGAAGGGGAGCGAACTCCCGACACAGGTCGTGCGGAACGACCTGCACCCGTCCCGGTGCGTGTCGCCTTCGATGGAGCGGGCGTTCCGACCGGCAGCCGCGACATGGGCACACCGGTGGGGACGGGTAGCCTCCGCCTGCCCGTGGCGACCACGTGGCGGGTGGAGGGAGTAACGGTTCCCCATTGTTTGTCTGCGGCCTGGAACGCCATGCCGCCCCCCTGTGCTCTCGTGAGACCAGTCCTTGTAGGCCATCGTGCTGACTCTCTCCGCAATCCCCGGCAGGCGGCCGTCGATCAAGTCCAGCTCGCGGGATGTGTCGGGCAGTTCGGGCGAGGCGGAGCGAGATCGGCAGCAGTGCGTAGACGACGGCGTCCGTCTTGGGGTAGTCGGCGAAGTGGTCGAGTCTTTCCTCGGCCAGGCGGGCGCGCGACCTCGAAGCCGCCGGTATCGTCTCAGGCTTCCGCTCTGACGATGACTACGCAATGGCCTGCGCCCCGGCCGACGACTGCGGCATCGAAGGGGGCAACGGTTACGGGTACCCATATTCCGCCGGGCGACCAACGCGCGCCTTCCGGGGCCTTCGACAACGGCTCGGGTGGATAGCCTTCGCCCCGCACGCCCCGCACGACATAGTCACCGTTCGCCCGCCAGTCACCCTCGGGGCCCAGCAACTCGACCAAGTCATCCGCCAACGCGCGGGCCCTGGCAACGAACTCCTCGGGTGGGCCCCCGTCCATCGCCAGAAAACGGGTCAGTGTCGCCATGATCCACAAGGGTGCGCTGTCGACGGTGAGCCTGAGGCGCAGGGCCGCATCCAGTTCAGCGGGGTCTCGCGGGCCGTCATGGGCGTCTCCGGGTGGCTGACGATGGACCAGTCCCGTGGGTTCCAGGACGCCCCAACATGCCTCGCCGTGGCTTCGCGGGCCGTCCGGCATCATCGCGCCGACCCGCTCATCGTCGTCGGCCCATTCGCTCAGTCGCTTGCCTACATGTGCCGCATCCGGTGGGAGCGTGCTCGACTCGTCCATGGGCCCAATCCTGCCGCCAGAGTATGCGGAGGGCGGTGCGGTGACGGCCAACTGTCCCAGGTCCGCGCTTTCTGACCTTTCGGCCATCATCCTCCGCAACGAAGGGCAGCAAGCCGTACAAGCACCGTCGGCCCGGCCATCAGCCTGGCCGAAGCCGGCCTGAAGTCTCGGGTTCGGTCGTGGGTCGGCGACGGCCCCAACGAGGCGATCACAGCCGACCGGATCGTTTCGGTCGTCGGTGAGGACCAACTCGCCCGAGCCGCCGAAAGTTTGGAGAGGCGGCCCGGGGAGTCGGCCGTGGACCTCGCCGCCCGCCTCCCCGGGCTCGTCGACGCTGCCGCGCCCGACACCCCGGCCACCGCCGACATCGAGGGTGGGTTCCCCGGTCCCCGGATCCGCTGGGCCTCCAGCACGGCGGCGACAGCCTGGACCTGTCCAACGAGGTGCCGATCGACGGCCTGTCGACCATCGACGTCAAGTACCTCTGGAGGCGGCGCCCGGGAATTGCGGCGGATCGAGACCGCCGCTCCGGCTGGGGTCGCTTTCTGGGGCGGCCGCGGCCGGTAATCTCGTCGGACCCTGCACGATGGCGACGGGGCTCGCCCCCGTCGGGCTCACCGCTTCTCGATCGGCGGGTCGGGAAGTTGTGAGGAACGACGGCGACCGTGTCTTCGTGCGGAGAAGCCACCGAGGACGACACCGTGCCCGCGGATCGAAGCACTCATGGCAGCAACAGAATCCACGCGGCGGGTCCGGCGAACCGCGACGTCGACGACATCCTCTGCGTCTCCGTCCTGCTGCCGCCGGGGCCGGGGCCGGGGACGCCGCCGACCTGCGGCCCGTCCCCGCACCCTTTGGGAACAAGCCGCCGCGCGGCGATCCGCGGGCGGCCGATGTCCCGTGCTGTCCGATTCGTCGGTATCAGTGGACGATTCGCTCCACGATCCAGTCGACCAGTGTCTTGGTCACCTGGCTGTGCACGGTGTTCTCCCTGTCGCACTTGAACTCGTCGAGTGCGCTCTTCTCGTCGGCCGCTTCGACCTTCTCGTACGGGTTGACGTCCCACCGGGCCGGGTCGTAGTCCAGAGCGACCGCACTCACCGAGGGGACGAAGCAGCTGAACTTGTAGGTTTCCGGGAGGTCGGCTCCGAGTGCGGCGGCGATCTTGCCGAAGGAGTCGAGGGTGCCGCCGGGGGCGCCGTCGAGGCCGGGAACGTGCGAGGTGAAGCCCCGTCGGACCTGGCCGACGGCCCGCATCTCACCGATCGGCTCGCGCGTCCCGCCGTCGGGCTGGAAGTTCGCCCGGGCGTAGACGATCAGTGGTACCTGCCGCTTGAACACCTCCGTGCCCGCCGGCAGGTCACGGCCGGTGCCGTCGCCGGTGCCGTTGGCCACGCCCAGCTTGCGCGGACGTTGCGGGAACCGGCCGAGGTCTTCCAGCTCGGCCAGGAATTGCGTGCGCAATTCGCTGGAGGTGGCGACGGGGCCTTCGTATTTCGCGTCCGGCACCCATGCGTACAGCAGTTGCTGCGCGGCAGGGCTCCTGATCAGCTCGGCCTCCTTGACCTTGCCGGGCGCGGCCGGCAGCGACTCGAAGAAGTAGGCCATCTGCTGGAGGATCAGCGGGATCCAGGCGCCGTTGTGGGGGGAGTCCCAGGAGAGATAGGTCGCGGTCTGGTGGTCCTGCTGCCGGCTCTCCATCTCGGCGAGGGCGTAGCGGGTGATGATGCCGCCCATGCTGACTCCGCCGACGATCAGCGGCTCACTGCCCTGCCTCTCTTGGATGACCTTGTTGATGGCGCTGATCACCACCCCGGCGTTGGCCTGGATGTAGGTGTGCCGCTCCTCGAAGCCGACCAGGACGACGTCGATGCCCGCGGTGAGCAGCTGCTCGAGGAACCCCACGCTGCTGCCCGGGTAGGGCGCGTTGAAGTGGGCGAACAGTCCCGGGAGGTCACTGCGGCCGTAGTTGAAACCGTCCGCGAAGATGAACGGCCGCTGCAACTCCTTGTGGCCGTCGGCGAGGTAGACCGCGGCTTCGCCGACGGCCACCTCCCGCCGGTACGGTCGGGCGGACCGGAGCGGCCAAATGTGCTTGGGCTTCCGGTCGCCGTCGCGCGCGACGGCCATCGGGGTGCCGAACCAAGGGCCTTGCGGCAGGTTCCCGGCGAACTCCGCCACCTGGTCCGCCGAGGACTTCTCCTCGTCCTGCTTCCACGTCAGTTCGACGTCGATCCTGGCTTCCTGTGTCATGGGACAGCTACCACCTCTGCGTAGATGTTGTTCACGGGGCCCCCAAAGGCCGTCGCGATCACGTGCGAGCGGGCGATCGGTGCGCGGATTTGTCACACCTCCGGCAGCGGATGGGATTCGCTGCCTGCCCTCACAGTGATCGAATGTAACTGAACTGTTACCGATTGTGGCGGAGGTTCGCGCGGAGCATCCGCTTCGCCGCCCAGGCATCCTTCGGGATCCGGACGGCGCGACATGGCGGCCGCCGGCCTTCCCGCAGCACGACCGTCGGCTCGGTCCGAATCGGCTCGACCTCGGTGGCCGGGATGCCGTCCTCGCGGTGGCCTGCTCGGATCGGACGCGGGCGGTGTGTCGGTGGTCGGCGGTAGCGTCCGTCGGATGAGTGCGGAGGCAACTCGTACCGGTGGGGCCGAGGTCCGGGTCAGCCTGTCCCCGGAGACGGTGGAACGCGTACGGGCTTTGATCGGGCTCGGGCTCGCGGTGTCGCTCGAGGACTACGTGGCCGACTCCGTCCGTAACCGCCTCGCCGGATTCCAGGACATCGCCGTCGCGAGGATGCACCTGTGCGCAAGTCCGGGGACAGGCAGTAGTCCATGGGCCGGCCCGTGGGGCACCGGCCCTCGGTCTCTGCACGGGGACGGGACTCCTGTCCGTTTGCGATCCCCAACCGCCTGTCTCGACCGTATGACCTGGCGGTGGTTGCGTGTGCTCTCCAGAATACCGGCCGGGACAGTGGAACCTCGCGCCCAGCGGCTTGGTCGTGCGCCGGCGAGGACGGGGTTCACGGTCGGGATTCCTGTGTCGGCCGCCGCCTTCGGCTCACTGACCGGACGAGGGAGGAGTTGGAGGATGAGCGACCGAACTCGTTCAGGCAACGCACGACTTCCGGTTCGCCGGTCTCAGGGACGACTGAAGCATCGAAAGCCAACGATTGATCTTGGTGTCGATGTTCTCCTGGCGGAGGCTTGACCGTTGCGGTTCACCGGCCTCCCGCCGCTGGATCCGGTCCCGTCGGTGTGCGCTGTTAGTGTCCCTGGCCACGCAATGGCGTCGGCCGGGCGGAGCCGCGGTCGGTCGGACGGGGGAATACCGCATGGCAAAGATGCCGCGCATGCCAGTAATCGAGTGTCTGGCGGCCCTCGGCAGGCAGGCCGATGTGGAGGCGGCCATCAGGAGGGATCCGTCGGCCTTCGCCGACGCGATTCGGCACGCGCCGCACGTCCCACAGCCGCTTTCGGACGCCGCGATCTCGGTCGGCGGCGAATGGATCGGGGCGCTGGCGCGCAATACGGATGCCGTTGCCGAGGACCCCGTCCTCCGTCGGCGGCTCGCCGGCACCGGGCACCCGCTGGTCGCCCGGGCCGTTTTCGAGAACGAGTACGGGCCCTGGGACAGCGTCGATCTGCGGGTGTTGCCGGCCGCGGCCGACGGTGCCGACCCGGATTGGAAGCCCCGGTTGTCCCGGCTCCGCGCCCTGACCCGCACCCGGGAGAACGAGGGCCGGCTCGGTGCCGTTGCCCTGTTGCGTGCCACCGTGGTCGCCCCATTCCCCAAGCTGGTCACGGCGGCGCTCGCGTCCCCGGACGTTCTCGACCGTGCCGAGCAGCTTCGCGGCCTGCTGTCGCTGTACGCCTTCGGCGGGCCCAAGGCCCTGTGCGCGGCCCTCGCCGACCCGGACGTCGCACGCGAGCTGCGCAGGCACGCCGGTACCGCACACACCGACGCCGACGACGGTGAGGCAGACGACGCCGCCGAACTCGCTGCTTGGGCCCTGGGCGACCCCGATCGCGGGGTCGAAGCACTCCGCCGGGCGGTCGCGGCCGCCGAAGGTGTCCCCGACGGGCTCACCGAGGACTACCTCAACCCGTGGAACCCCTTGGACTGGTCCGCGCTGTTGGCCGCACACACGCGCGGCGGCCGCTCCCGCCCGGGCTGATCGACGGACTGCCGACCAGGGACGACTGCCCCGCGCACGCCTTCGCGCCGCTCGCCGCGGCGCATCCGGAGCCGACCCGACTGCTCGCGCAACTGCACCGGCCCGCCCCGGCAGCGCTCCTGGGAGCCGTGCAACCGGCCGGGCTGGACCTGGACACCATGCTCGCCACCCTCGACCGCAGCCTCGCGCGGACCGTGACCGGCGACGATCTGCTGCGCGTCGTCCGCCCGGCGACCCTGGTACTGGAGGTCGCCCAGGGCGTGCGGGACGTCGACCCGCGGCAGCGCCGCGAATGGGACCGGTTCAATGCCCGGCCGGCCGACCTCCTCGCGGACCGTCGCGGCGCGGACATCGGTGCCTGGCGGACGATGCGCGGCATGCTGAAGGAGTACCCCGGCACGATCGTCGACCTGGCGGACGAAGCGGTGGCGCAGACACGCCGCGGACAGAGCGAGTCCGGCGAGGGGACGTGGCCGGGCGGCCGCGACGGCATACCCGAGCTGACCGGCCCCTGGCACGTGCTCAAGGGCGAGCGTGCCGCGTTCGTGGCACTGACGAACGCGGCGGCAACGCCGGTACAGCGCGAACTGCTGCGGAACCTCGACGACCAGACCGCCTCGGACCTGCCGGCCCTGGGCACATGGCGGCCGCAATGGACGACCTGGGCGCGAGCGTGCGAACCCGGTGGCCGCGAACGCGTGCTGATCGCCCGTCACCAGATGAACAGGCAGGTCGTCATACGCAACTTCTGCGCCACCAGCCTGCCCAGCAGGCCGCTGTCCCCCGAGGTGGCCGCCGACCTCGCCAGGCTGGACGACCCCACGGTCAATGCCGCCCTGATCTACCAATCCAACCTCCCGCGCGAGCTGCGCGACGCCGTGCCGGCCGGCGTACCGCTGGGGCCACAAGCGAAGTCGGGCGGACATGTACCGTTTTCGGGGGCACTACGCGCCGAACTGTTGGACGAGCCCACCACATGGACGGACCTGCTCCCGGCGTTCGGCAGCGGTGACCCGCGTCTGACCGCACACTGTCTCGCATCGGGCTGGGCCGAGCATTCACCGTCCCTGCAACTGCGTGTGGCCCTGGGACTGTGGGAGCGCAACGGCCCGGAGCTGCTGCGGCACGAACCGGAACACTGGCTGCCGGACTCCTTCGACGACAAGGCACTCGCCCTGGTACGCGGACTGCCGGCCGAAGAGGACACGGACGCCGCTCTCGAACGGCTGCGCGCAGCCACCGCGCACGGCGAGTCGACGGCAGGACTGCTCACCCGGTTCCGGACCTCCGGCAGTGATCTCAATATCCTCCGGGCGGAAGGCTTCGCGTTCGCCTGGGACGAGCTTCACGACGCTTTCCAGCGTGGCGCGCCGGATCCGGAGTGGGCCGACCAACTCGCGAGCGACGACCAGTGTGCATCCCATCTGCGCGATCGTCGATGGGTGCAGCTGAGCCGCCACCAGCGCGTAGCTGTCGAGGCGCTGAAGGAAGGACGCCCGCCTGCGGGCGTACTCGCGGCAGTCGCCGCCGCGCCGCGGTCGGTCAGTCTGGCCCAGGCGGCCACGCTGCCGCTGCCCGGACTCACAGCTTTGCAGACGCTGGACTGGCTGGCCCTCAAGTCCGGTGAGCGGCTGCTGATCGCCGGCGCCGCAGGGGCGGTCGGCGGACTGGCTTTGCAAATCGCCCGCGCACGCGGCGCCCGGGTCGATGCGCTGGTCTCCCGGGATGCGCAGGGAGCCTTCGCACGCGCTCACGGTGCCGATTTCGTCACCACCGACCGCAATACTCTGCAAGACCGTCACTATGACGCAGTCTTCGACACCTTCGGGGCATTCGTGACCGAAGCGGTGGCCGACGGAGGCCGATACGCGTCGATCGCCACCCAGGCCGGCCCAGTCCCCGACATGTCCTCCCGCAGCGTGCGTACCACCGTCAACCAGGTGCACGAGGACGGCACGGGGCTGGACGAACTGGCCAGGCTCGTCGACGACGGCTCCCTGCGGCCGCGCATGGCCTCCGTTTTCGGCCTCCAAGAGATCCAGGCAGCACACGCTCGTTTTCTCCAGGGCGGCTTGGCAGGAAAGATCGCCGTGGTCTTCTGACCCGGCATCCCGATCTCCGGCTCAAGTGCTGGGGGTTCCGAGGAATCCCCGAGCGGGAGGACCTTTCACGAGCCCCATCACTCCGCACGTTCATCGGGTTTGCGTCACTTTCCGGGATTTGCCACGGTGAGTGACGGGGCGGGGCAGCGGCGCGCGCGTCGATTGTGGGCGCCAGAGTACGTCCGGTCCGTACGCCCCTTGGCCTGACGCTCCGTCAACTCTCTTCCCGGAGCTCGTCTCGGTGCCGTCTCGTCCGCACGGTCGGGGCATGGAGATCACGTGGTCCGGCTGGGCCGGACTGTTGTTCCCGGGGGTAGCCGGGGTCCGTGTCGAGAGGGTGAGATCGCCTCCCGCCGGGTCCGGGTCCGGTCGAACCAAATGCCGCGAGCGCCGCGTGCCCGGGTTCCCGGGTGCCCGGGCACCCAGGCCCCGCACCCAGGATCCCCGCGATGGCCGTAGAGATCGCCTACGAGACGCACGCCACCACCACCGACAACGAGGCGGGCTTCGCCACCGGCTGGTTCCCCGGCCGGCTCTCGGAACTCGGTCGTCGCGAGACCGCGGAACTCGGCGAACGTCGACGTGCCTGCCGGCGCCAGATCGTGGTCGGCGACAAGGTCGTGAACACCCGGAACGGCAGCCGCAAGTCCTGGGCCCCGCAGACCACCGAAACGCGGGGATCGACGGAGAGCGAGAAGCCTCATGACGAGCGTCGCGCCCATGGAGACCACCAGCTTGGGTCGGGAGGTCGCCGTCCTGCCCACCCCCGAGGACGCAGTCCAGTCGGCGGAGGGCGATCTCGCCGCCGACCCGGAGCGCTGGGTCAACCAGGGCATCGTCTGCGACGAGTACCAAGACTTCCGGACCTTACACAGGTCGAACCCTCGAGGTTACGGCTCCGTCCGGCACACATGCGCCGGAACATGTGCGCTTTGGAAATGCCGCCTTGATCACCTGGAACAGCGCGGAGGAGCCGTCCTCGGGCAGCGGCAGCCAGCCGAGTTCGTAGACCCATGCGGATTTCCGCATAGGTCGACCTCCGCCGAACCCGCGAGTATGCCGAGCGTGGGGGCAGAGCTGGTTGGTCGGAGCGGCTGAAAGGGCTCAGTCTTCGGCATGGTCCGGGGTCATGTCGTACTCGTCGATGTCGAGGACGGTTCCGGTGGTCTGCAGGAAGTCGAGCACTTCGCGGTCGAGATGCCAGCCGAACAGGTTCGGTGGGGTCCCGCCGTCCCGGCTGTCGGGATGACCGGGGGGACCCGGTTCGTCGTTGAAACGTCGGACGACTTCCAGGACGGCGCTGGGGCCTTCCCGCTCTTCGGCGTCCAAGCGGCGTGCGAGCGCGGCGATGGCTTCGGTGCGGGGAGCGAGGCGTGCGAGCACGCGGGTGATCTGCTCGTCGACACGTAGGCCCGGTTCGCGGCAGACGACTTTCCAACGGTGGAGCACCGGAATGGCTTTGGGGTCGGTCGTGCGGCTTCCGCGGACCGTGGTCTCGTCGGGTTCGAGACCGAGAATGGCTGTCATCTCCGCAGCGGTCGTGTAGCGGCTGGACAGCGCGAAGTAGACGTACTGGTTGACGGGCACGGGGGAAGAATAGGGGCCGCACCTCACCCCGGTTGCCGTGTGTGGCCTCACCCACGGCGTCGGAGCCTTCCCCGGCAGCCTGTGCGCCGGGCTGAGCCCGCAGAGGGAGGAGCGGCTCGTCGGGTTGTGGCCGGCGTGCGGGCAGGGCGGCGAACTCGGGATGACCGATTTCGAGGCCCATCCGATGGAGACCGTCACGGCCATGGAGAGGTGGCCGACCGCCCCCTGAGCACCCCCCGAGGTCCCAGGCGGCAAGGTCACCGGCAGTCGGAAACTCACGGGCGGGCGCACCATCACGCCGTACGGGGGATAGCTGTCGACGACCGCCGTGCCGAGAACGCCACGCGTGGAAGGAGCGTAGCCACGGAAAACGCGGAGACACCGCGGGCGCGGGATTGCAGCATGCGGTGATGGAACAACGCCGCGCGCTTCGTGTCGATCTCGATCACCTCGACCTCCTCGAACACGATTGGTTGTTCGTGGTGCTGGAGGCCCCTACCGGTACGGTCTACCACCTTCAGACGTGCGGGACCTCGTGCGTGCAGAGCGAGGTCGAGGGCAGTCTGGTGCCCGTGCAGGCCCCCGACTCGTATGCGGCCCTGAACGACCTGTTCGTGCGGGAGTTTGCGGGGACCGGCGGCCCGAGGACCTGGACCCAGATCGACCTCGCCGCACTCCGCGCGGCCGTGGCCCCGATCAGGCTCCCCCTCGGCACCGCCCCGGCCTTCTTCGACCTCGGCCACCCCGGTACACCCGTGCAGGTCGACGAATCCCGCCTGGCGGAGGCAACGGAGGCGTGGATCCCCGTGACCACCGAGTTCGGAAACGGCATCCTCGTGTGGCCCAACTCCGACTGACCGACTGTCAGCCGGCACGCCTACCGGTGGTTTGTTGACCGCGGGTCGGGGTCGCGGTATGCCGCCGATAGGAGGGAACGTCGCCTGCGCCTCGAGGGTTGCGATGACCAAGCGTGTGCCCTGTCCGCCTGCGCCGGGGCCGCTGGAGGCCTATGCCGCGCGGTTCGACGATCTTCGACGTTGGCACGGCGGCGTGGGTTCCGCGAGTATCTGGCCGGGCTGTTGCTGACGAGGGACCGCAACAGGACGCCGACCTGCCTGGCCGGCACGGAACCCGTGGTCGGTGCACAGCATCCGGCGGTGCAGCGGCTGCAGTTCTTCCTCTCGGAGTCGACCTGGGACCACGAGCGGGTAGACGACCGCCGCCTCGAACTGCTGCTCGCCGATCCGGCGACGGCCCCGCTCAGGGGCGGGGTGTTGGCGATTGACGACTTCGGCGACCGCAAGGACGGCACCGCGACCGCAAATGACTGGCGGCCGGCCGGCGCGTGGGGTTACGTCGAACCGAGCGGTCAGCGGAGAGAGGCCGATTCGCGCGGTGGGCATGTGGCCGCGCGGATGTTCGGGCGCGAGATGACCCGTAGCGCGCGCCCTTGGCGCGCTGCCATCATGACGCCGTGCGAATCACGACATCTTCCTTCGAGCTGTGGCAGCGTCCCAGGCTCGACGACTTGCCCGCCCCGCTGGTGGGCGTCGGCTTTCTGGTTGTCGCGGTGCTCGCCCGGGGCGACACCGCCACGGTGGCCGGGTGCGGCGCCGTGGGTGTGCTGTTGCTCGCGCTGGGGGTGTGGAGGTTCGTACAGGGTCGCAGGCGTCCGCTGCTGCGGCTCGACGCCGTCGGGGTGACGCTGGGTCCGGAGGGCCGGGAGCGCCGCGGGTGGGGCCGGGCCGTCCCCTGGGGGGACATCGACGCGGTGGTGTGCTGGAAGGCCGGCAAGGGCCGGGACGCCTACTGGGTCGGCATCGCGGCGTCCCCGGCGTTCCGCGCGCGGCACGGCCTGGACAAGATGCGGGTCAACCGGTTCCTCGACCAGGCCGTGGGCATGCACATGCCGGTTATGGGGACCGTCACGCGGTGGCAGGGGTCGGAGGCCGAGCTCCACCGCCTGCGCGACACGGTCGCCCGTGTGGCGCCGGAGACCCCGTTCGTCGACCCGCACGACGAGGCGGCCGCGCGCGAGGCGTCGGCCTGACCTCGACTCTGTCGGTGATCTTGGTGTTTCCCGGTGCGTGAGCATGAACGGAGCTGTTTCGAAGGCCGATGCAGCCGCCAAGGCGGCCGCTGTCGGTCCGTCACTACCGGTGGTTTGTTGACAGCGGGTCGGGGTCGCGGTATGCCGATAGGAGGGAACGTCGCCTGCGCCTCGGGGGGTTGCGATGACCAAGCGTGTGCCCTGTCCGCCTGCTCCGGGGCCGTTGGAAGCCTACGCCGCGCGGTTCGACGACCTCTTCTCGACGTTGGCACAGCGCCGCGGGTTCCGCGAGTACCTGGCCGGGCTGTTGCTGCCGAGGGACCGCAACAAGACGTTGACCTGCCTCGCAGGGACGGAACCCGTGGTCGGTGCACAGCATCCGGCGGTGCAGCGGCTGCAGTTCTTTCTGTCCGAGTCGACCTGGGACCACGAGCGGATCAACGCCCGCCGAGTGGAACTGCTGCTCGCGGATCCGGCGACCGCACCGCACGCGGGCGGGGTGTTGGTGATCGACGACTCCGGCGACCGCAAGGACGGCACGGCGACCGCGCACGTGGGCAAGCAGTACCTGGGATCGGTCGGGAAGATCGACCGCGGCGTCGTCACGGTGACCACGTGTTGGGCGGACGAGCGCCTCTACCACTCCCTGCACGCCGTTCCCTACACACCGGCCCACCACTTCCCACAAGGCAGGAACGACCCCGACTTCCGCACCAAACTGCGGATCGGGGCCGCCCTGGCCCGGGAAGCGAAACAGGCGGGCGTGTCCTTTCGGGCGGTGGCCGCAGACTGTGCCTACGGCGACCAGGACGGCTTCCGCAGCGAACTCGCCGACGCCGGACTGCCGTTCGTGATGGCGCTGAAGCCGCGCCACGGGATCCGGGCCCGGGGCGACCAGGCCCATACCCCGGTCGACGCCGCCCGCGTCCTGGCCTGGGGCGGTCCGTGGGATCCCGGCGACTGGCACGCGGTGCCCCGAACCTTCCGCGACGGACACACCGAGACCTGGTGGGCCGCCGACGCGACCCCGGGATGGTGGGGACCGGACGGGACGACACGCCTGGTGGTGGCCACAGCCGACCCGGCGACACTGCCGGCCAAGGCCACTTGGTATCTCGCGACCAACCTGCCCCGTCCGGGAGGGCCGCGCGAGGACGAAAGCCGGCACCCCGCGGCCGACCTCGCCGAGATCGTGCGCGTCCATGGGATCCGTCATTGGATCGAGCAGAGCTACAAGCAGGTCAAGGACGAACTCGGATGGGCCGACTTCCAAGTTCGTTCCGACATCGCCATCCGCCGCCATCAGACCCTGGTCAACTGCGCGTTCTCGTTCTGCCGGCACGCCTGGTTCGCCCCACCCCCGCTCCCGTCCGTGGATGCCGAGGAGTTGGAACCGCACGGCCCGGAGAGGGGGAATTCCCGCGTCCCACCAGCCCCGAACGGCCTCCTGGCCCCGGGCGATCCGGGCCGTCCGTGGCTGGTTGGCGCCTTGGACCACGCTGCAACGCTACTGGCGGGCGTGGTCGACCGAGCCCCCGCCCACCGAACTCCAGACCCTGATCAACGCCCTCGGCGCAGGAAGACCCATCGACCTCTACATCCCGGTCTAACAAACCACCGGTAGTGCTGTGACCGAATAGGTCCGCCGGGTTGGTCCAGGCTGCGACCCACCACCACCGCGCCTGGTCGACGGCCGAGTCACTGCTCAAGGCAGCGAACCAGGAATGTCAGTCCCTCCGGGCTGCTCAACCGCACAACACGACGACCGGTTTTCTCGGACCACGTGGCCAAGTCATGGCCGTGTTCGTGTGCGCGTACGACGACGCTGTCCAAATCCTCGACGTTGAGCGCAAGTTCCCACTGCGGAACGGATGCACTGGGTCCACGTGTAGCGATGAAATCGGCGCGGTTCAGAGGGGTCCCCGTCGTCCTGTCGTAGAAGTGCCGGGCCTTCTCAGGCTGGTCGCACGTCAGGACCATGCGGTGCGGGGCGCCCGCCAAGTGGGACGGGAAGTGCCATCCGGTGAAGTTGCGCGGCTGCCACAGCGAGAAGGCGGCACCTACCGGATCGATCAATGTCGCCATGCGCCCCTGATCGCCCGCGTCGAAGGGAGGTACGACGAGACGAGCGCCGTTCACCGTCGCCCCTTCGGCGCGACGGTCGACGTTGTCGACTGCCAGGTAGTAGGCGATGTGGGCGGGTGTTCCCCGTGGGTAGACCGGGTTCGCCAGGTCGCTCACGCCACCGATCAGGTGGCCGTCGATGGCTATCTTGGTGGCCTTTCGCCAGTCCTTCCCGTCCACCGCGAAGCGCCAGCCCAGCGTCTTCGAGAAGAAGGTGGCGGTGCTGGCCAAGTCACGGGTTTTGAGGTCCATCCAGCAGAACTCGTTCAATGAACCCAGACGGGTCGTCATCCTGTGCTCCTTGTCGTCTCGATGCTGGGTATCGAGTGCTCAGACGACTCCGCAAGAGATTTTCGGCTGCGCTGCGTAGCAGGGACGGCAGCAAACCGGGCCCTACCGCACCGATTCGAGCCTTCGCGGGCGTGTCCAGTCTTCGCCGGTCTGGATCAGGCTGCGGCCGTCGGAGGGCGTCCGCCCCGGCGAATGCCTTTCTCGCTGCGGATACGGGCGCGTTCCTTGCGCTGGGCCGCCAGGACGTCGGGGTGGCGGGCGTTGGCGTTGCGCCAGCGCAGGTGGCGGTGCAGGGCCCGGGTCTGTGCGGGGTGGCTGCGGTGGTCGGAGTTGGCCAGGGTGAACTGGCGCAGCGGTCCGAAGTGGGCCTCGATCGGGTTGGCCCAGGAGGCGTAGGTCGGGGTGAAGCACAGTTCGACCTTGTTCTTCTTCGCCCGGCGGCGGATGTCGGCGCCGGTGTGGGCGGAGAGGTTGTCCAGGATGATGTAGATCGGGGCGCCGTCGGGTCGGGCGGCGCGGATCGACTTCAGCGCGGCCAGGGTGTTGGCGGTGCCCTTGCGGCGGCGGTTGACGCCCCACAGACGGTCGTCACCGACGGAGTAGCAGCCGTGGAAGTAGGTGACGCCGTGCGTGCGGCGGTAGGTCGCCGGCAGCCGTTCGGGCTTGCTCTGCTTCGCCCAGCAGGAGCCTGCGGTGGGCCGGATCCCGAGGGGGCCGAACTCGTCGAAGGCGAAGACCCGGTCGGGGAAGCGTTCCGGCACCTCTTCGATGCGGTCCAGCTTGGCCTCGCGTTCGGGGTCGGGGGACTCTTTCCATGTCTTGGTGCGCTGGAAGGTGATGCCGCGGCGCCGGAGTGGGCACCGTAAGGCTTCGCGGCCGATACGGATGATGCGGCCGTGTACGCGGCGCAGGTGGGCGGCGAGTTTGCGGATCGACCAGCGGGTGAAGGGCTGGCCGAGCTTGGTGGGACGGGTGGTGGCCGTCTGGATGATGAAGTCTTCGTCGTCAGGGGTGAGCAGGCGGGGACGGCCTCCCGCCCATCGAGGGTCCAGGCAGGCCAGGCCGATCTTGTTGAACCGGTGGATCACGTCCCGCACCGTGTCCTCGTCGGTCTGGACCAGTTGGGCGATCACCGGGACGCGGTTCCCGCCGGCGGAGGCGAGCAGCATCATCGCCCGTCGGTAGCGCACGGAACGGGTACTGCCCCGGCGGACGATCTGCTGCAGCTTCTGCCCTTCCTGGTCGGTCAGTCTGCGCACTCGCACAGGCTCGGCCACCACACCTCCAGCGGTCGGAACGGACGTCACCGCCATCCAACCGCCCCGACCACCAACCCGGCGAACCTTCCCGGTCAGAGCACTAGGCTCCGTTCGTCCTGATCGCGGTTGGGCGATCGGTGAGGCGACGGACGACGAGAGACCACGCCGCGCGTGGTCGCTGATGGGGGAGCGTTGCGGTGTCCGAAGGCGTGACCGTGAAGGACGATCGCCGGCCCGGGTGGCCGCAGGCGGGGGTGGGCACCGTGCGCACCGCCATGGGCGCGATGTCGCAGGAGGACAAGGACGGGTTCCCCCACGACGCGCTCCCGTGGCACCGGTTCCCGCACTTCGTCGGGGACGGTCTCGCTCGGTTGTGCCTGGTGGACGACCCCGTCTCCGACGAACTCCGCGCCCTTCTCGGCGACCCTCGCATCGAGCAACACGGCGCCCTGGTCCGGCAGGTGCCATGGCTCCTTTGGATGGCGTGGACATCGCGGCCGGGGGGCGTGGTGGGTGTGAGCTTCTTCTGGCGGCGGTTGCCCGGTGGGACGGTGGCAGGTGGGTCCGCGCGGGAGTTGGAGGAGATGGTGCCGTACTGGCACGACCGGGAGTTCGCTTCGCTTCGGGATGCGGGCATGGTGCTGGGGGTCGAGCGCATCGGCGACGTGATGCACGCGGTGCTCACCTTCGACGACCGGGAGGAAGGGGCGTGCGAACTCCCCGTCTACGGAGGCGAGGTACGCGAGGAGGGAGAGGAACACCCGGAGTACGGGTTCCTCGGCGCCGTGGTGTGGGTGCTCGAGCCTCCGCAGGTTCGCGAGGCGGCGTGGTTCCTGCGCGGCGTCGACGTCGCGCAGCGCGTTCGGGAGGTGGAATCGGTGTTCACCGACGACGAGGACTCGCCGCTGGACCTCCTGATGCCGTGGGACGACGACGTGAGGCGGGCGTTGCACAAGGGACTCGTTCGTCTCGCAACGTTCTTCGTCGCCGCTGCAGCTGCGGGTGACGCCGTGGTCAAACGCCAGTCGGCATAAACCCGCCCATTGCCGGTCCGGACCCCGGAGCGACGCCTCCCGCGTCGTGGCGGACCTGTCGATGGACCCCCACTTCGGACACCAACGGAGCACACCCTGGGCACGTGGGACATCGAGCCTTTCGAGTACGACATGGCCGCCGACTTCGCCCTCACCTTGGGCGAGGCGTCCCTGGACCGGCGCGAGGCGCTCGTGCGGGCCGCGCCCACCCGCGTGGACCGCGCCCGAAACTGCCGAAGCCCGGGCGGGAGGAGGTGGTGGCCGCCGCGCTCGTCGCGGCACACTGCCCGGGCGGCGACCCGATCGGCACGGTCCACGGTCCCGCCGAAGCCCTCCCGATCTTCTCGGACGATCTTCGGGGTCTTGCCCGTCGCTGCGCTCGACCGGGTGATCGCCGAGGACTCCGAGTTCGCCGCACTGTGGGACGAGACCCCCGACGGCCCGAAGCGGCGGGCAGGCATTCGCCGCCTGCGCGCCGTCCTGGCCCCGGAGTTCGAGGCCCGGGCTGAGCCGCTGTTCGAACCCCGGGGGTGAACGCGACGAGGCCGCCGCCGAGGACGCGCTTGCGTACGACGGCGACTTGCCGCCCGACCCCGCCCTCGGCGGGCGCCGAGCAGGACCGCGAGGAGCCACGAACCACACCCCCACGGAGGGCGTCGGCCCCCGGCTACTCGGCCGGCCGCGCGGTGTCAGGTGATGAACCGGATCCCACGCCGGCTTCGGTGCCGCGTATCACAGGGATGGGGGCTCTGCGGATACGTCGGCCCGCGGATCATCCACCGGATCGCACGGCGCGGGTTTCGGCAGGCGGTGGACCGCGATCGCGTCCTCCACCCGCCCCTGCCCGATCAACATGTGGGCCAAGTGTGAACGACCGTAGCCGGTTTCGGCGGCGTAATCCCACAACGCGGCGATCGCCTCGTCGACCCTGCCCTCCGATTCCAACAGCACGGCCAACTGCTCGACGCCGCGCCGGTCGTCGTCGTTCTCGATCCGGGCGGCGACCTCGGCGATCGCCTCGTCTCCTCGCCCGGTCTCGGACAACAACCACGGACGCAGACCCGTGACGTACTCCGCGACGTGCGTATTCCGCTCCGCCGTCTCGGCCGCGAGGTCGAGGGCCGTCCGCGCACCGCCGGCAGCGATCAGGAGTTCGAGGAACTCGACCATCAGGCAAGCGCAGTCCGCGTGATCCAACTCCGGACGCACCGCCTCCACCGCCTCGTCGACGCGGCCGCTGCGAGCCAGCAGGAGCGCCAACCGGTCCGCGACGCACGGCACGTCCGCCTCGACGGCCGAGCGAAGCACCGCAACGGCGTCGTCGACGCGACCCGACTGCTCCAACCTCTCCGCCAGGGAAGCGACCGCCCAGCGAGCGTGCGGCCCGGTGGCGAGCAGACGCAACTCGTCGAAGCGGTCGTGCCGAGCCAGGATCGCTGTCAACTCCTCGACGTCGTTCGTCGACGTGTGCCGCGCCCTGTCGATCCGCGTGCGCAGCACCTCGACGGCCTCGTCCACCCGCCCGCCACGCTCCAGTACCCGGGCCAACATGATGACCGCGGTGTTCCACGGCCCACCCCTGCCGTTGGCCCGACGCAGGAGGTCGATGACCCGGGCATCACGGCCGTGACCGTCGGAGATTTCGACCAGGGCGTCGCGGTGGAACCAGTCGCCCAGGCGCGGGCGCAGTACCTCGATCGCCTCGTCCACCCGGCCGTTGTCGGCGAGGAGCCGGGCCAGGGGAGTCCAGGCGAGGCGTTCGCCGTCCTCGGCCCGGGCCCGCACCAGCGCGATCGCCTCCTCGCCCCGACCCCGGGTGTTCAAGACCCGGGCGGCCTCCTCGACGGCGGGCCACCACCCCGTCTCGGCGAACGGGGCGATTACCTCCCACGCCGCCTCGTACTCGCCACACGCCAGAAAATGCTTCACCGCACCCCGGGCACACCACCACTCGCCCAGCCGCGCCGTGTCCACCACCACGTCCAAGTGGCCCTGTTCAAGCAGGAGATCGACGGTGCGCGGCGGCACTCCGTCGAAGAAGCGTTCCTGGCGGTCGAGTTCGTCGATGTTCACCCGCCGCACCCTAGAGACCAGGCCCGACAGCCGGCGCCGAGCCACGCCACGCCACGCCACGCCGACAGTTCGGCACTGTCAGCGCGGTGCTTTGCGAGGCGGATCCGAGCCACGACGAACATCGACGACCCCCGACCGCGTGCCACCGGAAGATCGGATGATTTCCGCGAATCGCCCGCGGTGCTTCGGGTGCGCCTGTCTTACACCCATTTCCGACCACTTCCTTTGAAGCACTTCATCTGACGTACTTAGATTGAAGTACTTCACTTGACGTACTTCAGTTGAAGTGCTTCACTCTCGGTGTACTTCAGATCGAAGAGGGGTGTGCGAGATGCGTCAGAACTCACCCCGTCGGGCCGCGCTGCTCGACGGCGCCATCGAGGTTCTCGCCCGCGAAGGGGCGCGGGGCCTGACCCAGCGCGCCGTCGACAAGGAGGCGGGGGTGCCCGTCGGCACCGCGTCCAACTACTTCCGCAACCGCGACGACCTGCTCGTCCAGGCCGGCGCCCGTGTCTACGAGCGGCTCAGGCCGGAGGAGGGCGCGCTCGCCGAGATGTTCGACCAGGCGCGGGATGCCGCGTCGTACGGCGCGATGTTGCGGGAGAGCCTCGGCAGGATCACCGCCTTCCCCTCCGGGCATCTGGCGCTGCTGGAACTGCGGTTGGAGGCCACCCGCAGGCCGGAGCTGCGCACTCTGCTCACCGAGCGGGTCCGCGCCGACATCGACGAGAACGTCAGCCGACACGAGTCCGCGAGTCTGCCCGGCGGCGCGACCGCCGTTCTGCTGATGTACCTGGCCATGAACTGGCTGATCGTCGAGCAACTCACGCTGCCGGACGTGTTCACCGACGCCGAGCGCGACGAGCTCGTCACCCGGGCAGTGGAGCGCATCGTCACCCCGTTCCCCACCACCACGAAATAGCCCCGCGACGGCGTCCGCTCCCGAACAGCGCCCGCCGACTCCGCACTTCATCGCAACCGCACCGCGCCGTCCCGTACCACACCGCAACAGATCGACAAAGGACCCATTTTGCGCAAGCTCGTATACTTCATCGCCGCCACGCTCGACGGTTTCATCGCCGGGCCCGACGGCTCCGACCCCACCGGCCCCGGGGGCTTCTGGTCCCCGTCGGAGGACTACATCCGACACCTCGTCGAGGAGTACCCCGAGACCCTGCCGGGGCCTGCCCGCACCGCGCTCGGCGTAACTGCCGAGGGCACCTGCTTCGACACCGTCGTCGAGGGTCGCAACAGCTACGCGGTCGGCCTCGCGGCCGGCGTGACCGACGCCTACCCCCACCTCAGGCACCTGGTCTTCTCCCGGACGCTGACCGAAAGCACGGACCCCCGCGTCGAACTCGTCGCCGACGACCCGGTGTCGAAGATCCGGGAGCTGAAGCGCGCCGATGGCAAGGACATCTGGCTCGTCGGCGGCGGGGAGTTGGCCGGCGCCCTCTACGGCGAGATCGACCGGGTGATCGTCAAACTCAGCCCGCTCACCATCGGTTCCGGCATTCCCCTCTTCGGGCGGACCGCGATATTCGCACCCAACGCCTGGGAGCTCGTCGACCACACGATCCTCAAGGGCGGCGCGGCCTTCCTCACCTACGACCGGGGGCCCGGAATCGCGTGATCCTCCGCCGGGTGACCGCCCTCCGCACCCATGGCCGTGCGGAGGGCGACGGCGGGTCGGGATGTCGGGTTCGTGGCTCAGGGCCTCGAACGCGCCCTGGCCGGCGTTGCGCAGAGCCTTTCGCCCGGCCGTCCGCCGCACCGGCAACGGCCGGGATCGGCCCCGCTCCGGTGTCGTCGGCCGCCGATGCTTCGCCTCTTGGCCCGGACGAACTCGTCGTCCGTCAGTGCGCCGTGCCGGTGCAGGACGGCGAGCCGGGCGAGTTCGTCGAGCATCGACGGGCTGTCCGGCCGCCGAGGGGCGGCTGGTTCCCCAGTGTCCTGCTGCGCTGTCGCGGCCGTGGCAACCGCGGCGGCGACGGCGTTGCGCAGCGTATCGACGAACGTGTCCGCCCGGGCGAGGTTCTCCCAACCGTACGCACCGCCGACGGCGACGATCTTGAGTACGTGCCCGGTGAGCCGTGATCGCGTGGTCGTGATGTCGGTGATGCCCGCCAGGGGCACCGCCACGGTGGGCCGGCCCTCCTTGGCGTAGATCAGGCGGTGGGTGGTGAGCACCGGGGTTCCGTTGGTCCCTGCCGGGCGCGGGCGGATGTCGCCAGTACGGAGGTTTCGCCGGGCACGGCGGTGTCGTCGACGGCCCACGTCACGGTGTTCGCCCGGTCCATCTGATCGAGCGCCATCTCTGCGGGGTCACCTCAGTCCATGACCTTCACCTTTCTTTCTCAACTCGAATTCCGCGTCCCATCTGCTGAGTTCACGAACCACCGGGCGCCGGCTCCGGCCGCGCGCAGCACACGCGGCCGCGTGCGGGCCGTACGGGCTGTGCGGGCTGCGCGGCACCACCAACAGTAGGAACCCCGTCCCCGGACTCTCGGGGTTGGCGACCCGAATCGCCTCGTAGCGCACCGGCGGCGCCGTGTTGCCGGGGCGATTCCTTGCGCGCTCGGTCGTCACCCGGGGTGGGTGGTTCGGTTCTCGAGGGTCGTGATGTGTTGGTGAGGTCGGCGCCGGTGGCGGCGTCTCGCCGGGAGTGGACGACGCCGTCCTCGGGGATGAGGGCCACGCGCCCGCCATCCGCTCGAAGCCGATTACCTCACCACCCGGCGCGCGAAAATCTATCGTGGCCGCAGTAGACATCAGGTGGGGGTGTGGCTATGGTTTCTGTCGTAGCCCAGAGAGACCGAAGGACCTGGCAGAGACGAACTGCCGGTCGCAGTACCCGTAGTCGCAGTGCGCAGTACATGAGGTCGCAGGTGCAGGACGGTGCGCTTGTGGTGTCCCGAAGCCAGGGTTGTCGCAGGACGGCGACGGGACTGACGGACGTACCGGGCGGTCCGCAGTGACCAGGGCCGCCGTGAGCAGTACCGCGGTTCACGCGGTGGCGGTACCGGCAAGTGCAGGTCGCAGTGGAGTAGGTGAGCGGTACCTCGGTGAAGGCGTCGGCTGCGGGCGCGCGCACCGGGAGGTTCGGCAGTGGGGTTCCAAGCCAAGCGACACGCAGAACGGGCGATCGGGGCCGGCTGGCGAAGCAGGGGTGGCGCCGTCACGGGCCACCGAGCAGTACGCATTACCCGCGGCACGCAAGAAGGCAGCACCGGCAGTACGCAGTAACCCAAGAGAGCAGTACGCAGCAACCGATAGGGCAGTACCGGCAGTACGCAATCTGGTCACCGAGGAAGAACGAAGGAGTGGAAGCGCCATCGGGATCGCCCGGGCGGAAGTCTCCAACCCGGGTACCGCAGGACATCGTTGGTGAGGTGGTCTCCGGTCACGAATCCGCGATCCCCGCAACCCCCGGCTGCGGTTCGGTCGGGTTTGCGGAACGACAGGCCGGCGCAGTGTCAGGGCCGGCGGATGGTGTAGCAGTTCCTTCGGGGCCCTGGTGCCAACGGCACCAGGGCCCCTCAACGCGTTCCACAGAGAGGTGTGATGACAGCAGAGGACCCGCACGGCCGCCTCGACGACGACCACTACCCCGCCTACACCACGGGCCGGGCCGCCGAACTCCTCGGCACCACCCCGAGTTTCCTGCGCGCCGTCGAACAAGCCCGCCTGATCACCCCGCAGCGCTCCACCGGCGGACACCGCCGCTACTCCCGCCACCAACTGCGCATCGCCGCCCGCGCCCGGGAACTCGCCGACCACGGAACCTCCATCGAGGCAGCCTGCCGCATCGCCGTGCTCGAAGGCAGGCTCGAGCAAGCCCACCGCGTCAACACCGAACACCGCCCCGACACCGAACCGGCGAACCCCACGGCCGCGGCCTGAGAACGGCCGAGTCCAGCAAACCGCAGGAGCCTTACGGCTGCCCGCCTGTACACCTACCGCCCGGGACGCACAGCGTTCCGGGCGACCGCACACCCGCTGCGGCCACGAGGCCGAGAACCCACGCGCGAGCACACCCCTCGACCACCCCGGCCCGAGACATTCTCTTCCCCTCGTCGGATCGGCGGAGTGCCGTTCCCGGTCCGTTGATCTTGGGAGGTCCCCGACATGTGTGTCGGGAATTCACCAACGACGAAGGTGTCACCTGCCGGGCCGTGACGACCGAAGAGGCCGCCGCCCGACCCGACGAGGAACACCACGCGATGTACCGCCGCGTCCTCGCCACCCACCGCCCGCCCGACCCCGCGATGGAACCCGTCAACCGCACCCTCGCGACACCAACCTGAACGCCCTTGTCCTCGAACGCCTCGAAGGACTCCTACACCCCGGCCGCCACATCGGCCTGAACGACCTCGCGCCCGGCCTGCTGCGCCCGGACCCGGTCCGCAGCCGATGGCGAGCATGGACCGCCTGTTCGACCATCAGATCGAAACGATCGCCGACCGGATCCGGCGAGGCCAGGCGGGATGACCCGTCAGCGGGCCACCGGTGATCCCCTCCACCGGTGGCCCGCGCGACGAACGAGAACGGCTGCGACCGCGCGTTGCCGCGGATGCCGTTGGCGAATTCGTCCCCTGCCGGAACGAGACGAACGGAGCGGCTTCACCGCAGGTGGCCGCGATCGGGTCGGCGGGGTTCGGGAGTTCGCCGACGGCATCCACGCGTTGCCGCGACCGGAGCCGTTCCCCGTCATCCTCCGCGGGGCACAGCCCGCACAACACGCCGAAGGCGAATGTGTGGACCCCGCGAAAGGCACCCGCCGACAGTCGCGCCAACCCGGCACCCAGCGCGGGCAGTTCACCCGAACGAGACGAACGAGCCCGCGCCCGACCGGGCGAACAAGCCGAACCGGCCTCCCCGAGGACGCGTGAGACAGCGGAGACACCCGATCCCGAGGCCGCACACCAACCCCGACGACTACGGTCGCCACATGACCGACGACACCCCCCACGCCCCACCCCCGACACTGGTACGGGTGGCACTGTCCGCGAGAACCTGGGTGGACCTCCGCCGAGGAACTCCGGGCCGGGGGCCGTTTCCCGGTGTTCGGGACGATCACACTGGCTCTTTTTGTTTTCGATGCCTGCTTCACTGCTCCTGACCAGGGAATACGCCGAAGTCCTGCCGGAGCGCCGATACTCCGGCAGGACTTCGGGCAGGCGTCGGGAACCAGGTGA
This sequence comes from Embleya sp. NPDC050154, assembly GCF_044460165.1. Classification (NCBI taxonomy): domain Bacteria; kingdom Bacillati; phylum Actinomycetota; class Actinomycetes; order Kitasatosporales; family Streptomycetaceae; genus Embleya; species Embleya sp. NPDC050154. Next base: position 435,259 of record NZ_JBITJP010000004.1, read on the forward strand.
TCGACAGGTCGGTGCATCTGAGTGCAGCGCTGCCGTAACCCAGTCGTCATCGGGCCGGGGCGGCCGTCAGTGGTCGTTGATGTAGCTCGCCCGGTAGTAAGTGCTGCCCCCTGCGCCTTGGTAGGTGAGGTCGATACGTGCGCCCTCCGCCAGGTTGTACCAGCTGCCGTCGCTGACCCCGCGCGTGACGCACGAACCGTAGCCCTTGGTGACCGTGATCGTGTAGCTGGCAGAGCTCCTGTCCGTGACCGACACCGTAGCCGGCTTGCCGTTGCCGGCCGAATCGCAGACGGAGACGATGTCCCCGTATTCCTCGACGTAGACCGTGACGCCGGGGGCGCGGTACACGTGGTCCCACACGATGCCGTCCGGAACGTCGGCGGCTGAGGCGGGCGGCGCGGCGACGGCGGTCAGCGCCGCCAGTCCGGCTGCGCCCACCAGAGCGCCGATGGTGCGACGAACGCGACGGGAGCGCTTGGTGACCGGGGTTTCACCGGTGGGAGGCATAGGTGTCCTCTTGAAATGTTGGCCGATTGGAGCGACCACCGTAGATCCGAAGCCCTGCTCCTGTCTCGTGCGCAGCGTGGATCGGCGCTTTGTGGATGACGCCGTTTCTCGGTTGCTGCCGGCGATATCGGGTCGGGCGATGCGGGTGATGATCTGCCGCTCGCGCGGCCACGGAAAGACTTGTTGCAATGTCCGAACTATGTCATCGGCTCGGGCTCGACACCGGAAACGCATTACGGTGGAGCGTAAAGTGATGCGTCTCTCTAAAGCCCGCATGGAGATTCGACGTGGTGGCTCATTCGCCACCCGGGCCTTTCGGCTGCCCCGGTCCGACGTGCCGGCGGTCGTTCCTGGATCAGCCGTGCCGTACTTCCGGGTGGCGCGCACGTCCGGCGCCCGGTTTCGGCACGAGCGCGTGCGGATGTTGCCCGAGCCGTAAGGGTCATCGCGTGCTCCGGACGCCGTTGGCCTTGCCCCGGAGCTGCATGGACACGCCGTAGCCGTCGGTCCGCACGTCCAACGGGCCGTCGTCGTTGTCCACGATGTCGGGGTGCGCGTGCACCCGGTGCGTTGCCGCGTTGCCGATGTGGAGCGCGGGATGAAATGCGTGGCGGCGATTGCCTCGGCCCCGGCCGGCTGTCGAGACGACGGTGGTGAATGCGAGCGCGACGGCCACGCAGAACTTGGCAACGCGTCTGTTCATGGCGCGCAGGGGTATTCCTTTCCGGGGACGGGTTATCGGGGCCGGTCTCCGGTCGGAACCGACGGGGCCGCCAACCACGGACCGCATTCATTCGCCGCGCTTTTCGGATAGTCGCGGACGTCGCCGTACGGTGCGCGCATTCGCCACGCGAGTGGTGGCAGAATTCCTCAACCGTGGTGCATCGGCAGCCTCTTGTCAGCGGGAAATGGTGCATCAGTTGCGCTGCCTGAAGGGAAATAGTGCTCAAGCACCCAACGGCGAAGGGAAAATGGTGCACGGGTGCCCTATTGCCATGCAGCGGATACGTTCCCCGGCAGTGTCGTCCGCCGCGAATGTGTCGGGTCGGGTCGGGATCGGGCTCCCGGAGCTGGGCGCCTCGTTCGGTTGGTGGCGAGTCCGTCGGTGGCGTTGCTGTGCCGAAGCACGCTGGTTTGTCACCGGGGCAGGCTTGTGTGACCGATCTGCTGTGGTGGCCCGCCCAAGGGTGGCGGCGCATGTGTGGCGTGGCTGTCGTGGGGATGCACGTTCCTGTGGCGCTCGGCCCGACCGCAGGGTGTGCTTGCGGCGGCCCCCTGCGGTATACGCGCGCGACGCGGACGGCGTGGGCGAGTGGCCCAGTGGCGGGCCGCGGGGGTGTTACGCGCGGGGGTGGTCGATGAGCATGCGCTGCCAGTCCAGCGACCACCGCTGCGCCGGATCGGGCCGTCCGGTGGGGTTCCAGTCGGGGTCGATCTCGGTCAGTCGCTGCCGGCGTTCGCGCCATCGGTCGGGGTTTTTGCGGTGGCGGTGCGGCCTTCGCCGGGGTGTTGGCGTAGGGCGCGGCCGATGGCCTGGGCGACCTCCAGGATGCTGCACTTGGGGGTGGCGTCCGGGAACAGCCGGAGGTCGACCGGTTCGGCCGCCCGACACCGGCGACCCACCCGACGTTCGCCTCCCATTGGGCATATGCCTCCGGTAGGAATCGCGCCGCGACGCAGATGTGGGAGACACCGTTCCTGCGCACGCCGGCAACCATTGCGCCCTCCCGCGCGGGGGCTTCGTGTGCTTGGCTCGTCCGGAGATTAGTTCGTACGCATTTTCGTTCGCCGGTCGAACCACCGGAGTTGATGGTCGTGTCCTGCGGGCGTGGGGATCCCTCGGAGTGGCGTGAATATCGGCTGGGCCTCGGATCGGGCATGCTCCCGATGGTCTTCGTGCTCGGCATCGGTGTCGTGGCCACGGTGGGGATCGCTTCGGAGACCGGCTGGTTCTCCCTCGGGCCGCTGCTGATGGGGCTGTTCCCCGTGTTGATGTCCTTCGAGCTCTTCCGTGTGCACGTGATCAGGGCAACGGTCGTCGACGGGCACGGCGTGACGCTTCGCGGGGTGATTCGTACCCGCGTGGTGGAGTGGCGGGACGTGCAGGGCATCGAGATCGAGACGCTGCCCTGGGGATTGGAGGACCAGCCGACACGGGCGGCCGTGTTGTACGACTCGACCGGGCGGAAATACGACCTTCCCAACATGGACGACCTCCGCACGGACGACCTGAACCACGAGGTGAACGCCCTGCGGGAGACATGGGTACGACGCCGGGGCGAGCATTGGGCGTCCGTCCCCGAGGTGGCGGCCCGGATCAGGCGCGACCGCGGAAGGTGAGTCGACCCCGTACGCGAGATCGCGTATGTTTCGGTCGTGCCGCGTAGCGTTCGAGGTCTAGGGGGTGGCCCCGTATTCACGGATTCGTGCGGATCGACCGCCCCCGGACTCGGGACCCGTCAACACTTTGCGCTCGCGCACCGGGGCCTCGCGGTCGAGTGCGCTGAAGGCGACGGTTGCCTCCCCGTCGCTGTGGCTCACCTGCGCGAGCAGACCGGGCGCGACGGACACGAGAGGCCCAACCGGCACACGACCGCCAACGCATCGGGAAGATCGCCGGGTTCGTCCGCGACGACGTAACCGGATGGGACTGTCAGTGGCCGAGCTCAAGCACGCCTCCCGCAGCGACATCACCACCGCCCGCACTCTCGTCCGCACGGTCGAGCGACTGCTCATGTCGCTGTTCCTGGAGCGTCTGTGACCACCGGCCATCGCCGGCTCCACAGCACGGAGCGGGCGAAGCCGATCACGCGAGCGACGGCGCGGCCGAAGCACACCACAGGACCGACACGCCCGCCGCTGTGCGGCGCGCGGAGCCGGAGGCGTGTCGGCTGATCTCGCGGACCTCGTCGGGGCGGTCACCGGCGCGGATGGCGGCCGGCACGACCGGAGTGGGCGGCCAGGCGCACGGGGAGCCCGGCGCGTTCGGCGACCCGGGTGATCACCGCGCAACAGCCGTTCGGGGACGGGCTGTCGCCGATCCGGCCGATCCGGCCGATCCGGCCGATCCGGCCGATCCGGCCGATCCGGTCGACCCGGTCGATGGTGCGGAACGCCGGTCCCTCGACGAGTTCGGCGGCGGTGACTCGTCCGTAGCCGCCGTGGGAGTTCGGGGGCCGCTGGAGGACGGGGAGATCGCGGGCATGGTTCCCACCCTGCGGCGGAACGGGCGCGCGGGAGTACGGGCGGATCGGGCGGGTAGCGGTCAACGATTCGTGCCGACACTTCCCGACCGGGCCACGTGCCGGACGCGACAACCGGTGGTACGACAGGAGCAGCGATGAGCACCCCGTCCGAGCAGAACCCGCCGCCGCAGCAGCAGCAGCGGGCCCCGGCACCACGTCGGCCATGGATCCCACGCCGCAGGACGAGATGCGCGACTATCTCGGCAGCGGCCTGCTCGAGGGTCGTCGGGCGCTGATCACGGGCGGGGACTCCGGCATCGGTCGCGCGGTGGCGATCGCGTTCGCCAAGGAGGGCGCGGACGTGGCCATCGCGTACCTGTCCGAGCGCGAGGATGAGGACGCCGCACACACCGCGCGGCTGGTCGAGCGAGCCGGGCGCACCTGTGTGGTTCTTCGCGCCGACCTGTCGGTGGAGCTCAACTGTCGGGACGTGGTCGCGCGGGCCGCCCGCGACCTCGGCGGCTTGGACATCCTGGTCAACAACTGCGGAACCCAGAACCCGGTGGACGATCTGGAGCAACTCGACAGCGAGCAGTGGGAGTACACCTTCCGGGTCAACATCCACAGCTTCTTCTGGACGACCAAGGCCGCCCTGGCGCACCTGCCGTCGGGCGGATCGGTGATCAACACCTCGTCGATCAACGGACTGCGCGGCAACAAGACCTTGATCGACTACTCTGCCACGAAGGGCGCCATCCTCGCCTTGACCTATTCCCTGGCCCAGTCCTTCCAGGAACGCGGCATCCGGGTCAACTGCGTGGCCCCGGGCCCGGTTTGGACCCCGCTGATCCCCGCGACGTTCCCACCGGAGAAGGTCGCCACGTTCGGGCAGCAGGCTCCGATGGGGCGCGCGGCTCAGCCGGACGAGATCGCCCCCTCGTACGTGTTCTTCGCGTCGAATCGTCTGTCCGGCTACTACTCCGGCGAGGTCTTGGCTCCCATCGGAGGTGAAACCCTCCCGGGCTGACGCGCCACTCGCTTGCGGCCACCGACATCGTCCGACTCCTCCTCGCTCCCGTTTCCGACGCGAGCCGATCGCGGACGCGCCGGGAACGGGGCCCGGGAACGCTCGCCCGAACGACCGGGTTCGCCGAAGCCGTGTCAGCACGACGGCACTTTGCCGCGTCCCGTGCCGAGTGCGTTCCACGCGTTCACCGCGTCGGAGAGGGTTTCGACGGGGACCAGCCGCAGTCCGCCGCATGCGGCTCGATCGGCTTCGGCGTATTCGGCACGTGGCAGGACGAACGCCGTTGCCCCCTCCCACTTCGCGGCCAGGAGCTTCATTGGGAGGCCGTCGATCTTGCCGACCCGGCCTTCGTCGTCGATCGCCCCGGCCCGGCGATGGTGCGTCCACCCGTGAGATCTCCCCGGGGTAGCCGAGCCGACATGACTGCTCTGGCGCGACGCTGCTCAGTCTCCGACCCGGTGAAGACCGCTGTCCGGGTCGACCTTCAGATCGCTCAGCAGCCGGCCCGCCTCGGCGAGCAGGGAACCGGACAGCGCGGTTGTCACCGGTCCCGACCGCGCCGCCTCGGGCAAGCGCTCGGCGAGTACGGAGTGGATTTCGGCGGCTCGGTCCAACTCGTCCCGGGCGCGGCGCAGTCGCGCGTTCGGTGGGCCTGCCGCGTCCGGCCGCGCCGATGTGCCGGTCGTGGCCACGGCCCGTCCGTACTCGCGCACCGCTCGTGCCAGTGCTTCCAGGAAGGCCGCGTAGGGCGCCAACGTTCTGCCGTCCGGGGTCAGGTCCACCCCGTCCGCTCGCGCGGTGTCCCGAATGGTCCTGGTGATCGCGATCGTGCGGGCCACCAGGTCCTGCAGCGTGGGCAGGAAGCCGTGCTCGATCTCCGGTACCGGACCATGGCGGTGCCGGCGGGGGTTCATCCGGACACTCTCGCGTGCGTGTTCGGTGGCCGCCCGCAGGTCCTCCCACCGGCGGGAGACCCGCAGCGCCCGCCGATACCGTTCGTCCGCCGCCGCTGCGTCCCATTGCTCGCGCAGCCCGGCGGCCGACTCGGCCAGGATCTCCGCGACCTCGTCCGCCACGTCGAGCGCGGCGCGGCGGCTGTCCCGCAGGTGCATCGGCGGCCGGATCAGCAAGTTCACCGCGAGTCCGATCAGGGCTCCGAGGAGTGCCTCCCCGAGACGGTGTCCGATGGTGGCGCCGGTGACCGGGCCGTAGGACAGCACGAACAGCGCGCTGGTCGAGCTGTACATCCCCTTGTCCCCGAACCGCCGCCAGTTGCCGATCAGCATCGTGATCGGCAGCACCGCCGCCATCGCCCCGATGGTGCTGCCGCACATCACCCAGGCGAGGGCGGCGATCAATGTGCCGAAGGTCATCGACACCAGGACCTGGAGAGCCTGGGCCACCGATCGGTACACCGTCGCCTGAACGAGCACGATCGCCACCCAGGGCGCCATGATGGCCATCGGGGCCCGCAGCCACCACCCTGCCACGGCCCAACTCAGCACCGCCGCGAGCGCGGCCTTGGCCGACTGCCAGACCAGATCCCGCTCGCGCCCCGGACCTCGCCACGCACGGGTCGCCGACCGCCCGATCCCCCGCAGTTCGGCCCCGACCACCGCGGGCGCGCCACGAAGACGTCGCCCCCAAGAAACAGATGACATCACCCGAGCCTGTCCCGCTGTCCCGATTTGACACCCGCTTTTGTGTCTGGCGGAACTCGGCTATTTCGGCGCGGGCGACGGTCGGGAACTCGAACAACGGAGACCTACACTCGACAAACGAGCCGCCGGGCACGTGGGTTTCGCAGCCGAACAGCCGTTGCCCGCACGTGTTCGCCTTTGATCGGCGCTCACTCGTCGAGTTCTTCGTCGACCACACGGACGCTGCCGACTTTGGGGTCCACCGCGTCCGGGACGACCACGCCGGCCCGGACTCCGGACGTCAGGGAGTCCACGACCGGGGCCGTGAGCCCCTCGCCGGGCAGGGCGGCGGGGATACCCGGGGGGGGTAGGACGTGAGCATTTCGGCACTGGTGCGGCCGACCGCATGATCTGCCCAGCGCCCTGAACCTCATCGACAGGCGCGCGAACGTCGATGAGGAACCCTCCGTACATCAGCTGCGCGACACCGGCGTGTGTGGCGACGGCGACACTCGCGGCCGAAGGCCTCATCACGTCCGCGCACGCGACGCGCCGTTTTTCGGTCCCACGCCTATGCCCCGATTCCCAAGTCTCGTGGTCCATGCCCGGTCTCGGATCTACTTGTCGCCGCTGCCTCGTCCCGTACCGGCCTGGCGTCGGTTGCGGACCACGAACACCACAATCGCGGCGATGACCGCGATCACGCCTGCCATGACGGCGGGGAGTACCCAGGGGTTCTCGTCGGTGTCGGTGTCCTGCGCCTTCGGGGGCGCCGAGTCGGTGGGGGCCGAGGGACTCGCCGGCGAGGGCTGTGCGGCCGTCGCGCCGTCGCTGCCGGGCGTGGCCGAGGGGCTTGGTGCCCAGGTGGCCGGCAGTCCGGGGACCTCGCCGCGGAACCCGATCGAGAGGTAGCTCTCCTGGCTGCGGTCCCCACCGCCGCCGACCTTGGTGGTGGCCACGGCGCAGCGAGTGCGCAGGCAGTCGACGGGACCGAACGCGGCGCGTACGCGCAATTCCCGGGTGAAGGTGCCGTCGGTGTCGACCCGAACGGGCTCTTCACCCAGGTCGGTGTCGCATGCCGCGTCGGGCCCCTGGGCGGGGTCGCACGTTTTGACGCGCACCTCGCTGCCGGGCCGGAAGCCGCGGCCTGTCACGGTGATGCGATCGCCGGCGGGGTCCAGTGAGCCCGTGCGGTCGGCGGTCAGGGTCGGTCGACCGTCGTTCGTGGGGACGGGGGAGGCGTGCGCGAGTCCCGGCGAGTTCGCGAGTGTCCACATCAGGATGGGTGCGGTGAGGGTGAGGGCGGCTCGAAGGGGACTGCCGGTCGAGGGCATGACCATGATGCTTCCAATCGTTCCGAGTTCGCCGTCGGCCCGTGGGCGCATGGCGGTGCCTTGTTCTGTTTGCCGGGTCAACCCGATTCCGGGAGTGCAAACGCGAAAGTGTTGATCGCTTCGGTTTCTGCCGATACCCGGAGGCGGCGCGGTCATCCGCGACACGCGTGGTGTCGCGGGCGGATCCGCCGGAGGGGGGACGCGAGGCCGGGAGAAATCGGGGGACCGGACCGATCCAGATCCGCATCTCGTCATCCGCGTGCGTTTGACGGTGGAAATGGCCCGATGGGCGTTCGTTCTCGGTGTGCGCTCGGCGTCACGATCGTGTGGCGGATGGGTGGTGGGTCTGGGGCGCGTCGGCGCGGATGACCACGAGTTCCTCTTGACGTTGGCCCGGTGCGATCAGGCCGCGCTGTTCCAGGAAGGTCGCGCGGGCGGTCAGGACCGGGCCGAAGGGTTCGAGGCGGCGGGCGACGACTTCGGCGTGCAGGCCGAGGGATTCCAGGAGGCCCAGGGTCGGTCGCCGGAGTCGTCGATCACCAGGACCCGCCCGCGTGCGGTGTGGTGGCCGGATCCGCCGGCAACAGTTTCACGCGGCGGGCGTTGATCCGCTTGTGGTCCCAGGTGGGCTCGGACAGGTCCCAGGTGGGCCCGGACAGGAGGAACCGGAGCCGCTGCACCGCCGGATGCCGTGCACCGATCAGGGGCTCCGCACCGACCAGACAGGTCGGCGTCTTGTTGCGGTCCCTCGGCAGCAACGGCCCGGCCGGGTACTCGCGGAACCCGCGCCGCTGCGCCAACGTCGAGAAGAGGTCGTCGAACCGCGCGGCGTAGGCCTCCAGCGGCCCGGGTGCGGGCGGACAGGGCACACGCTTGGTCATCGCAACCCCGAGGCGCAGACGGCGGTCCCTTCTATCGGCATCCCGCGACCCCGGCCCGCTGTATTCCGCGCCGCGCCGGGGTCGGGTCGGCGACGGCCCGCCGCTGGGTGGGTGGGTGGGTGGTCGTCATCGGTCGGGGCTTTTGGCCTGTTGTTCCTATCTGCCAATTTTGTCGGGGTTGACATCGAGGATGTGCTCTTTTCCGCGTTGGGTCTCGTAGTCCAGGATGGCGATCTCGGGGTGGCGGACGTCGAAGGCCGGCGATTCGGAACGGATCCGGGGCAGCCTGGTGAAGTTGTGCCGCGGCGGCGGGCAGGAGGTGGCCCATTCCAGTGAGCGTCCGTAGCCCCAGGGGTCGTCCACGATCACCTCGCGTCCGAACCGGTGTGTCTTCCAGACGTTGTACAGGAACGGAAGGGTGGACAGGCCGAGGAGGAGGGCGCCGATGGTGGAGATCGTGTTGAGCGTGGTGAAGCCGTCGGAGGCGAGGTAGTCCGCGTAGCGGCGGGGCATGCCCTCGGCACCGAGCCAGTGTTGGACGAGGAAGGTGGTGTGGAAGCCGACGAACAGGGTCCAGAAGTGGATCTTGCCGAGCCGCTCGTCCAGCATTTTTCCGGTGAACTTGGGCCACCAGAAGTGGAATCCGGCGAACATGGCGAAGACGACGGTTCCGAAGACGACGTAGTGGAAGTGGGCGACGACGAAGTAGGAGTCGGTCACGTGGAAATCGAGCGGGGGTGACGCGAGGATGACGCCGGTGAGGCCGCCGAAGAGGAAGGTGACCAGGAAGCCGATCGACCACAGCATGGGCGTTTCGAAGGAGAGCGACCCGTGCCACATGGTGCCGATCCAGTTGAAGAACTTGACGCCGGTGGGGACGGCGATCAGGAACGTCATGAAGGAGAAGAACGGCAGCATCACGGCACCGGTGGGAAACATGTGGTGGGCCCAGACGGTGACCGACAGGCCCGCGATGGCGATGGTGGCGGCGATCAGACCCTTGTAACCGAAGACCGGGTTGCGCGAGAAGACCGGGAGGATCTCGGTGACGATGCCGAAGAACGGCAACGCGATGATGTAGACCTCCGGGTGGCCGAAGAACCAGAACAGGTGCTGCCACAGCAGGGCACCGCCGTTGGCGGGGTCGAAAACGTGGGTGCCGAACTTGCGGTCGGCCTCCAGCGCGAACAGCGCGGCGGCCAGGACCGGGAACGCCATGATGACCAGGACCGAGGTCAGCAGCACGTTCCAGCAGAAGATCGGCAGCCGGAACATCGTCATGCCGGGCGCGCGCATGCAGATGATCGTGGTGATGAAGTTGACCGCGCCCACGATGGTGCCGAATCCGGACAGTGCCAGGCCCATGATCCACATGTCGCCGCCGATGGAGGGTGAGCGCACGGCCGAGCTGAGCGGGGTGTAGGCGAACCAGCCGAAGTCGGCTGCCCCGTCCGGGGTGAGGAACCCGGCGACCGCGATCAGCGAACCGAACAGGTAAAGCCAGTAGGCGAGCATGTTCAGGCGGGGGAACGCCACATCCGGGGCGCCGATCTGGAGCGGCATGATCCAGTTGGTGAAGCCGGCGAACAGGGGCGTGGCGAACATCAGGAGCATGATCGCTCCGTGCATGGTGAATGCCTGGTTGTACTGCTCATTCGAGAGCAACTGGGTCCCCGGCCGGGCCAGTTCGGTCCGGATCGCGAGCGCGAGGATCCCGCCGAACAGGAAGAACAGGAACGATGTCGTGAGGTAGAGACTGCCGATCGTCTTGTGATCGGTGGTGGTCAACCACTTCACCACGATCGTCCCACGACGAGATGAGCGCGGAGCCGCCGCGTCGGGTGGGAAAGGCGCCAAGGGGGTTTGGACGTCGGTCATTCGTGCTCCACGGGAAGGGTCGTAAGGCGGTACCGGAACGAGGTGGTCGATCGCTGCGCTCGACGGGTGAGGACGTCGTTCACGGATGCCGACACCGATGCCGATGCCGGGAGGCCCATGCCGGCAGGGGCAGTGCTCCCAGTGCCGCGAGCGACGCGAGGGGAACCAGTACCAGCGGATGCGACAGCCTCGTCGCCGCCACCACGCCACACGCCACGGCCACGGGAGCCAGGACGATGACGGCTGCGACGATCCGCAGCCTCGGTGCGGGCGGTGCGGCGCCGGCCCGCACAGGTCCATGCGCCCACACGCCGAGGCGGAGTTCCGCCACGAGGGCGCACCACGCCCGCCGTTCGCCTTTACTCAGGATTCCGGTATCCATGGCCTTCTCCTCGTAGCACCGCGACAACGCGTCACGGCAAACGCGCGGCCCCTGCCCGCGAAGCCGCCGATCCACGCACCGGCGAGCGGAGTTCACCCGTCCGGTCCTACCGCACAGTCGGGTTCGCTCTCGAAGGCGTCGCAAGCGGCGACCTCGGGTCGAGCGGTGCGCACCCGCCCCGAACTCCTCGGTGTCAATGGCGCAACGGTCGATCGCGGCGCGGGAGCAAGGCGGAGCGGTATGCGGCCCGTGCGCACGCGTAGCCTCGCCGACATGGCGCATGAGGAGGGGTCGCACGTGAGACGCCGGGACCGGATCGCCGCGCCGTGGGGGACTCGCACGCCATAGCCGAGGAGGACCACACGCTGAGCGTGATCGCCCACGGCGGACCGGGTACCAGCCATCTGGACGGAAAATGCCCGGCTGTGCACGGCCACGGCCGCCCGCCGTGCTCAAGGAATCGTTCGACTGTGACGGACAGCCCGGCTCCAACGTCGATTCGATGAACGGCCAGTCCACCGCACAGAACACCCGTGAATGCGGCGCCGATGGCGACCTGCCCGGCTTTCGCAACGGGGCCGACGACACGCACGGATCAGACCCGGTCGCCCCCGTCGCGTGAAGGGTGCGACGGGGGCGGGTGCGTGCGTGTGGCTCTGCTGCTCTGCCGTGGTGCAGCCGAGGATGCGCCGATGCTTGGGTGGGTCAGGTGATGGTCAGGGTGATCGGCCCGGCGAGTGCGGTGTAGCCGTTGTTGTGGAGGTACCAGACCCGGTAGTTGCCGGGGGTGAGCTTGCCGCCGGCGGGGAAGTCGAGGCTGCCGTCGGCGTCGGGGGCGTACTTCCAGTCGGTGGCTGAGCCGTTGGTGGGGCTGGTGCCGTCGCGGTAGAGGCCGATCCAGTTCGTGGCGGCGAGGGTGGCGGCCGGGGTCGAGTAGCGCAGGGTGATGGTGCCGCCGGCGGCGATGGTGGAGGCGGCTGTCGTGAGGGTGCTGGTTGCCGCCGGCGTCGAGGGCGGGGCAGGGGTGGCCGGGGTGAGCGTCGGTGTCGTCTCGGCGGGGAGGTTGTAATAGGCGGTGAGGCGTTCGGCGATGGCGTCGGTGTACGGGGCGAGTGCCGGGAACCGGGTGGCGAGGGTGGTCCTGGCGGCGGCGGTGAGTGCGGCGCGGTCGGTGGTGGCGCCGACCAGGTGGGGTTCGAGCTGCCGCATCAGGTGGTAGTCGCTGGTGATACCGAGGGTGCCCATCGCCTTGGCCAGGGACGGGGTCGCGGTGGCGGTGTCCTGGACGCGGCTGACGAAGGTGACGCGGTGCAGGATGCGCCAACACGGGGGCTTGCGGTCGCCCTGCCGGGTCTGACGCAGCGCGCGGGCGTCCGGTCCGGTGTTGCGGTCGAGCCACTCGGGGTCGACGACCTTGCCGTAGAAGTCCTCGTAGTTGTCGGTGGAGCTGTCGAGGTAGAAGGTCATGAACCGGTAGGCGTCGACGCGGCCGGGCACCAGGACCGGGTTGCGCGCGATGTCGAAGACGGGCTTGTCGCCTTCACGTTTTTGCAGGTCGCGTGCGGGTTCGGCCTTCACTTCCAGGCTGAACGTGCGCTTGGCTTCCTTGGTCTTGCTGCGGGTGACCGCGTAGCCGCCGCCGAGGGTGACGCTGCCGGAGAGGTTGACGCCGACCGGGCCCGCTTCGATTTCGGCGAATCCGCCGACGCTCAGGCTGCTGCTGACCGTGTAGTCGCCGGTGGTGACCTGGGTGACTTGGTCGGTGGTGGACATCGTCTCGGAGAACAGGCCGCCGGCCGCGGTCCACACGTAGGTGTTGACCATGTGGCGGCGGGACGCGCTGTTCGCGGCCTTGCGGACTTCGGCCGGGTTCGTCTTGTCCGGGGTCAGACCCGTTCCGGTGCCGCCCATCATGCCGCCGAGGACCCGGTTGGCCTGGTCGCGGACGGGGTTGTGGGCGGCGAAGGTGGCGCTCTCGGTGGACACCGATTCGTAGAAGCTCTGGAGTTGCTGCTCCTCGCGTTGGATGCGTCGTTTGATGGCGTACGCCTCGCGGGGGCGGTAGTAGCTGTGTTCGCCGCCGTCCCCGGCGTTGGGGAACGCGGGGTCGGGGAAGGGCTGCAGCGCTCCGGAGCTGCCCTTGGGAGCGAAGCCGACCAGGCCGTCCAGGGTGCCCTGCTTGGTGTAGCGGGGGTTGATGGGGAACGCGATGATGTTCCAGTCGCGGGGGATGTCGGCGTTGGGGATCATCCGGTAGGCGACCAGGACGCCGGTGTGGGCCAGGCGCAGCGCGTACAGGTCGGCGGTGGCGGACTGGACGATCGCGAAGCCGGTGTTGGCGGGTACCCAGCGCCGGCCGGCGTCGGGGTTGACCTGGCCGGTCCGGGCGTCCTCCTCCCACTGGCCGGTCAGCACGACGCCGCTGGTGCGGGTGGTCTCGGTGCTCTGGGACACGGCGAGGTTGGTGGCCCAGCCGTTGGAGAACTTGATCTCGGCCTCGACGGTCATGCCCACCTTGACCTTGACGGCCTCCTTCGCGGTGCCGACGCCGAGGGGCGCGACGACGATGGAGGTGTCGTCGTTGACCCAGAACTCCACCTTGCCCTTGGCGGACGCGTCCAGGCTGCGCTTCTCGTCGTTGGAGATGGTGTTGGTGACCGAGTCGGCCTGGATGAAGGACACGGACGCCTTCTCGGCGTAGTCGCCGGCGGTTCCCCAGACCATGTTCTCCGAGGGCATCGGCGGGGCGCCTTCGAGGAAGCCGACCAGTTGCGGGTCGAATTGGGCCTGCCCGACCCACGTGCTCGTCAGTTCCCCGGTCTTGAAGCCGGTGTGCAGCTCCCACCTGCCGTGCCGGACGAAGGTGTAGGCGCGTTTCATGACGCCGAACGCGCGTCCGTCGGCGTCGGCTTGCAGGTCTCCGTACTCGGAGGCGGCGGGGGGCGCGTCGATGCGGGCGTTGAAGGTGCTGCCGATTCCGGTGAGTGCGGAGCGGACTTCCGCGGCGTCGGCGGAGATGGGTGCGCTGGAGATGGTGTTTCGCGGTGCGTCGGGTGAGGGGTTCAGGTCGTTGCCGCGCGGCCCGAAGTCCTTGACGGTGGCGCCGGTTTGGGTGGAGGCGCCGTCGAAGGGGAAGTGGGCGACCAAGTCCTTCTTCTCGCCGCGCAGTCGGGCGAACATGTTGTCCAGGATCTGCTCCCGGGTGCGGCAGGTCCGCCAGATCCGTACCTCGTCGATGGTCCCGGTGTACCCGTTGGCCAGTGTTCCGCTGTGGCGTCGGCCTGCGATGGTGGCGTGTGCCTCGCCGGGGTACGTCGGTTGGGCGTGCATGGGCGCGATCCAGGCCGGTTGCGGGCTGCCGTCGACATAGAAGGTGGCGAGGTTGCCGTTGGGGTCGGGGGTGCGCACGCGGCGGGCGCCGCGCACCTTGGCGGGGAAGGTGTCGCAGGCGTCCGCGGTGACGGCGCCCTCCTTCTCGGGGAAGGCCCACCACGCGGTCAGCCCTGGGGTCTTGGGGGTGATCGCGGCGCCGATCTGCTTCTCGTCGCGGGCGACGTTCCAGATCCGTACGTCGGTCAGGGAACCGCGCAGGTGACTTGTGGTCCGGCCCTGGCGGAGGCGGCCCAGCTCGCAGTTGTCGTCGTTGCCCACCGGTGCGGCGCCCTCGAACACGAACGGCTTGTGCCCGACGGGGGCGCCGTCGATGTACAGGCGGATCGCCACACCGCCCCTGTCGTTGTGACCGCCCTTGCGGGTGACCGCGACCCGGGTGAACACGCCGGCCTGGAGCTTGGTCCCGGAGCGGACGGTGACCAGGCTGTCCTTGCCGCCGCCGCCCTTCTCGAACATGAACGCCAGTTGGCCGTCCGCTTCCACGAGCAGCGCGTACGGCACCGCCGTGCCGGCCGCCCCGCCTTCCACCACGCCTTTGCCCACCAGGCCGTGCACGACGCCGAGCGCGTCCAGGCGTACGCCGGCCTCGATGGTCAGGTCGCCGAGCAGGTTCAGCCCCTCGGGTCCGCCCGCGTCCAGGTGGCCGGCGCCGTCCATCGCCATGGCCCAGTGCTGCTTGAACGCCAGCGCGACGTGGCTCCAGTCGCCGATCGCGACCCCTTCCGACAGGGCGAAGGTCTGCGAGCCGACGGTGGCCACGGGCGCGAAGCCGTCCAGTCCGGAGGCCGCCGACCGGAACGGGCCCACCAGGGTGCCGTGGTTGCCGCGGCCGGAGCGGTCGAGTGTCGATCCGTTGCTGAACTGCCAGTACGCCAGCAGGTCGTCCTCGCGGCCGCGCAGTCGGCGACGCATCGTCTCCTTGATCTGGTCCGCGGTCCGCGCGCGGCCCCACACGCGCACCTCGTCCAGGCAGACGCGCGATCCTATGCTGCCGCCCTGGGCACGGTACCCGAGCCTGACGGTGCGTGAATCGTTGGAGCCGGCGATACTCTGGCCACCGAACGTGCCCGCGGCGACCGCGCCACCGGTTTCGGACGTGCACGCCATTTCCACGCCGTCCCGGTATACGCGGCGGGTTCCGGCGGAGGCGTCGTGGACCACCGCCCAGTGGTGCCATTCCTGGGCGGGGACGGTGGCGGTGGTCATCGCCCAGGTGAGGTCGGCCTGGCCGGGGATGCCGACGTCTCCGCCGAACATGAAGCGGTTGTTCGAGTCGATCCCGACCATCAGGCCGAATCCTGTGCTGAACAGCAGGTCGTCGCGGTTGGTGGCCTGGCGAAGGGCCCACATCTCGATGGTGAAGCTGGTCCCGGTCAGCGTGAGCCGGTCGCCGCATTCGACGACGTTGTCCTCTTCGAGGCTGAGAGCGCTGAACAACGTGGTGCCGCGCAGGGCCAGGCCGTAGGGGGTGGCAGGTCCGGCGGCGCGCAGCACGGTGCCGGTCGCGGAGGCGGGGTTGAGCCACGCCTCCAGGGTCAGGTCGCCATCGGTGGCGAAGTCCGCCCCGTCCACGGCGGTCAGGTACTGCGTGGTTCCGTCGAACGCCGGTGCGCGGCCCGGGGCGTGACCGCGCCAGTGCGGCCCGACCCCGTCGCCGGCGTCTTTCGCGTCGCCGTCGGCGACCACGGCGGTGGTGGAACCCACGCGGGTGACCGCGACGATCCGCGATCCCGAGGACAGGTCGGTGCCGGTCACGCTGCCGGTGGCGTCGGCGTAGTCGTAGAGCACCGCGGTCACCTGCGATCCGGCCGCGGCGATGACCGCGTCGCCGGAGACGGTGAACGTGGTCGCGCTCGCCGGTGCGGCGGCGTCGACCTTGCGTACTCTCCCGCCGACGAGGACCCGGCTGCCGACCGCGAGCGGTGCGGGGAGCGGCGCGGTCAGTTCGACGAGCCGGTCCTTGACCGACAGGACGGTGCCCAGCAGCGTGCCGGCCGGCGGGTTGCCGTTGAGGACCGCGGCCAGCGAGGCCGCGGCACGCGGCACCCGCAGATACGTCTCGGTACGCGACCCGCAGGTCACGGTCACCGTGCACAGGTCCGCGGCCGAACCGGCATCGGCGGTGACCTGCACGGTGAAGTCCTTGGCGCGCGTGGCGGTGTCGCGCGCGACGAACTCCAGCCGGTCCGAGCCCGCGCCCAGGCTCCGGGTCGCCCTTGTGACCAGCGTGGAGTAGTAGGCCGAGAAGAACTGCCCGGCCCCGCCCCGGAAGTACAGCACGACGTCGCCGCCCGCGCCGTCCAGAACGAACGGCGCGTCCTCGGTCCACGCGAACGCCAGCAACGCCCCGTAGACCGTCAGTCCTTGCCGGTCGGTGGAGACCACCGGCATCGCCACCACGGTGTCGCCGCCGCCGCGGGTACCGCCCGACACGGTCATCAACGCGTCCTCCGCGGCGTCCACGGCCGCCTGACGCGCGCCCAGCCGTTGTTGCGCGGCCTGCTGCTCCTGAAGCCGTCTGTGCACGCCGAAGATCGACGCGAACGAGGGGCCGAACATCCGGTCGTAGGAGTCGATGGCCGCCAGAGTCTGCTGAACCTGCGCCGCCAGCTGCCGGTCCGCGTCCAGACTCGCCCGCGCGGCGTCCACGGCCGCCTGCGCGGCGGCCACCGCCGCCGCGTCGCCCACCGCCCCGGACTTGCCCGCCTCGGCCAAGGAGACCAAGGACGGGATCGCCGCGAGACGACCGTCCCGGGCGACCGCGAAGTCCACCGCGGCGACGTAACTGCGATTGGCCGCGCCGCCCGCCGGTGCCGGGCCGGAGGCCCCGCACGCCACGAGCACCCGCGTCTGCCGCTTCTCGTGCCCCACCGCCGTGCCGTACCCGGTCGTGGCCGGCTCCTGCTGGGAATAGGTGACCGCCGCGAGCCCGGTCGACACGGCGCGGCCGGCGAAGCCGAACACGTCCCGCGACAGTCCCGGCCCGTCACCCACCGGAGCGTCGGAAGCCACCCACACCGCGCCGTTGTGCACCGTGCCGTCGCGCATCGCCCTGGTGTGGTCGCCGGCCACTGTCCCGGCCCCCTCGTCGAAGCGGCAGTACACCGCCAGGCCCGGCTCGATGCCCGACAGACGCAGCCCCCGATCGCCGAACTCGGCCTCGGTCCGCGCTCGTTCCCAGATCCGCACCTCGTCGACGTCGCCCTTGAACCCGGCCTCCGGCACGCCCGAGGCCAGCCTTGTCCCGACGCTCGCCGCGGACCGAGCGTCCGGTACCGCCGTGACCGCACGTACGCCCGTCCGCACCCCGCCCACGTACACGGCCGCGTTCTTGCCGTCGAACACCGCCGCGACGTGCACGTATGCGTTCACGGGCACCGCGGTGCCCGACACCACACGGGTTCCACCCAGGTCCGCCACCAGCTTCCGGTCCGCGTCCAACTCCAGCGCGAACGTGCTGGTCGGCGATGCCCCGGTATGGTGCGCCAGGATGGTCCCCGAGGCCGCGGCCGGACGTACCCACGCCTCCACCGTGTAACCGGACGACGCAACCGTCGCGGACCCGGGCGGCGCGGCCGGCAGCAGCACGTGCGTGTTCTTCGCCGGGTCGAACCGCATCGCCGTACCGGCCCGGTCGCGGGTCGCCGGCACGGGCACAAGCGGCCTCTTGGTGTGCGGGCACGTCCCCGGCCCGCGCTCCAGTACCGAGGAGGCGAACTTCGGGTCCGGACTGGTGTAGAGCTGAGCGCCCACCACGTCGAACAAGCCGTCCGAGCCCTGCGCGCAGTTGTAGCCCTCCACGCGTCCCGTCGCCTTGTTCGCCGCGAACACCTGCCACCGGGACTCACCCACGACCGCGGTCGGCAGCAAGAGCACGGTGAACGCGCCGCGTTGCAGAGGCGCGACGAACGACAGCTTCGCGGTGGGCTCGAAGAAGGGGTTCCCCTCCATGTCCCGGGTGCCCAACGTGTCGCTCTCCGAGGCGCCCCGCAGCTTCGACCGCGACCGCTGGTACCGCACCTCCACGACCGGCTTCAGCACCGACCCCACCAGGACGAACCGGTCGCACAGCAACGACCCGTCGACCACGGCGGTCGCCGTCGCCTTCGTGCCCGCCGCCGCGGTGGCCCGATCACCGGACACCGTGCCGCCCTCGGCGTAGAACACGACATCCTTGTGGTTCGCGTCCACTCCCTGGCGAAAGAGCAGGATGTAGCGGCCGTCCGAAACGACCTGGAACGGTGCCGGCGCGCTCAGCCGCGCCGTCGTCGACAAGAACGGGTCACGCTCCTCCACCGGCAGCGGCACACCCGCCACCGCTTCGGTACGTCCCCCGGCCCGTACCCACGGCATCCGCAGTACACCCGACGCCGCGTACGCCCCCGGCGCGGGTACCTCCACAAGCTCGCCGGGGAACGGCACTACCGCCGGTTCCTCGTTCCAGTACCGCGCGTCCAGCGGACCGCGCTTCGCCGACGCCTGCTCCAGGTCCAACACGCTGTAGACGATCCTGCGGTCCGCGTCCATGGCGAACGCCACGGTCGTACCCGAGTGTCGCACCATCGTCGTCGACACGTACTTCCGGTCGCTGTACACCCTCGTCAAGCTCTCGTCGTGCGCCACGAAACCCCCACCCGTCGTGCCCGCACCCACGCGGGCCATGGCCAGTTCGCGAAACTCGAACACCGCGCCACCGCCCTACTCGGGCAAGCGGCGTCCACACCACAGCTGATCGACACCGGGTGACCACACGGGTCACCGGCCCCTACAGCCATCCAGGAAATGACGCAGCCCATCGGCTGCCGCACCCGTGCGACGACGGGCGGGAGGCCCGGCGCCCCCGAACCCCGTGTTGGCCCCACGTC
Source organism: Embleya sp. NPDC050154 (assembly GCF_044460165.1). Lineage (NCBI taxonomy): Bacteria > Bacillati > Actinomycetota > Actinomycetes > Kitasatosporales > Streptomycetaceae > Embleya > Embleya sp. NPDC050154. The sequence continues at coordinate 454,351 of NZ_JBITJP010000004.1, forward strand.
AACGACGGACGGTAAAGCCCTTACACAGCAAGGTGGTTCGTGCATGGAACGTATCAACGGGACCGCTGCCACCCGGCGCCTTCACCAAATCCCCACAACCGCGCACACACGCACGCACTCCTGCCTGCGAGAGGCCGCGCCTGGTGCGCTTGTTGCGCTTAGTGCGCGTGGGGCGCCTGGTGCGTGTGGTGCGTCTGCGAACGCTGCCAGGCTGGGCGGGTGATCCAGCGGCCACCCGCGTGGCTCACCTTCAAGAGGCGGCAGGCGGACCTTCGACGAGTTGGTCCGGGCGGACGGGGTGGGCCCGGACGAACTGTGGTCCGACGACCGGGTGTTGGCCGACGTCATGGCCGGGTGGGCGATCCCGAAGGCCGACCTGGTCGTGCTGGTCGCGTCCCGGCGGTGGAGTTCGAGGCGATCGGGGCGGGTGGGGAGATGCCGACGGTGTGCTTCTTCGGTGCGACGGCGATCGTGATCGGGTGCACCCGGATGGCCGGCTGCTTCGAGGGGCGCCGTTCACCTCACACACGTCTTCGTCATCGATCCGGTCGGGGAGGACGGGGAGGACGGGGGTGGACGGGTGCGGTCGGCGCCGCGCTGGTGCGGCCCGAACTCCGAGGCCGGGCACTGGCCGTGGTGATCGGTGGACTCACCGCGGCGACCGCGCTGGGGGTGCCGCTCGGCACGCTGGTCGGCCACCTCGCCACCTGGCGGGTCGCACTCGGGGTGGTAGCGGGGTTGTGTCTGGTGATCGCCGTCGCGATCCGGATGATCATGCCCGCACTGCCCGGCGCCGACCGGGTGCCGTTGCGGGCGCGACTGGCGGTGCTGCGCCGACCCGGCGTGCCGGGCGTGCTGCCGCTGACCGTGCTCGGCATGACCGCCGCGTACACCGCATACGCGTACAGCGCGCCCGCGTTGGCGGCGGTCGGGGTCACGGGTTCGGCGGTGGCGTGGATGCTGGTCCTGTACGGCGCGGGTGCGGTGTTCGGCAACCTGTGCTCCGGGCAGGCCACCGACCGACGGGGCCCGGTGCGGGTGCTCGCGGTGACCTATCCCGCGATGGCCGCGGCCCTGGCGCTGCTCGCCGGGCCGGCGGCGGGCGATCCGCCCCGACTGCTCGTCGGCGCGCTGCTGTTCGGGTGGGGCGCCGCCTCCTGGGCGCAGACCCCCGCGCAGCAGCATCGCCTGATCGAGGCCGCACCGCAGGAGGTCCCTCTGGTGGTCTCGTTGAACTCGTCCGGCATATACCTCGGCATCGCGCTGGGTTCCGGCATCGGCGGCATCGCCCTGGGACACGGCGGTGCGGCCACGATGTACGGAGTGGGGGCCGCAATCGCAGTGACGGCCTGGCTGTTCCTGCTCGCCACCACGCGCCGACGCCGGTGGGGGTGAGGTGGGGGACGGTTGGGCTGTGATCGGAGAATCCCGCCTGCGCGTGCTGTGATCGCCGGCCACCATGTGGTTCATGTGCCGAGAGAGTTGTGGTGCGGTGGTTGAGTGACCATGAGGGCCGCCGACTGCAGGCGATCGTCTGTCGGGGAACGACCGGTGCGGTGCGCTTTCGTCGGGCAATGATCGTGCTGACGCGGCTGGTGCAACTCCGTCGGGGCCGCTCTGAGGTCGATCCACGGGCCCCGTGCACGCGTGCGTGCCCGGGGCCGCCCAACCCGGAGCCTGACGGGCCGCGTTCGGCTGCGTGAGCGAAATGCGCGGTTGCCGGACCGGGTAAGCCCGCAGCCGTTCGGCCGGTGGGCGGCCGGTTCGAAGACGAGCACATGAGGAGCAGCGGTGGCGGACGCACGTAAGCGGGCGAGCATTCCGCTCCGCCGTGCCGTGCGGGGCGTGAGCCCCGACGATCCGTTCGTACGGAACCTTGCCCGTGCGACGACAACGGAAGACGTCCTCGAATTGGTGGACCAGGCATTGCAGCGAGCCGGACAGCGCGGCACCGCAATGGACTTGCTGTCCGTCCACGCCGACGACCTGCGGCCGGTCGCCCTGGGCAGTGTGCATTTCGCCCGGGTCAATCACGATGTCGAGATCGACGGCTTCTCGTGCGACATGCCCACCGGGGCGAACACGTTGGCCGAGGTCCGGGGGAACAGGGTGGTCCTGGATTCGCGGTTCTTCACCACGACAGGCGAAAAGCACGGCCGAACAGACGATGCCCTGGCGCTCATTCAGAAGGAGGGCGGAGGGCCCGACGCCGTGATGTTCGGCATCGTCGGGGTGACGCTCCACGAACTGGAAATCGTCCGGCACCATCAAATCGTCCGGCAGTACGGGCGGGGAGTGCCCGACATCCTGCGCGCCGATGCCATGTCCTCGGAAGCCGAACGCGACGCGGCCGCGTTTCCGTCCCGAGGGCAAGCGCCCGCCGTGCCTTGGAGGGTACGGTCCCTCTACCGGGCACAGCCCGACCTTCGGCTGATCACACCCGAGATCGTCGAGCCCGTGATGGGCAAGAGCGCGGCGCACGACACCGTGGAGTTCACCGCCATAGGCGGGCAACGTGTCCATCAACTGGGCAATCACACCGACCGCCTGAGCGTCGTCGTGACCACCGCGCGATCGTCGGCACGGAGCAAGCCGCGGCGATCCAAGGCGCGGCCCCCGGACTCACCGCCGCCGCGGCCCAGCTCCGGAGATCCACGACCGCCTCCCGTGACGTGTGCAATCGCCCGCACATTGCGTTGACCAGGGGCTTCCCGCCGGCCCGGCAGCTCTCCGCATCCCAGGCCGCGGCCACTCGAGGGCGGGAACCGCTCCAACCGGGCCAGAGCGCAGCCGCGCAGGAGACCGGGCAACGGCCGGCGGCCACCGACCGGGGAAACCGGATGGCACGCGAAGTGGGCGACCGTCGGCTCGATTCCTAGCCTCATCGCGTTGTCGAGTCGGCGCGTCGCTCATGGCGTGAGCGCGCGAGGTGATGGGCCGCACGCAGCAGCTCGCGTGTCGGTGCTTCGGTGCGCTCGCCCGGATTCACCACTGCCAGCCAGCCGGCGGTGCCGTAGACGGGGTGGGCGATCACGGTGTCGGTGGCACTGGGGTCGACCTCGGCGGAGGCTGGTTCGTGTGCTGCGTGACCGGTCCAGTGGATGAACGCTTCCTTCCCGGCGGCAATATTCACGCGGAAGGTGTCCAGCCGGTCCAGACGCGATGCCTCGTCGCCGGGGTAGTCCTTGGTCACGACAGTCGCGAACGGTTGGGCCCTCGTCGGAGTGGCACCGTCGGGTGCGTAGTAGAAGAACGTGTCCCCCCAGCTGATTTCCGGCGTGCCGTCGCCGGGTGCGGGCCTGATGATCAGGACGCCGTCGAGGTCGCCCACAAAGCTGATGATCTCGTCGATGGTCATGTGCTCTAGCGTTGCATTGAAGTGCTTGTGGAGACTTTGAGGCCGAGATCGAGGGATGCCGGGATGCCAAGTCTCAAATCAGGGGATATGCGTGCGTACCGCTGATGTCGCGCGACGCGTTGGGTACTCCGTTCAGCAAGTTCGCAATCTCGAGCACGACGGTGTACTTCCGCCCGCGATGCGCACCGCCGCGGGCTACCGGATCTATGGGGAGGTACATCTGCAGTCCGCAATGGCCTACCGAGCCCTCGCCGCGGGCGTGGGGCCGATCGAGGCCAAGAAGATCGTTCGGGCCTTCCACCGGTTTCCCACTTCGCAGGCGCTTGCCCTTCTCGACACGGCGCACGCCCGGCTCGATGCAGAGCGCGCGGAACTGAGGCGCGCTCAGGAGGCCGCCCACGCGATCTCCAGCGAGTCGATCGAAGACGTGCGCGCGTCGGACTCGATGAGCGTCTCCGAACTCGCCGCCGCCCTCGGTGTGCGCCCTTCGACGTTGCGGCACTGGCATGCGGAGGCTCTCGTCATCCCGGACCGCGACCCCGTGCGCGGATCGCGACGATACACACCGACTCAGGTGCAGGATGCGCGGATCGTTCACCAACTGCGCAAGGCCGGATACCGCATCACGCCCCTGCGGGCCCTCATGCCGGAGCTGCGGCGCGCCCGCCGATCGGAGGATGTCGTCTCGGCGCTGGCTGCCAGGGACGCCGGCATCACTGCTCGATCCAAGGCCCTCCTCGACGGTGCCGCCGCACTCAGTGCCGTGCTCTCCATTCACCGGCAAACGGCCTGATCCGGGATTGGCAAGCCACTTGATCGGCACGGCCGACAACGACACGAAGGCACGCGGCCGGGCGCACCCTGGTTTGACGAGACGACCCGGTTGCACCAGATCCTCGGTGCCGGGCCTGGACGGCGGAGAGTTCGACCGCGACCTGCACCGGCCGGTGGGCGAGCCGGTCGGTCCGGCCGGGTGAGCGTGGTGATCGCCGACGCGGGGAACTCGCGGTCGGCACCGAGGGCGAACTGTACGGCGGCGGGGAGAACACGGGGGTCAGCCACCCATTCACGCGATCACGTGGCTGACCCGGCGGTGTTCACGATGCTCGACGGCGTCGGGCGTTCACCGCCGGAGCGGTGTTTCCCCGGGGTCGACCGGGGCCTGGCTCGTGTGGTGTTTCGCGGTGGGGTGCCCCGGGCGTAGTCCGAGTAGCAACGCGTGGCGGCGGGCGGCGCCGATGGCCGCAGTGCCGGCGTCGTCCAGGAGCAGAGTTGCGGAGAGGTCGAAGTCGACGTCGACGACGTGGTCGGGCAGCGCGTTGATGCCGTGCAGGAGGGCTTGGCGCACGCCGTGGGCGACCGTCGCGTCCACCACCCGGGGGAGTGTCACCAGCGCCCGGCCGTCGTCGATCACGCGCACACGGACTTCGCCGTCGTCGGTCACCGTTGTCCCTGCCTCCGTCGTTGTGGTGTGGGTCGAGAATCCGTGCCGTACTGGGTCGGGTCGGTCGCCGGCGTCTTCCCCTGGGACCGTCCCGCCGGGGGAACGCATCGGCGGCCTTCGGGTTCCGGGGTCAATTGCCCAGTCGTGCGCGCAGGAGTGTCTTGGCCTGTTCGGCGCCCTCGCGGGTTTCGCCCTGGGCGCGTCGGAAGAATTCGGCGAGTTCGTTGTCGCCGTCGCGTTCGGCGTCCTGGATGTAGGTCTGCAGGCGTAGGGCGTTGCTCAGGCATCATTCCTCGGTGAGCCAGATGATGTTGTAGTCCTCGTCCTTGGTCCCGGTGATATTGCCGGTCTCGGTCGTGGGTACGCGCCCGACCCGGTTCCGGATAAGGCCCGTGTTCCGGCATCCCTCGTCACCTCGGAGCGCTCTGGTGTATGCGCGTTCAGACCACGGGCCCACTGGTGTGACTTTCGTTTTCGCCGGGGCGCTGCCGGGAGCGGCGTACGGCGGAGAGCAGGCCGAGCACGATCCCGGCGCCGATCAGCGGCAGCCCACGAGCCCAGACGTCGGCTTCGACGCGGGTGGACAACAGGACGCACGACGCGGCGCCCAGGATCGGCAGGACGGTGGGGACGCGGAAATGCTCCCGCTCGTGCTCCCCGGGATTGCGGCGCAGCACGAGTACCGCGACGTTGACGGCGAGGAAGACCACCAGAAGCAGGAGGACCAGGGTCGAGGCGAGGGTGGCGACGTCACCGGTGAGGGCCAGGAGCAGGGACAGTCCGGTCGTCGTCGCGATCGCGGTCCACGGCGTGCGGCGGCCCGGCAGGACGCGGGCCAGGAAAGCCGGCAGCAGGCCGTCCCGGGCCATGCCGTACGTCAGTCGCGAGGACATGATGCCGGTCAACAGGGCGCCGTTGGCGACGGCGACCAGAGCGATGGCGCTGAACAGCCACTCGGGTACGCCACCGGCGATCTCGACCACCTCCAACAGTGGGCCGCTGGACGCCACCAGCCGGTCGGTGGGTACGACGGCGCTCGCGACGATGCCGACCAGCGCGTAGATCACGCCGGCCACGACCAGAGCCCCGAAGAGGGCGCGCGGGTAGGAGCGTCGAGGGTTCCTGGTCTCCTCCGCGACGTTGACCGAGGTCTCGAACCCCACGAACGAGTAGTACGCGAGTACCGAACCGCTCAGCACCGCGCCGGCCGGCCCCTTGTCGTGGACGCCCAGCCGGGTCAGTCGCGAAGGGTCGCCGTCGCCGCGCAGCATCACCCAGGCCCCCAGGCCGATGATCAGGATCAGGCCACCCACCTCGATCAGTGTCGCCACGGAGTTCGCCCGCATCGACTCGCTGATGCCGCGTGCGTTGAGCAGGGCCAGGGCGATCAGGAACAACACCGCCACCAGTGCGATGGGGGCCGTGACGAACTCGGTCAGGTAGTCGCCACCGAAGGCCCGCGCCAACGCGCCGACCGACACGATGCCCGCCGCGAGCATGCAGAACCCGATCACGAAGCCCACGAACGGCCCGTACGCGAGGGTCGTGTAGTGCGAGGCACCGCCCGCCCGCGGGTACTTCGTGGCCAACTCCGCGTACGAACCCGCCGTCAACAGGGCGAGACACAACGCGACGACCAGCGGCACCCACACCGCCCCTCCGACCTCGCCGGCGACTTGGCCCACCAGGACGTACACGCCCGCGCCGAGCACATCGCCGAGAATGAAAAGGAACAGCAACGGCGTCGTCAAGGTCTTCTTGAGTCCGGGCCCGGCTGCCGCGACGGAGGGCACCATCGGTGTCTGCGATGTGGTCATGCGCACCCGTATGCCCCGAAGATCGATTCACAGACGCGGCACGGGGGCAGAGGTACGTCGAGCGTTTCGGGTACGAGACGGCCAGGTTCGGGTAGTCGCCGCGCATGGCTCGACGACAGCAGTTGATCAACGCGAATGCCGAACGGGTTTGGGACGTACTCGCGGACGCGCGGCGCTATGCCGAGTGGGTCGTGGGCACCAAGCGCGTCGAAAGCGCCGATGACGCGTGGCCCGGCGAAGGGGCGCGTCTGGTGTACACGATCGGGTTCGGGCCGATCACGTTTCGGGACGAGTGCATCGTCCGGCTCTGCGAACCGGGCAGACGCCTGGAGCTGGAGGCGGTGGCTTCGCCGTTGGGGACGGCTCGCATCGGCATCGAACTGCTGCCGTGGGACACCGACACCCTGGTCCTGGTGGACGAGCATCCGCTCCGGGGCCCGGCCGCGCGTCTGCACGGCCCACCCGGCGAGTTCCTTCTGCACCTGCGCAACCGCAGGATGCTCCGCAACCTCGCCCGGGTCGCCGAGGAACCGTCGGAGGGCGAGTACGCTCCGGCGCCCGAAGCCGGCCCCCGATGACCGACGAGGCCGACGCGGTCGTCATCGGCGCCGGCCCGAACGGGCTGGTGGCGGCCAACATCCTCGCGGATCGCGGATGGCGGGTCGAGGTGCTGGAAGCCCGGGAGGCCCCCGGCGGCGCGGTGCACAGCGATCGCGAGGTGCATCCGGACTTCGTGAGCGACACCTTCAGTTCCTTCCATCCCCTTGCCGTTGCCTCGCCCGCGATCGCCGCACTGAACCTGCACGAGTTCGGACTTCGTTGGAGTCACGCCCCTTCGGTCCTGGCACACCCCCTCGCCGACGGACGATGTGCCGTCCTGCGGCGCGGCGTCGATGCCACGGCCACAGGGCTGGCAGCGGACTTCGGCACCGACGACGGGGCGGGGTGGCGCAGGCTGTCGGCGCTGTGGGACCGCTTGGACCCGCATCTGGTGAACGCGCTTCTGACTCCCTTCCCGCCGATTCGTTCCGGGATGGCGCTCGCGGCGCGACTCGGGCCGGCGGACGGCCTACGGTTCGCGCGCATGATGGCCTTGTCGGTGCGCAGATTGGGCGAGGAGGAGTTCTCCGACGTCGGCGCCACGATGCTGTTGGCCGGCTGCGCGCTGCACGCGGATCTGGTGCCGGAGGCCGCCCCGAGCGCGGCATACGGCTGGCTCCTGGCCATGCTCGGCCAACAGTACGGTTGGCCCGTGCCGGTGGGCGGCGCGGGCACGTTGACCGACGCGCTGGTCCGACGCCTCACCGCCAAGGGCGGCAACGTCCGCTGCGGCACGCGGGTGACGTCGGTCGTCGTGCGCGGCGGTGCGGCTCTGGGCGTACGTACGGCGGACGGCGCGGCGGTGCGGGCGCGCCGGGCAGTGCTGGCCGACGTCCCGGCGCCGGCGCTGTACGGCGGGCTCGTCTCGTGGGACGACCTGCCCACGCGGCTGCGCGAGGACCTGCGCCGGTTCGCCTGGGACCCGGGGACGTTCAAGGTCGACTGGGCCCTCAACGGGCCGATCCCATGGACGGCGGACGCGGCGTCCGAAGCCGGCACCGTACATCTGTCCGGCGACCTCGCGGAACTCTCCGACTACGCCGTACAGGTGGCCTCGGGCAGACTGCCCGCCCGCGCGTTCCTGCTGCTGGGACAGATGACCACGACGGACCCCACCCGTTCCCCGGCCGGAACGGAATCCGCCTGGGCCTACACACACGTTCCCAGGCACGTCACCGAGGACCTCGACGGCCGCCTCACCGGACGCTGGGATCTCGCGGAGACGGAAGCGTACGCCGATCGCCTCGAAGCGCGGGTCGAGTCCTTCGCGCCGGGATTTCGCGCAAGGATCACCGCGCGCCGGATCATGTCCCCGCTCGCCCTGGAGGCGGCGAACGAGAGCCTGGTCGGCGGCGCCCTCAATGGCGGATCCGCCGCGCTGCACCAGCAGTTGGTCTTCCGGCCCGTCCCGGGCACGGGCGGATCGCGCACGCCGGTCCGCCGGCTGTATCTGGCCTCCGCATCCGCTCACCCCGGAGGCGGTGTGCACGGGGCCTGCGGCGCGAACGCCGCCCGCGCCGCGCTGCGCGCCGACCGCCTGGCGATCACCCGCGTCATCGGCTGTTGATCGCCCCCGCCGGGAACGTCGAGCGCTCGATCGCTTCGTGATCGATGTCGACGGGCGGTCTCGAGGTACCGTCGGCCGAGGAAGGTGTGTGCGTGCGTAGCCCCGATGGGTTGCCGCTTGCCACCGGTGGGATTGCGGGGCCGCGGTCGTCTCGGTGACAAGCAGGCCCATGAGCGCTTCGGGGCCGCCGCCGCGCACGGCCGCGCACGGCCGCGTTCGGGCGCCTCACGCGCATCCGCGTTTCGGTCGCGGTCCCCCGTGGGCTCAGGACGAATCATTCAGTCGGCGGTGGTCTTTCGCACTCCACTTGCGGGTGTCCCTCGGCCGGACGTAGGGCTCCTCGTCCTCGGGGAGGCCGCCGGCGATGGCGCGTCGGCGGGCGAGTTCGGCGTCGAATTCGAGCCCGAGCAGGACGGCGAGGTTGGTGATCCACAACCACACCAGGAAGATGATCACTCCCGCGAGTGTCCCGTAGGTCTTGTTGTAGGAGGCGAAGTTCGCGACGTAGAAGGCGAAGCCGGCGGAGGCGAGCATCCAGATCGCCAGGGCGAGGAAGCTGCCGGGGGTGATCCATCTGAAGCCGCGGCCCTCGGCGTTGGGCGCGGCCCAGTACAGGATCGCGACCATGATCGTCACCAGCAGGACCAGGACCGGCCACTTCGCGATCGACCACGCCGTCAGCGCGCCGTCGCCGATACCCAGTGCGGTGCCCACCTGTCGCGCCAGGGAACCGGTGAATACCACGATCAGCGCACTGGCGCAGGCGAGAATCATCAGCACGACGGTCAGGCCGAGGCGCAGCGGGAGGACCTTCCACACCGGCCGGCCCTCGGGCATGTCGTAGACGGCGTTGGAGGCCCGGATGAACGCGGCGACATAGCTGGAGGCGGACCACACGGCGACCACCAGGCCCACCACCGCCAGGAGCGAGCCCAAGCCACCGTTGTTCTGCAACTGGCGCACCGCGTCGGTGATCACATCGCGTGCCGAGCCGGGGGCCCACTTGTTCAGGTTGTCCAGCACCCGGTCGGTGGTCGATTCGCCGGCGATACCCAACAGGGAGACCAACACCAGCAGGGCGGGGAACAGTGCCAGTACGCCGTAGTAGGTCAGGGCCGCGGCCCGGTCGGCGAGTTCGTCGTCCTTGAACTCATTGACCGTGCCGCGCAGCACCGCGAGCCAGGCCCGCTTGGGCAACTCGCTCGGCTGATCGGGTGCGCGTTCCTCGACCTGCTCGGACGGGCCCACGTCCTCGGGGCGGCCTTCGGCGTCGTCACGGTTGTGGTCGTCCTCGTGTCCCGGCCGCGGTGCGTGTGTCATGCCTGACGAGTTTCCGTCTTGGCGGCCCGCATGCCGATTTTGACATTCCTGATGGGGCTCGGGTCCGAGTCCGCCATGGACGACCATCCGCAGCTCGTGCAGACGGTCCTGGACACCACCGAACCGAGAATTCTGGTGGAGTTCTACCGTCTACTGCTTGGACTGTCGTATCGACCCGGCGACGAACCCCCCGTGGAGGGGGCGTCCGACGATGCCGACGGGCTCGTCCTGCGCGATGCCGACGGAACGAACAAGCTCGCCTTTCGACACGGCGATCACCTGACGCGGACGACGTGGCCTCGGCACGACGTCCTGATGCAGATGCACCTGGATCTCGCCGTCCCGGGCACGACCGATCTGCATACGCAGCGTGAGCGCGCGCAGTCTCGGGGCGCGGTTCCTGCCTGACGAGCACGACGACCCCGACGACCCCGACGAACCGCGCTGTATGTGTTCGCGGACCCCTCTGGGTATCCGTTCCGCATCTTCGTCGCCTGACCGGCCCCCGGTCGGGACCAGCCGCGTTCTCGGCGCCGGCCCGGCCGCCGGCGGCCTGGTTGCGATGTTCGTCGGTGGGTTCTCGCGCGCTGCCACGGCATATCGCCGAATCCGGGCCCGGAGAACCGCATCCGCCCGGACACGGCACCCCCAAGCCCAGTCATCGGCCCGCCACCCCGCCGGCCCCCGGCCGCCCTCGGTTCCAAGCGTTTGCCCAGGCCCCCAACCCCGGTCCCCTCGACGAAGCGCTACCGGTACCGGTCCTGCGTGCCGGGGGCTGTGTCGTCGCGGCCGCCGGCTCCGAGCAGTCCGGTCGCGTCGAACGTGTGGTGCGCGGCGAGGCGCGGAAGTTCGGTGCGGGCCAGGCGGGTGACCAACGGCGGCAGGGCGGCGCGGACCGGCTGCAGTGCCCTGAGCCATGCGGGGGCGTAGACCGCGCAGGAGCGTCGTTCCACGGCTCGCACCATCCTGGAGGCGACGGTGCGCACCGGGTAGACCTTGCGGGCCGGCCGGGGCATGTGCGCGCGCAACTCCCGCAGGACCGGGTGCTGGTCGGCGTCTCGGATCATGTCGGTGTCGGTCCAGTTCAGGTAGGCGACGCCCACTCCGACGCCCTCGTGGGCGAGTTCCGCTCCCAGGGCGTGGGCGAACGATTCGACACCGGCCTTGGACGCGCAGTAAGCGGTCATCATGGGCGAGGCGCCCATGGCCGCCAGGGATGCGATCTGCAGGTAGTAGCCCCGGGAGGCGAGCAGGTCGGGCAGGAACGCCCTGGCGGTGATCGAGCTGCCGATCAGATTCACCTCGATCACACGCCGCCAGGTCGCGGGGTCGGACTCGGCGAACGGCCCACCCTCGGCCACTCCGGCGTTGGCGACGACCACCGACGGCGCACCCAACCGCTCGCGCACCTGTGCGGCGGTGCGGTGCATCGCCGCATCATCGGTGACATCGACCTCCCACCAGTCGGCTCGCCCCGGCAGGGACCGCGCGACGCGCTCCAGGGACCGCGCGTTGTGCCCGAGCAGCGCCACGACCGCGCCACGCTCCGCCAGTCCAACGGCCACGGCCGCGCCCAAGCCGCGCCCGGCCCCGGTTACGACGGCGACGCGCCCAGCCAGGGGTCGTGCCCTTTTTCGACCGATTACCGACATCCCGCCAGCCTACGTAGACGAGGTCTCGCGGGCCACACGGCTCTCGCGAGGCCCGTTCCGGGCGGGGGCCGGGGCCGGGAACCCGGGCGCCGTCGAGTCCCGGTGGCGGCGGCATGGCACCGCTTGGCGACCGTGCCCTCGTTCGGGCGTGGTTCGACGGCGGGGCCGGCACCTCTCGCCGGGGCGATGGGTGCCGGTCCCGCCGTCGTGGGGTTCTCGGGTCGATCGGTCAGACTTCGCCCCGCCAGGCGCCGGTCGCGGTGCCTCGGGATTCGATGAACGTCTTGAAGCGTTCGAGGTCGCCCTTGGCCTGACGGCGGACGAATCCGAGTTTGTCGCCGACGGTGTCGGCGATGCCGTGGGGGTCGTGGTCGAGTTGCAGCATGATCTTGGTGTGGGTGTCGCCCAAGCGGTGGAAGGTGACCACGCCGGCTTGGTGCACCTCGCCCTCGACGGTGGTCCAGGCCACGCGTTCGTCGGGGATCTGCTCGGTGACGGCGGCGTCGAACTCGCGCTTGACGCCGTGGACGTTGGTGGTCCAGTGGGTGAGCGTGGGGGTGCGCTGCTCGATGCGTTCGACGCCGTCCATGAATTGGGGGAAGTCCTCGAACTGCGTCCACTGGTTGTAGGCGACGGACACGGGAACGTCCACTTCGATGGATTCCTCGATCTGGGACACGCGGCCAACCTTCCTCGATGACGTCGGTGTGACGGTGGACCGCTGCCCGATTTCTCCCGCCCGACACGCTTCACGCCGTGGAGGAGCCCGTGCGTCGGACCCACCTGCGGTCACCCGCTTCGACGGCGGTCACGCGTGGGCGGCTTCGGAGGATGTCTTGGTTGCTTGCGGCGGCGCCCGTTCGGGAGTGCCGACGCCGTTGCGGCCTCGTGGTACGGGTCGCCCGGGGGCGACCGGACGGCGTGGCCGGTGACGGTGCTTGCGTGGGGTCGGCGCTTGGACGCCGACGCCCGGCCGGTGTGTGGGCCGACCAAGGGAAGCCGCGTCGGTCTGCCGGCCCTTCCACGTCGTCCAGTGCCTTGACGGGATCCATCGCACTCCAGAGGGAGTCCGAAACGGCGCCGTCGTAGCGAGCAGCATCCACCAGGGCCTACTCCGGCGACGGATGGGCGGGGTCGATCTCCAGCAGGCCGGCCATGGCTGGTCGCGCGGTGGGGGCGGGAATAGTGGCGCCCATCCAGTGGACGACCTGGCCGGGATGGCGAAGAACGCCCCCGGCGACTCCCCGGCTCGCAGCCTCGTCACCCAGGCGGCAGACAGCGGGCGCCGCGCGGCAGACTTTCTCGACAAGCGCGACGTCGGCACCCTGGTGGGAGACATCCAGGGGTTCGCCCGTCGACGCCCGACCGTACTCCTACGGAACGTTGGCGATCCAGCTCTACGCCCAGACGTTCCCCCGTCGGGTGCGCGCCCTGGTCGGCGACGGCAACATGGATCACCAGAACCTGCGCGGCCCGTGGGACTGGATGAACGCGGGGATCGGTGCGCTCGAGGACAACTTCGTCCGGTTCGCCGACTGGTGCGACACCACGACGGACCCCCGCCCCCTGACGGCCGGTTGGGACTCCGATGACGTGGCACGGTCGTCGGGGGCAGGCTGGTGATGTGTGTCATCGAGGTGGAGGGCTTGTTGCCGAGTTGTCGGTGCGTCGGTTGTACGGCGAGAACCCGGACTGTGTGAAGACGACGTTCGTCGAGCAGGTCGAAGGGCTGACCGAGCGGTATCAGCGGCGCACCCGGCCCTGCGGCGGATGGTCGAGGCGGTTGGGGTGGCGCCGACAGGGTCAGCTGTTGTCCCTGATATCGGCCGCCTCGTCGGGTGCGAACGTCACGTCCGCAAAGGTCGTCCGGCATCCGGGGCCGTTCGGTGACTGCGCGAGGAATCCGACCTCGACCGGCATGTCGATCGGTGTTCCCAGGCTGCATACGCGTACCAGGTGCCACGTCCGGCCGTCGGCAGAGCTGTGCAGGGCGAACGCGTGGGTCATACGGGAAACGCGCAGGTATACGGCATCCCCTGCTACGTCCCAGGAGTTCGCGTCGTCGGACGCCCCGCGTGTCACGACCGAGACGACGCTTCCCCGGCCCGCGGGCGAGAACTCGAAGCACAGCTTCAGCCAGGTCGTCTCGTCGGCCCACACCACCAGTACGCCGGCGTCGAAGGTGTGCTGGAAATCGACGCGAACACGGGCGCTCAGCTGGAACGGCCCGGCGACGGCTCCGGTGAGCCTGGTCAGGGCAGAGGGCGGTTGCCCGGGCCCGGCGGTCGGGTCGATGAACAAGTCGCTCTTTTCGGCGGCGACGATTTCGAGTGTGCCGTCCGGAACCGTCCTCCACCGCGCTCCGTCCGGGCCGCCGGCAGTCAACGGAAACGGCAGCCCTGGCAGCCGGACGGCCTCGGGATTCATCGGCGCACCTCACTGGGGTCGTGGCTCAACAGGTCCTCCAGATCGCACAGTGCCAGCGAGTCGAGCCGGATGTCCGCGGCGTCGAAGTCGTGCGAACGGGTCAGCACGTGCGGCACCGCGACACACAGGGCGCCGGCGGCCTTGGCCGCCCGCACCCCACGCCCGGAATCTTCGAAGGCCACGATGTGCTCGGGTTCCGTCCCGAGCCGCCGCGCAGCGAGGAGGTACAGATCCGGTGCCGGCTTGACACGTACGACATCGTCCGCGGTGACCACCACGGAAAATGCATCGCGCAGCCCGAACTGGTCCAGGTAGGGGACCACGGATGCCTCGCGGGAACTGGACGCGATGGCGAGCGGCACGGCGCGCAACTGTGCCTCGGCGATCAGACGCCGCACACCGGGCAGCGGCGCCTCGTATGCCATCCACGCTCTGAAAAGGCATTCCGCCTGCTCTTCCAACTCGCTCGCGTCCACGCTCCCGCACCGGGCGGACAGGTCCGTGAACGGATCGAAGTCGTGCAGCGTTCCGCCGACGGACTCGACGACGGAGGCGTACGGCAATTCCTGGAAGTACGTCCGGTAGAGCCGGCGCAGTACCGCGAGCCACAGTACTTCCGTGTCGGCGACCAGGCCGTCGAAATCAAGTACCAGCGCCTTGCGTCGCCTACTCATGAAGTCCCCACCGTGTCCGAGGAATCGCTGCGGGGAACGAGCCGGATGTCCGTCCGGTACGACGCGGATCGGCCGAATGAACACGCTGCGGCGAAGGCGTAGAGCGCAGCGATCGCTGCGAACAGCAGCAGCGGCCGCACGTCGAAGACGACCGCTGCGAGGTAGCCGGTCGGGATGGACACCACGGCGGTGAACGTTTGCACCGCGGCGAAGAACGCGGCGCGTTCGCCCGTGTGGACGCAGCTCACGACGATGGCATCCCGGTAGGACTCGACCAGGAAGGGTCCTGCCGAGGTAAGCACGGCGCACACGCACAGCAGCACGATCTCGCCCCGGCCCAGCAGCAGGAACAGCGCCCAGCCGGCGCAGCTGGTGACGAGTGACCAACGCACCATTGCGGCTGCCGGGATCCTCCCGGACGCCCGCGGCATGACGACGGTGTAGCAGAACAGCGCGGCAAGCGCCCCCACAGCCGGGACCGCGCCGACTACGAGGTGTCCGTACCCCAAGTTCTTGGAAAGGTACACGGCCAGGAAGATGTTGAGTTGAAAGGCGACGAAACTCGACACGTACATCAGGATCAGACGGCGCAGCGCGGCGTGTCGGCCCGCCGCCCGCAGCAGCTTCCCCCCGTCGAGCACGCTGCGCAGCAGCCTGGTGTCCGCGTGCCGTTCCATCGCCTCGGAGCCGGCCCGCGTCTCGACGGTGTACCGATGGCGGAGCAAGTTGTGCAGGAGCATGGCAAGTCCGCCGACGAAGAACAGGACTCGCAGCGTCGGCACTGTGCCGTACCGGTCCATGAAGAGCCCGACGACGGGAACCAGCAGCCCCGCGAACATGATCACCACTTTGATGGCCGCGAAGATACGCGGCCGGTCCTCCTCCCGGCTGTCCTCCGTTGCCAGGAGCCAGAACGACACGTTGACGATCTTGGAGGAGGCGTTGAGCAGGTAGCCGACGAGGAACATCCAGGTGTTGTGGCTGAACGCCCAGACGAACATCGGGACGACCCAGGAGGTGACGTCGAACCAGAAGGTGGCCCGGCGTCGCCCCATCCGGTCGGTCAGGGCGCCTGCGACGAGCTGGAACATGAACGCGACGTACAGGTTGGCAGAGAGAATGGCGCCGATGGCGACGGTGCTCAGGCCGACGCTCTCCATGTACAGAGTCGCGTAGTACAGCGCGGCCGTACCGAAGATTGCCCAGAACGGCTCTGTGTAGATGCAGTACCGCGCATTGCGGTCGAGGTCCCCGACGAAACCCCGGCGGATCACGACCGGATCACGGCCTTGACGGCCTTCACCTCGACCGCCCGCCCGGTGGCGAGGTCGACGCCCATGGTGGCTTCGAAGGCCTGGCGGAAGTCGGGCATGCCGACCTCGGTGGTCACCATGTCCGCCAAGGCCGGAGTATCCGCGGCGAAGTCCAACGCCGGGCCGATCGCGTCGTGCACGGGGACGGCTGCGACGATGCTCAGCCCGTCGTCGATGAGCCGCGTGGGTGCCACCTCGACGCGGTAGGTGTCGTCATAGCCCATCGGCACCACCCGGCCGCCCTTTGCGACGACCTCCAGCGCCGTGGCCAGTTGGTTGCCGACCGCGTCGATCACCACGTCGAACTTCCTGCCGCCGGTAAGCTCCGCAACCGTCTCCGGGGTGAGGTCGGCGGGATGGAGCGCGTGGTTGGCGACGCCGGCGGCGAAGTCGCGGCGGAACGCGTTGGGTTCCGTGGCCACGGTGAGCCGGCACAGCCTGCGGGTGATCGTCTGGCACAGCAGCCCGATCGCGCCGGACCCGATCACCAACGCGGATTCGTGCGGGCGCAGGTTCGACTTGAGGACGCTGTTCAGCGAACATCCCAGCGGTTCGATCAGGCTTGCCACCCGCCAACTCATGCCTTCGGGTATCGGGTACAGGTACTGCGCACTGCCGACGTAGTACTCGGCGAACGTGCCCGCAAGCGTGAAGCCCACCTGGTGGTCGTCGAAGTTGAAGCAGTAGCAGTAGGCGCCCAGCCGGCAGTTGCGGCATGTCCCGCAGGACTGCGTGGGATTGACGACGACGCGGTCGCCGACTTTCAGGTGGGTCACAGCGTCGCCCACTTCGACCACAGTGCCCACTCCTTCGTGGCCGAGCACGGTGCCCACGTCCGCGACATCGAGCTTGCCCGCGAGGATTTTGTGGTCGGTGCCGCAAATGCCGGTCATGGCGATCCGCACCTTGGCTTGGTGGGAAGCGGTCAGACGCGGTTCCTCGACATCGACGAGGTCCATCCGTCCTTTGCCCGCGTAGACAAGTGCCCGCATCAGCAGTGCTCCGTTCCGTCGTATTGCCGGTAGGTGGCCAGCGCCGCGACGACGGACCGCTCCACGTCGTCGAAATGCGCTGGTGTGTGTCGGTCCGAGAAGACGAAGTAGCCCTTGGTGAAGATCTGTTGGTCGGCGAGCGCGGTCATCAGGTGCGAGCGGACCGGGTCTGTCCAGAAGTCCGACGCCCCGGGGGTACCGAGCGAGAAGCTGGAGTAGTCGCCGCGGACTTCGACTCTGCCGACCAGTCCCAGTTCGGCGATGCGGGAGCGCCAGTCGGCCATCATCGTGGTGGCCCGGGCCCGCCACGACGGCCATTCCGGCGCCTGTTCCAGCAGGTCCTCACAGGCCAGGGCGGCCGCGAACGCGAGCGACTCGCTGGAATGGGCGTTGCTCATGCGGACTTCCGCGGCACGCATGACCAGGTGGCGGTCGCCGAGGACGGCAGCGAGCGGCAGGCCGTTGGCCATGCCCTTGGATATGCACAACAGATCCGGCCAGACATCGGCTTCGCCGCACGCGCCCCGAGGGCCCATGCGCATTCCGCAGGTGACCTCGTCGAAGACCACCACAACGCCCCGGGACCGGGCTTCCTCGGCAATGGTCCGCAGATCGCCCGCAGACCAGCGGTTCGGACACAAGACCACGGCTGCGGGGAGGCCCTGGGATCCGCGCACCAGGTCGACCACGCGCTCGATGTCACCTG
This sequence comes from Embleya sp. NPDC050154, assembly GCF_044460165.1. NCBI lineage: Bacteria > Bacillati > Actinomycetota > Actinomycetes > Kitasatosporales > Streptomycetaceae > Embleya > Embleya sp. NPDC050154. Next base: position 472,221 of record NZ_JBITJP010000004.1, read on the forward strand.
GTCTGCCGACCAGGGTCAGCGCCGCCACGGAGCGGGGGATGCCGAGTTCCCCGGGGCCCTGGGCATAATGCGCCGACGCGGCCCAGTCGTGCCAACCGTGGTACTCCGTCGCAACCACGAGGTCTCGTCCGGTCGCCGCTCGGGCCATGCGCACCGCGCCGCTCACCGCGTCGGCACCACTCTTGGCGAATTTGACCGACTCGAACACCCCGAGCCGGGCCAGGAGCCTTTGCGCCAAGGTCAGTTCGAGCGGATCAGCGACGGAAAACGAGGTACCGCGACGCAGTTGCGTGATCACGGCTTCCTCGACCTCGGGACGCCGGTGCCCCCATGTCACCGTGCCCATGGCCATCTCGCAGTCCAGCCAGGTGCGGCCGTCGACATCCGTGAACTCGGCATCCTTCGCGTACGCCGCTGCGATCGCACCGCGCCCCGGCAGCAGTCGGTGCGGTGTCTTGGCCAGCGTGCTGCACCCGGCCGGCACAACATTCTCGACCTCGGCGAGCCACGCGAGACTGCGCGTATGCGAAGCGGGGCCTCCTGGCGTGGCCGTCACCGAACCCTCGCTCCCGGCCAGCAGCCGGCGGTCAAGTCCGCCAGACTCTGCACGTTGCCGTACAGGTCGACGACGACGTCCGCCGACTGCGTCTCCAGGCGCTGGGTCAACCACATGCCGTTGTCCAGCAACCGCACGAAGTTCTCGACCAGGATCAGCATCGGCCGCGGCTCGGTCAGGAGTTCTCTCGGCAGCATTTGCGGAAGCAGGATGGGGCTCCCGCCGTCGACGCGCGTCGAGTAGTCCAGGATGTCGTGCCGGTCGATCCCCGATGCGTCGGCAAGCGCTCGCCAGAAGTCGTCGGCGTCCGTGCGCGTTTCCGCGAGGTCGAGTAACAGGCGGTCGCGCACGTCCACGGTACGGTCCGCGAGGCCGGCGAGGAGCCGAGGGGTGATGTCGTTGTCGATCTGCGCGCCCCAGGACTTCCAGAACCGCGCGAGGTTGTTCTTCCGATTTCCGTCGCGGTGCACCCCGTTGCGCCGCTCCCAGTGGTACGAGGTGACCCTCGGGTCGATCATCGTGCGGTAGCCGAGCCGCCGCGCCCGCATCTGGTAGTCGAAGTCCTCATAGCCGTTGAAGTAGCGCTCGTCCAGCAGGCCCACCTCGTCCCGGACTTGCCGGGTCATGGCGAAGAGCGCGAATGCGGCCATCGGGACGGTGTACGGGTCCTGCGGCAGAGCGGCAGGCCTGGCGTTGAGGTAGAGGTGTCTGCCGAGGGTCTCTCCGAACGAGATGCCGCAGTGCTGCACGCCGCCGGTCTGCGGGTACAGCAGCACGCCCGCGGTCATGCCCGCGTCGGGGTTGTCGCTCAGCGTCCGCAGCATTCCGGACTGCCAACCCGGTTCCAGGATCAGATCCGAGTCGACGAAGAAGATGTGATCGCCCTCCGCGAGGGCAAGGCCTTGGTTCAAGGCCTGTCCGCAACCGCGCGGGTTCTCGTTGTGGAGCGTCGTCACTGTGATCGCATGGGCCCGCTCCGCCTTGATCGCCCGGCCGAACTCCTCGATCTGCTCGCCTACTTCCGTACCGGAGCCGTCGTTGACAACGATTAACTGGGTATCCGGCTCGACCGTCTGCCGCATCGACTCCAGGAAGAGAGCCAGCACGTTCCGGGATTGGAACACGGGCACGATGACACTGCTGCGCATAGATCTCCTTAGAGAATCCCGACGACGCATACCGACCCGCAGGCCAGGCTGACGCGTCGGCGGCACGGCGGCAGACGCGACCAAGCTGGACCTCCGTCGAGAGCTGCCGGGCGGTCCGTGAACGTTCACGTGAACGGTCACGTGAACGTTCACGAGTCTCCATGCACCCGGTTTTCACTGTCAACCCTCGAGACTGCTCCACCACTTCGTCCGCGGAGCGCGGATGCCGGGGCGCCGCGGACAGCGCACGAAGGGCGGACACGGCAAACGGCTAGAATCGCGCACACGATTCGGATTCGGCGATGCGCGGCAATGGTCGGGCGAGGGGACGGCCACATGCAGAACCACGGCTGGAAGTCCGGCGGTTCGCGCGTCACCATCGAGGACGTCGCACGCGCTGCGAGCGTCTCCCGACAGACGGTTTCGCGCGCGATCAACGACAAGGGCGAGATCGACCCCGAAACGCGCGCGCGGGTCCTCGACGCCGCGCAACGGCTGGGCTACCGCCCCAACAGGTTCGCGCGCGGCATGGTGTCGGGCGCCGGCATCACCCTCGGGCTACTGGTTCCCCATCTACGGAACCCGTACTTTCCCCAAGTCGCCGACAGTGTGGTGGATTCCGCAGCCGAACTCGGGTGGACAGTGGTCGTGCACCACACCCGGTCGACGGTCGAGGGCGAGCGCTCGGCTCTGGCGGCGATCCAGCGGCAGGCCGACGCGTTCGTCGGGTACCTGGAGCACCGGGAGTCGTTGGTGCGGGCCGAGCAATGCCATATGCCGTTCGTCCTGTTCGGTGGAGAGGACTACAGGATCACCGGCCCGCGATTCGCCCGCGTAGACGTCGATTTCCGCCACGGGATGCGCTTGGCACTGGGACACCTGCGCAAGACAGGCCATTCGAGGATCGGGTTCCTTGACGTGCGCAAGCAGTCCGCACCGGGCGAGCCGAGTCCACGCGCCGCGACCCTCCTCGACCTGGTGGACGCCGAGTTCGATATCGCCCTCGGGACAGCCGCGGAATCGACCGTGGAAGCCGGGGCCGAAGGCGCCCGCAGACTCCTGGCCGAGCACCCGGACATCACCGCGATCATGACGTACAACGACATCACCGGCATCGGAGCCGCCCGTGCCGTGATGGCCGCAGGGCTTCACATACCCGAAGACTGCGCGATCGTCGGCTTCGACGGCCTGGACGTCGCAGACCTGGTGGACCCGCCGCTGACGACGCTGCGCGTCGACCTGCGACGACTTGGGCGGGAGTCCGTGCGCCTGGTGGAGCGTGCGATCGGAGGGTCCGCCGACGAGCCCACCGCTGTGATCGCACCAACCCTGGTCGTCAGGCGCTCGACCGTGGGGGAATGAGCACACCGATCCGCAACTCGAGGCCCCGGCCCTGTTGGCCACTCGCGCGGTTGCCCGCGGTCCAGCCCGGGAGTCGACGGGCCCGCCCGGGCGTCACGGTTCGAGGTCGACGACCCCCCTGCCGCCCGGCATGTCCAGCGGCACGGAGACCTGGTCGTGCGTGATCAGCCAATCGCCGTCGATCTTCCGGAAGCAGAAGGTGACCCGGACCCACATGCCGCCCATTGCCGTCCCGTCGGGCAGTGTGCCGCTGAGGCGACCGAAGGCGTGCGTGAACGCCACGTCTTCGCCCACTGTGGGCATCAGGTGGCGCAGCTCGTAGGTCACCTCCCGGAAGAACGTGAACACGTTCGCCCAGTTCTTGAGTTTCGCGTCGATCCCCACGTGCTGGAGCGGCGGATCGATGTCGAAGGACACGACGTCCGCGGAGTAGAGCCGCCTCAGGCCCTCGAGGTTCTTGGCCCGGATCGCGTCGACGATCCGGCCGATGTGGTGGCGGATGGCGGCTTCGTCCGTCTCGCGCTGTGTGGGTGTGGCTGTCCGTCCTTCCGTGCTGTGGGCGACGACGTGGTCCAGCAGTGTGTCCAGGGCGCTGACGTGGTGGGCGCCCGGGGCGAGTGTCGCGTGGTCCTCGAAGTCGGTGTGCAGGGACAGCGAGACCTGCGGGGTCACGGCACCCATGTGGAGCAGCTCGCACAGTGTCCGCAGCTGCCGGGCCGCGCGGGTGCCGCCCCCACCGCCGTAGGAGACGAACCCGACGGCCTTGTGGGTCCACTCCGCGTACAGGTAGTCGATGGCGTTCTTGAGGACGCCGGGGATGGAGGCGTTGTACTCCGGGGTGACCATGACGAATCCGTCGAAGCGGGCGATGGTGTCCGCCCATGCCCGGGTGTGCCCGTGCCGATAGCGCCCGGCGAGCGCGGGCAGCGGCTCGTCCAGGTGCGGCAGCGGGTGGTCGAGCAGGTCGATCACCTCGAATTCGGCGTCGCCGCGGCGGGTCGCCCGCTCGTGGACCCACCGGGCGACCTGGTCGCCCTTGCGGCCGGGGCGGGTGCTGCCGATGAGTATTCCGATCCTGGTCATCGCTGTCTCCCGAGGTGTCCTGCCCGGGCTCTCCGGGCCGGTGGTGTCTGTGAGCAGTACGACGACGCGGCCCCGCGGAACGTCAGGGGGAGTCGTGGACCTGACAATCGGACGTGCTCTCTCGTCGGACCGGTGAGGGACGATCCGAACTTGGGGAGCCATCGAAACCATGACCGATCACGCGGCATCACGGCACGACGAGTCGGACGCGGGCTTGGGCGCGATCATCAGCGAGCGGCGGCGGCTGATCGGTCTCGCCTACCGGCTCCTCGGTTCCCTGGCCGAGGCCGAGGACGCGGTCCAGGAGACCTACACCCGTTGGTACGCCATGTCCCGACAGCGGCAGGACGCCATCGACTCGCCCGGCGCCTGGCTGACGACGGTCGCCACCCGCGTGTGCCTGGACCTCCTCGGCTCGGCACGTGTGCGGCGCGAGCGCTACGTGGGCGAATGGATCCCGGAGCCGCTGCCCGAGCGGACCGACTGGATCAGCGGGCGCCCGGGTACCGCCGCGACCGACCCCGCGGACCCGGCCGACCGGGTCACGCTCGACGAGTCGGTGAGCATGGCGTTTCTCGTCGTCCTCGAATCCATGACCCCGGCCCAGCGGGTCGCGTTCATCCTGCACGACGTCTTCGGCTTCTCGTTCGCCGAGATCGCCGTGATCACCGGCCGTACCCCGGCGGCGTGCCGCGAACTGGCCTCCTCCGCCCGGCGCCGTGTACGAACCTCCCGGCCCCCCGAGGTTCCGGCGGCCCACCAGGCGGGCCTCGTCGCGGACTTCAAGCGGGCGTGGGACGCACAGGACATCAATGCCCTCGTCGGCCTCCTCGCCCCCGGCGCCACCTTCACGGTGGACGGGGGCGGCGTGGTCGCCGCCGCACTCCACCCGATCGAGGGCGGCGAGGGGATCGCGCGGTACCTCGCGGACCTCGCCGTCCGGGCATCCGGCGGCCTGATGGTCCTGGAGCGCACGGTCAACGGTCGAGCCGGACTGGTGATCGAGCACGAGGGCGTCATCGTGGCGGTGTACGCGTTCGACGTCGCGGACGACCGGATCACGCGCATCTGGGCGGTGCGCAACCCCGACAAACTCCACCCGTGGACGGCGGGCTGACCGCAGGACCGGTTCAAAGTCGGGGCTGGTGTGCGAAGTTGCCGGTCCCAACAGTTCGCCTCCATGACCATCCGAACACGGACGTTCGTCGGAGCCCCGAACGACGCACCCGTCCCCGACGCGTTGCCTCTCCCGTCGTGGACGAGAGCGACGACGTACGTTGCCCGACCCGGAGGGCGCCGGACGATCCGTCTGCTTCGGCGAGTGCGGCCCGCCGACCCAGCCGGTGTCGTCGGCGACGGATGCCTGGTTCGAGGAAGACGACAGGGCCGAAACCCTGGTGGACACCGCACGACGCCCGCTTCCTCGTGTCGGGCGGGGTCGGCTCGACGCGTATCCGAATCACACGAGGCGCAGGGTGACGTGTGTGGTGTGGTGGCGCGGTTCCTCTCGGATGTCGACGCTTTCGGCGAGGTGTTCCACGATGGCCAGGCCTCGACCGGGTTCGCCGTCGGCGCATGGGGGGAGGGCGCTCGTTCGGCTCGCCGGAGTCGACGACCCCGACGCTCAGGACACGGTCGGTCAGGACCAGGATGATCGCCATGTCGGCGCGGCCGTGCCGGGCGGCGTTGGCGGCCGGTTCGCCGACGATCAGGACGGCGGAGTCCAGGTCGTCTCCGGTCACACCCCAGGAGGCCAGGAGGGCGCGGGCGAATCGGCGGGCGTCGGAGACCCGGCACTCCCGGGCGGGCAGGGCCGCGGCGGCGCACCGGCGCGGGGCCCCGGGTGGGGGTGGTTGCGTGGTGGTCGGTGACGGTGTCCGGTGGCGAAGCTCTCCGGTCTGGGCCGGCGGCGTTGCGTCCGGTGGGACGAACATGGCGAGGCTCGCGATCTATATCGGTCCCGACCCCCGAGGGGGTGACACCGCGGCACCGACCCCAGGGCAGTGCTGCGCCGCCGAATCACCGATGGCGGCCCGCCCCCGCCCCCACCCCCAACCCCAACCCTCACCCCACCCCGACCGCCGACGGCGAACTCGTGAAACCACCAAACGAGACGACACAGTTCGTTTCCATCCGCTGGGAAACGCCTGAGCACGCCCGACGGTCCCGCTGCCCGTACCCTGCCGGGGCGGCGACCGGCGGCGCGTGGCGTGCCGTCACGGGAGCGATGTCGTCCCGCGATCGGGCCACCGGAAATCGGGGTCCGCCGTGGTGCGGAATCCGCTCCGTCCGCGTCGGGCCGGCATCGCGCGCGATGTCCCGGCCACTTTTCACGCCCGCCGGCCGACTGGTAACTTGCCTACTCCCTATCGCCGTTCGTCAAGGGACGCCCGTGACAGAGGACGACCACGCGCAGTCGTTGGCGGAGGAACTCGGCCACGCTCTTCAAGGGTATATGTCCGTTCTCGGCGAGATAGCGATGGCAAGGTCGTTGGACAACGGCGTGCACGGGCCGACCGCCTACTTCGAAGAAACCCGACGAAGAAGCAGACGACTTCTGTCGGTGGTCCACCAGGAACTCGCGAAGCAGGTGGGGGCCGCCGCGGAGCGTGCCGCGGGTGTCGAGGTCGCCTCGGGCCGTCCGGCGAGCGTGGTCGATATCCTCAGGTTCCTGCCGGACCACGTGTCCACCGTCCCGGACCGCGCCGATGTACCCACGCTGGAATCCGACCCGCCCGCAGTGGTCCTCGCTGATCAACTCGCCCGGGGAGCGCGGGGAATCGCCGACCAAGTGCCCATGGACGACGCGGGCGCCCATCCCATGGCCTGGCAGCTGTTGGAGGTGGCCGTAGGCGCGGCCAGGCGGCCCGAACATGCGAAGGACGTCCGCCCGCTCCGGTACGCCATCGAGATGTACGTCGAGGCCGAGTGCATGTCTCGCGATCCGTCCTGGCGAGTCCGTGAGCGCGCCTCTGAGCCGCAACTGGCCGCGGAAACCTGGGTTGCGCGGTGGATGATCGAGGCGACCGCCGAATTCCTCGACAAGACGACCGAGGTGTTCGTCGCCCGGCGCGACGACTACCTGCCCGCACGCGCGGAGGGCGTCGCCGGCGGCGTGGCACGGATGTACGCCCCACGTGGGCAGGGGCAATCCGTGGCACAGTCCGGGGAGTTGCCCGACAGGACCGCGGGTGGTCGTCCGGTGCCCGTAGTCGGAGCGAGGGCGAAGACAGGTGCCCGGCATGCCGACGGCGCCCCGGTGGCGGGCCGCGTTTCGAACGCACCGGCCGAAGTCAACAGGGTCGAACCGGGGGCCCCGGCACCGGGCGCGAAGAGCGCGACCTTTTCGTCCCCGACGCCCGCCCACCACGTTGCCGCCATCGGCATGCGGGCGGTGGACAAGAACCTGTCGGCCGCACCACCTCCCGCGATCGGTCCGGGGAGCAGCGACGCCGCCGTCAACACCACCCGCGAAACACGCATCCCCACCCGCGCCCAAACCGCCCGAATGACCAGGTAGACGCACGTAGCCTGGTGCGTGTCCGCACGCGGTGGTCACGCGGATCCGCACGTAGCCGGTGCGGGGAACGCGGCCGATCGATTCCGATCGGCGGTCGGCGGTCGGCGCCGCGTCGCACGACGTGCTGACCACCGGCCGACGCCCGGAGCATCACACGCTCTGCCCGGCGATCCCGGCCCCGCCGGACCCCGGCGTGACACCCGGCGCCGTACGCGCGTCGTTACCGTGTCGCTTCGTGTCGGAAACGATCGGCCTGCCTGTTGCCTCCTGTCTGCCGTCTGCCGTCTGCGGTCTGCCGTCTGCCGCCGATCGGCGACCGGGCGACCGGCAACCGCCCGGATGCTGGTCCGTGGCCGTTTCGGGCGCGCCGGGGTTGCCACGCGGCAGTGCTACCGCAGGCAGGAGAGTCGCGAGGGGAGGGTCAGTGCCAGGGCGCCACCGGCCACGGCAAACGATACGGCGGGCGACCCGGGCCGGGAGCGATGCGCCCAGGACGCTGATGTTCAGGGGCACCAAGGTCAAGGCGCCGACGGCGGGTGCCGAGGATGACGCCGGCCGCCCAGGTGACGACTGCCTCGGCCGCCACCACGCGTAGTACTCGGCGTCTCCCGGCTCCGACGAGCCGGTGGAGCGCGAACTCGCGGCGGCGCCCAGCGACTGAAGCCGCTGGGAAGGGCCGGGCCGTGCTTGGAGATCCCTTCCGTCCGCTCAACGGAGGTTCCCCGGACTGTGTTTGGAAGCTGCCGCGCCGGGAGCCTGATGTCGTCCGGAAGACCTGAGATCGAGGACCCGCGCATCCCACAACCCGCGCCGTCGACGAGTCGGTTCACGCGGACGAGTTCTGCGGGGCCGACAGGAGGCTGGTTCCCAGGGCGGTGGTGGTGTGCAGAACCGTGTTGGCTTGGCGGAGGCTGGTGACCAGGCCGGTGGCCCGGAGCGCGGCGGCGTGTTGGGAGGCCGACGCGTTGGAGATTCCCAGGTGTCGGGCCAATTGTGTGGTGGTGTGACCGCCCGGGTCTGCGAGCGCCTGCAGGACGGCCGCTCGTGTGCGGCCCAGGAGCGTCGCCAGGCTCTTCGCTGCGTGCGCAGGAGCCGGTTCGCGGACGAGGTCGTTCGTCCGTGGATCCCGGAGCGGCGGGTAGATCAGTACGGGGGTGTCGACGTCGTTGAGTAGTGCCCGAGGGCGTGGGCCGCAGAAGACGTGCCCGCACAGGAGGAGCCCGCGACCCTCCAGATGGAAGTCGACGTCACCCTCTCCGGGGAGGCCGGGAAGCTCCAGTACCGGTTCGCGCCAGTGCGCGTGCGGATGCAGTCCGGCCAGCAAAGCGCCGATCCCGGCGCGTGCCATGATGTCGATACGCCGGGCTCGGTCGGCGTCCAAGACGGCGCGCATGCGGTCGGCGAAGGGCGTTACGGCGATGTCGTGATAGGCCGCCAGGGTGTCGGCCACCGTGTCCAGGGTGTCTCGGTCTCCGTCGGCCAGTTGCCGCACCCACGCGGGCGGGCGGCGGTGCGATGACAGGCGTTGTACATCGGTTGCGAGGCGCTCGCGTGGCGTGGCCCGTATCGCCTCGAAGACCCCCGTGCCGGGGAACGCCGGCGCGCTGGGGGTGAGGAAGTCCGGTACCCAGCCGACAGCCGGGACCAACGACCCGAGCAACGACGCGCGAGGAGGCAGCCGTTCCAGCACGTGACTCCGCCAGGCACGGAAGAGCGGGACGGAGCCCCGGCGCAGGACTTGCAGACTCATCACCGCCTCGCTGATCGGAAGCGCGCGGTGGTGAGCGAACGCCACCCCCGTCAGATCCCGAGCCGTGAAGTGAATACGTAACATGTGCCCCCCATTGTCGGTTTACCCGCCGCCGCAGCCCGGCGGCCGGTGATATTCGGTCACGCCCGAAAGTTGTTGTCGCGATCGGTGCGACCGAAGAGGCTTTACCCAGGCGCGAGGCATGAAGCCTCCCGTCCCGCGCCCCTGACGATTCGCGGCAACGTGTTCGGAACACGCGGTGACCCGCAACAAGGTACTCGCGGTGACAAGCGGGTGAATTCGGTCGCCTCGGGGCCCAGCCCTCGGATTTCAGGGCGGATGCCGTTCCGCGTTCGTAGGCGAGAAGGACAAGGCAAGGCACGAACTCGGTGTTCCTACCGAAGGAGAGATCCACGCGTATTCGTCGTGCGATCGCGATCGCGGCTGTCGACACCGCGCCGCTGTTGGGCGGCTCGGTCGCGCCGGTGTTTGCCGCCGCGTCCCAGGCGGCGGCCGCCGCTTCCGCGGTCGGGTCCGACTGTTTTGCGCGGGGGAGGAAGAGGCCGGTATCGCGGGGCCCGAGGTCTCCTTGCGGCCGGGCGGTGAGCCGTACCCTACGAGTCGGTGTGGCCTTTGTCATCGGGGGTGACGGGTGGAACGCGGGGAACTGGTCGCGGGGCGTTACGAGTTGCTGAAACGGCTCGGCCGCGGCGGGATGGGTGAGGTGTGGGCGGCGCGGGACCGGGTGCTGCACCGGGACGTGGCGGTCAAGATGCTGGTCCTGGACGAGGCGGTGCACGCGGACCTGCCGCGCCGGTTCGAACGCGAGGCGGTGGCCGCCGCGCAGATCAACCATCCGAACGTGGTCGCCCTGTACGACCGGGGGATCCACGAGGACCTGTGGTTCCTGGTGATGGAACGCGTCGAGGGAGCCGACCTCGCCGCGCACATGCGCGACGGGGAACCCGTGGATACGGACCGCGCGCTCGCCATCGCGCGCGAGATCTGCGCGGCACTGGCCGCCGCGCACCGGGCCGGCGTCGTCCACTACGACATCAAGCCGCACAACGTGATGATCACCCCCGACGGCGCCGCGAAGGTCGTCGACTTCGGCATCGCCGGCTTTCTCCAGGCCGCCTTCACCCTCGCGGCCTCCTCCCAACTCGCCCCCGCCGGCACCCCGCAGTACGGCGCGCCCGAGCAGTTCCTCGCCGAACGCGGCGACGCCCGCTCCGACCTGTACGCCCTCGGCAGCGTGCTGTTCGCCCTGCTCGCCGGCCGACCACCGTTCACCGGCCACACCAGCTTCGCGATCATGCAACGCAAGCTCACCGAGGACGCCCCACACCTGGACACCCTCCGCCCCGGCCTGCCACCCGCCCTGACGGAACTGGTCGCCGCACTCCTGGAACGCGAACCCGACCGGCGCCCCCAGAGCGCGGAAGAGGTCCACGAACGCCTCGGCCGACTCGGCACCGCCTCCGCCGCCCCCGGCACGTCCGCCGCGACCACCGTCACTGCCCCACGATCCCCGAAAACGACCCCACCGCACACACAACGCCCGCCGGCTCACGACGGCGCCTTCGACATCTCCTGGACCGGCCGGGAACCGATCACCGACTACGCACCTTCGAGGTTTGACACCTCCCAGTCCGCCGTGCTTCGTGTCGTGATCACCTTGGCGGTCGCGGTGGCCTCCTTCTTCGGCGTGAGCGTCACGGGCGGCTTCGACGACGGCGAAGACTCCTACATCTGGTTGATCCCGAACGCGGTGGGGATCCTGGCCGCAATCTGGCTATTCATCAGCCTCATCCTTCTGCAGATGGGGGTGCGCGCGAACGGACGACACCGGCACGCGCTCCCGAACAGGGCGCCCTGGTCCCTCCACGTCGGCCCCCAGGGCATCGTCACCACCGACGGCTTCCGCCGCACCGTCACCTGGGACCAGGTCGAGACGGTCACCACGGAGGTCGTCGTCGCCCCCGTGCCGTACGCCTATCGCGGACTGTACGTCCACTTCGTCGATGACGCCGGTGGCACTCCCCTACGTCCCGCGGGCTGGTTCTACCCCGACAAGGCTGCTTCCGGCACGGTGGGCCGCATCCCCCTGTGCATCCTGGGCCCGTTGACCGAACAGGAGTACGACGAGCTCACTCAGGCCCTCACCCGCCACGCCGGCGCCCGGTGGCGTCCGGAACTCGGTCACACGCCGTATCTCCGGGAAGGGGGCGCGGTCCGACGACCGGCCGGGGACGACGAGCGCCGGATCGCGTGAGCGTCGACCACGGGGGTGTCGACTCCAGCGCTCGTCCCGATGGCGGTCGACCCCGCGTTGTTCACCAAGACGTCGATGCCCACCCGGCAGCGCGGACGCACCACCCCGGGTCTCGACGACCGACGCGGCATCGGTCAGGTCCGCAGCGAACGCCGACATGCCGACAACGCCGGCCATCCGCGCACCGCGCGACCAGCATGCAGCGGTCGCCAACCCGATTCCGGCCGCCCCGCCGGTCAGCACCGCGGAGGGCCCGGCGAAGCCCCGCTCCCCGGCCGCGAGTTCGTCCCGGCAAGATGCACAGGCGAGACCCGCGGCCCACCGGCGATCCGGCATCCCGGTTGTGCGGCCGTTCGTTCGGCGCGTGCGGCCCAGGCCAGGGCGACCGCGAGGGCGGCGAGCAGCAGTGAGCACGGGTGCCACAGCACGCGGAAGAGCTGGATGACGAAGTCGTCGAGGTCGTCGGCGCCGAGGGGGAGTCGGTGTTTCCCATGACGGTGAGCAGCGTGGCGGTGGCGCCGGACGGCCGGCCGGCCGGCGGTGACCTTCGGCTGTGAGGTCGCGGTGCCGGCATGCCGCTGACCGTATTCCCGCACGGCGCGCCCCGGTGTCCGCCGTGCGCAGGCCGGCCGCCCGGGGGAGTGCCGGCGCCTTGGGGCCGGGTGCGCCGGCGGTGAGTGGTCCACGCCCGGCGGATCAGACGTCGGACGGTGATGATGGAGTCGCGGCGTGGGTGGTCGAAGAAGACGTCGACGACTGCGGTGCGCTGCTCGGAGCAGCGGGCGAGGCGGTGAAAGGCGGTCCGCCGGGCGTGCGTACGTCCACATGTTCCTCGCTCCGCTGGCCCGACTCGCCCGACTCGCCCCGGGGTCCGGCAGGTTGCCGCTGTGGATCCTTGCCTGTGGGGTCGTGCTTGATGCGCCCCCGGCGACGTGTGCCGTTCCGGCGGCCCGGTCAGCGGGACAGCGGTATGAGTACGAGCAGCGGTACGAACAAAGTCCACTGGGGCAGGGTGAACACCGCGCCGCCGAAGGCTGCCACATTGACGGTGAAGAACACGCAGGTGAACGCGGCGGCGATGAACCAGGCGAGAGCCAGAACCGGCCGTGCGGCCGTTCGTTCGGCGCGTGCGGCCCAGGCCAGGGCGACCGCGAGGGCGGCGAGCAGCAGTGAGCACAGGTGCCACAGCACGCGGAAGAGCTGGATGACGGAGTCGTCGAGGTCGTCGGCGCCGAGTAGGGGGTCGACGAATTCGGAGGTGCCGAACAGGTGAAGTCCGGTGATGCCCGCGGCAAGGGCGGCGGCGGTCCACAGCGGCCAACGGCGGCCGGCCGCGGTCGTGGGGGTGATGATGGCGGTGCTTGACACGGAAACCTCCGGTGTGGGGCGGGTGTTCATCGGATCTCAATGCCGCGCGAGATCATCGCGGCCAGTTGGCCGGCCAGCCGGGGCGTCGGGGATTCGCCGACCAGCGCGACATGGAAGAACACCGCTCCGGCCAACGTGTCCAGGACCAGGTCGACCGGCTTGTCGGTGGCGATCTCGCCGCGCTGCGCGGCCCGGTCGAAGACGACCGCCAGTCGGTCCTTGGACGGAGCCAGGAAATCCGTGCGGATACGTGTTCTCAGGACCGGATCGGCGGCGAAGTCGGCGAGCAGCCCCGGCAGCGCCGCGCTGCCGGCCGGTGTGCGGAACTCGTCGATCAGGGATTCGAGCAGCTCGGTCAGGTCCCCGGTGAGTGTGCCGGTGTTCGGGATCGGGGCGTCGTCGGTGGTGGTGAACACGGCCTCGAAGACCAGTTCCGCCTTCCCCGACCACCGCCGATAAATGCTGTCCTTGCCGACCCCGGCACGTGCTGCCACGGCCCCGATCGAGGTCGCCGCGTAGCCGACCTCGACCACCAGAGCCCCGGTCGCGCCGATGATCGCCGCGTGCGAACGGGGATCCCTGGGACGCCCCTTGGGGGAGGAAGAGGAACTCATGGCCTTACCTTACGGGTCGACCCGTTTGATAACAACGGGCGGGCGAACCGAACCTCCTCTTCGCCTCGGGCGCAACGGTTCGAGCGCCGGCGACGCAGTTGCTCTCGTCGACCGTCGCTTCGACCTTCGGGTACCAGTGTTCGTCCGCCGGTTCCGGAAGATGCGGACAGTCAACGGACTGGGGCGATCCGCATCGAAGTCCTCGTTGCCCACCGGTGTTTCGCCGGTTCGGGGGACGGCGACGGTGGGGCGAGCACGTGACGCGCGGTGTTGGCGGCGTCCGTTCCCGGAGATGTTCCTGCGGTGGGCCGCGGCCACGGAGCGGGACGTGGACACCGTGCCGATCAAGGTCGGGAAGAACGCGGGAAAGCACCCCGCGATCGCCTCCCTGTACCGGCCCTCGCCGAAGCCGAGGAAGCCGGCGCACCCACCGACGCCCACCTCGTCGGCCCGCGCCGGCCCTGCCCCCGCCCGGATCACCGGTGCGGGCAGCGGCACCAGCGCCGAGTCGATGGAACGGTTCGCCCGGCAAGTCCTCGACGGCGATCGCGTGCCGGACGACTTGGCCTGGCAGGCCGAGAACGGCTCCGACGACGTCATGGTTCGGTTGCTTGCGCAGACCCGGGATGGAAACGCCGAGTGATCCCGATGCCGCCCCACCGCACGAAAGTGCTCAGCGTCCCCTCGGCGCAAGAGGGCTGGGCGAGCCAACGAGACCATTCTCGGCGCCGACGGCTGTAGGCCTACTACTGGACCCCGGGAACGCGCACGCGTCCGCAGCGAGACGGGCTTCCGCCGGGGCGGACGCCCCCGGTGGAGACACGAGGCCGGGGGCGGGGCAGGGGCGGCGCGTTTGCCTGATCGGGTGAGCAGCGGTCGATGTCGTGCCGGTCCGCCGTGCGCGCGGCGCGTCGAGCATCAGCGGGCCGGCGTAGCGGCCGTTCGGGGGTGGCCGGCGGCGGCGTGGTGCGGCCGGCCACCGATGTTCAGGCGGCGAAGCCTCCGTCCACGGCGATGGCGGCGCCGGTGATGTATCGGCCGCCCTCGCCCGCGAGGTGGGCGACGGTCGCGGCGACGTCCGAGGGCTGTCCGTAGTGGCCGAGGGCGGTGAGGTCCTTCTGGGTGTCGGCGCCCGGGCCGTCGGAGGGGTTCATGTCGGTCTCGATGGGCCCGGGGTGGATCAGGTTGGCGGTGATTCCTCTGGGGCCCAACTCGCGGGCGAACGATTTCGTCAGGCCGATCAGGGCGGTCTTGCTCGTCGAGTACAGGGAACCGCCGGAGAACGCGGAGCGTTCGGCCATGCAGCTGCCGATGTTGATGATCCGGCCTCCTTCAGCCATGTGCCGGATCGCGGCCTGGGACGCGACGAAGGGCGCCCGCACGTTGACGTTCAGGACCCGGTCGATGTCCGCCTGCGACAGTTCCTCGACAGGGCCCAGGACGCCGATGCCCGCGTTGTTGACCAGTATGTCGAGCCGACCGAACTCGGCAGCGGCCCGATCCACCGCCTCGCGCACCGCCGCCGGGTCCGCGCTGTCGGACCGTACCGCCCAGGCCCGGCGGCCCAGTGCCTTGATCCGATCCACCACGTCCGCCGCGCGCTCGGCATTGTGCTGATAGGTCAGCGCGACATCGGCTCCGTCCTCGGCCAGCCTGAGCGCGACCGCCTCGCCGATCCCCCTGCTACCGCCGGTCACGAATGCAACCTTGCCCTGAAGCACCGCAGTCATGTTCGCTCGTCTCTGTGTTGCGTTCGTGGACATGTCGATGCTCGTGGGTCTCCAGTCGGGAGTCTGGCGACATTCGGACGTCGCGTTGGCAAGGTGGACGCACAGCCAACCGCAACGCGGCTACCCCGCTCCGCGGGAAGCTGCGTGCAGGCGCAACCCGTTACCGTGCGGCCATGACATTTCCCAGCGAGCGGTTCGAAGGATGCTTTCCCGAGCTCTTCGGCTTCGTGCTGCTGGATGCCACAGGGCTCGACGATCTCGGTGTCGGCAGCCCTGTCGGCAGGAATCTGCTGCAGTTGTTCAGCACGAGTGAGCAGGGCGATCGGGTCGTACGGGACGGCATCGCGATTCCCGCGCAGAACATCGATCCCGGTTTCTACACCGTGCTCGTACGCCACGCCCGCAGCCCTTCACCGTGGCAGGACCCCAAGGTGACATCCGCCGGGTGGGTTCTGCACGTCCGGTCGGGAGAACTGCTGCTGTGCGGCCTGGGCTACCTCACGAAGTGGACGCCCGACCATCCCCGGCATCGGCGCATTTCCGTACCACCCGGCTGGTACGAAGTGGAAGTCCACGGACACCGATTGCACCCCGACGACCCCGACGACGCCGCCTACGAATTCGTCCTGAGCGGTCCGACCGGCGCCAGGCCCACATTCCATGCCCACCTCAACCACGGCCTCAACCTCATCGACAACGATTGATCACATCGGACTCATTCGTCTACCGCGGGTGCTCCTCAAAGGCGCTGCCCCCGAGCAATACGGAGGCTGAGCCCGGGACATAGTCATGGATCCAGCTCCGGATGCCGTCAGTGGGACGGTAGGACTCCGCGCAGGTGACGAACTCGGCAACGCTGTGGCAGGCGGCGACGCTGGGATCGTTGGGGGACTCGCTCTGCGGAACAGGCGCGGGGGCGATGACCTGCCATGGGCGGCCGACACGTCTGCGTCCGCTGCTCCCCGCTGCGCCCCGACCCCGCGCAGCGCGGCCGGCTCGTGGAGATCCGCGACAACCTGCTCGACCGGATCGCCGAAGCCGAGCGCGAAGGCCGGCGCGGCGAGATCGAGGGACTCCGCGTCAGCGTCGCCGGTGCGGAATCCAGGATCGGCCAGATCGATGCGGCGGCATCGGGCGGGCCAGTCGCGCTCGGCATGCCGACGCCGAGAGCGAACCGCCACGGGTGATCAGGCAGCGGGTGGGGACGAAGCGGCAACCCCTCATGTCGTTCGCCGTCGTCGCGGTGCGGCCGCCCGAATGTCGGGGCGGCTGCCGGACGCGTTGGCCGGCTTTGCTTGGAGAGTGCGCCTTCGTACAAGGCGAGTGCTCGGGCTCCCCGGCAATCTGGACACACGCCGTCGGCGTCCGTTATTTCGATGACGGCACCCACAATCGCAGGGAGTCGGGAATCAATGCGCATACGCCGGACGTCGGCAGCCGTCGCGCTGGGATCATCACTGGGAATCGGTGCCTCGGGTGCCGCACCCGTGTCGGGCGTGGTTGGCCGTCGTGGGCGGCAACGCCCGGGCCCGCAGGTTCTACGCACGCAACGGCTCGACCGACGAAGGCCCGTTCGCCTATCCGGCGGACGGCGCCGCGGACCCCGTCCTCGTCCCCTGCCACCGCTACATCAAGCCTGTCGAAAGACATCCGACGAACTGCTGACCTTCACTCCTGCGGCGGGTGGGATGTTCAGTGGATGGCCACCACCGGCGGTGTCCTTGACGAGGGCAGCGACAGCGCCTGCTACACCCGCCCGCCCGGGTCGTCGACGCGGGCGGCGAGACGCCGACCCACGGCGCCGGCCGAATCCCGGTGGCAGCGCGGCGAACATCGCCTTGCGGCGGGAGGAAGGTACGCCGCCTACGCCGTCTTGGCCCGGTAGACGAAGGCGGGCGGAAGGTTCCGCCACACGGTCCGGGTGCGTTCGACGGTGCCGAAGGCATCGGAGAGTTCGTCGGCGAAGCGGCGTGCCGTCGGCATCCAGGCGGCGTGCCCGTACGCGAACGTCGTCATCCACCCGCCCGGTGTCAGCGCGCCGGTGACCGCGTCGAGGATCTCCCGGCGGACGCCGACCGGCATCACCGCCCAGGGCAGGCCCGAGACGACGGCGTCCACCCCGCCGGACGGGACCAGCCGCGACAGGTCCGCGGCCGACCCGTCGACGACGTCCACGTCCACCCGGGCGTCCGGGAGGGCCGCCCCGGCGCCGGCCGCCGCCAGCGCGGCGCGTCGGGCCAACCGGGCCCGAAGGCCGGCGGCAAGGTGCGGGTTCACCTCGATCGCGACGAGGTGCGCACCGGGCCGCATGCGGGCCAGCAGCGCATCGGTGACCGCGCCGGTGCCGGGCCCCAACTCGACGACAAGCGAGGCGTCGCCGAGCCCGATGCCGTCGGTGAGGCAGTCGGCCAAACCGTGCGAGCTCGCCGCGACGGCGCCGGTACGGAGAGGGTGGCGGAGGAACTCTCGGAAGAACATGCCGAAAAGCTAGGAACGCGGGCCGTCGCCGCACGTCCCCCGGTGAGTCGCGGATGATCGTCCCGCAGGACACCGCGGTGTCCTCCTCGCGGACCGGACCGTCATCCTGAGGTGCCGCCGCCATCCCCCTCCCCGGTACGAGGCGCCGGGACGGGGCCGAAACCTAGCCTGGGGAGCGTGCCCCGCCTCCATCGATTGATTCCGTGGCTGCGCCACCACCGGTGGCCGGTCGACGCCGTGCTGATCGTCGTCCTGGCCTCGCCCAACGACCGGCTGCACGGACCGGGTTGGCGCCCGGTGTGGGTGCAGGTCACGTTCACCGCGGCGCTGCTCCTGCCGCTGCTCGTCCGCCGCCGGTTCCCGCGCGCCTTCGCCGCCTGGGTCGTGGCGGTGGCGTGGCTGCAGTACGCCGTCCACCCATGGCGCGGCGAGCCGCGACTGTGCGACGCCGTACTGTTCGTCGCGATCTACACGCTGGTGGTCCGCGGCCATCGGCGTGCCGCCGCCGCGATGTGCCTCGCGGTCGCGGCATGGTTCACCGCGTACGCGCTGACCTGGTACCTGGACGAGTCCGTGAACTGGTCCAACGTCGCGCTGCTGGTCGCGCTGATGTTCGGCAGCTCGTGGATGCTCGCCGAGTACGTCTTGGCCCGCCGCGCCTACCTGGCCGAGGTCGTGGAGCGCGCCTCGCACGCCGAGTCCGAGCGCCGGGCCCACGCCCGCGCCGCCGCGGCCGAGGAACGGGCGCGCATCGCCCACGAGTTGCACGACGTCCTGGCCCACAGCGTGAGCGTGATGGTCGTGCACGCCGAAGGCGCCCGGCTGGCCCGGCACAAGGAACCGCAGGTGGTCGGCCGCACCCTCGACACGATCTCGGCGACCGGCCGCGCCGCCCTGGACGATCTGCGCCGCCTGCTCCGCGTGGTGGCCGAGCGCGAGCCCCAGCCCACCGTCCAGGACCTGCGCGGCCTGGTCGAGCAAGCCGGCACCGAGCAGCGCCCGGTACGGCTGACGCTGCACGGCAGCCCGGACGCCTTCCCGGCCAGCGCCGGCCTACAGGTCTTCCGCATCGTCCAGGAGGCCTTGACCAACTTCCTCAAGCACGCGGCCCCGGACGCGTCGGCGCATGTCCGTGTGGACTTCGGTGACCCGGGCCCCGGAAGGGTGGCGCAGGTCGAGGTCGTCAACACCGCCGGCCATCGCCCCCGGGCGGCAGAGCGTGTCGACGAAACGCACGAAACCCTCGTGAGCGGCCCCGCCCATACCGCGGTGGCAGGGCACGGCCTGGCCGGCATGCGGGCCCGCGCAGCGCTCTTCCACGGCACCGTGTACGCGGGCACGACCCCGGAGGGCGGATACCGCGTCCGTGCGGAACTCCGCCTCCCCGACTCGGCGTTCCACCACGCCCCGATCCAGGATGCGGCGGTCGCACGATGACCGGCCCCCTCGACGCCGAGATCCGCTCCGGCGAACCGTCCCCGGCACGCGTCCTGCTCTGCGACGACCAAGAACTGATGCGCGTCGGTCTGCGCATGGTGGTGGACAGCCAGGATGACCTGACGGTCGTCGGCGAGGCCGCGGACGGCGGCCGCGCCGTGGAACTCGCCGCGGCGCTGCGCCCGGACCTCGTGCTCATGGATGTGCGCATGCCCGTACTGGACGGCGTCGCGGCCACCGGTCGTATCGTCCGCGAACTGCCCGGCGTGCGCGTCCTGGTCATCACGACCTTCGACCTCGACGAGTACGCGTACGCAGCCCTGCGCGAAGGCGCGAGCGGCTTCCTGGTCAAGGACGCACCCGCCGACGAAATGCTCGTGGCGATACGCGGCGTACTGCGCGGCGGCACCTTCGTCTCCCACTCCGTCACCCGGCGCCTGATCGACCGCTACGTCACCGGCAGCAGCCCACCGGTCGGCCGCGAACGCCTCGACCTGCTGACCGACCGCGAACGCGAAGTCCTCGGCCTGGTCGCCCGCGGCCTCAGCAACCGCGAGATCGCCGCCGCCCTCCACCTCGGCGAGACCACCGTCAAGACCCACATCGGACGTGTACTCACCAAGCTCGACCTCCGCGACCGCGTCCAGGCCGTGGTATTCGCCTACGAATGCGGCCTCGCGACGCGCTGATGCCCCATCGCGGAAACCGTCCGCCAGACGTCCTTTGTCCTTGGGGTGCAACCGGGTGTGGGGCGGCGGCCCGTCGGCTGCCGGCCTGCGGCTCATGACGTGGCTGCCTGTCGACTTCGTCCATCCGGATCGCGTGGCGCTGCCCGGCCATCATCTCCTGCGTCCGGTCAGGGGTGCCGACGCCGCGCTCGACCACCCGCCGCTCTCGGTGTGCAGCCGTGCGTACCGGTCAGTTTTGTCGGGTGGCGAAGACGTATGCGACTCCGGGGTTGCGGGTGATCACGGCGTGGCCGGTGCCCACCGGTAGGGGCATGTCCGAGACGGTGCGTTGGAGGACTGCTTTGGTGCGGAGGTCGACGGCCATCGAGGGGTTCTCGCCGGAGTACAGGACCGGGCCCACGACGGTGACCGGGGCCAGGCGGACCTCGTCCTTGGCCTGCTGCCACAGCAGTTTCCCGGTGTCGGTCTCCCAGGCGGCGGTGGTGTTCGTCGTCGCGACCACGACGACGGATCCCTGAGGGTTGGAGAGCCCGGACTTGTGCGTGCCCGAAAGCGTCGGGCCGGTCGACAGCAGCCTGCCGGTGACGGGGTTGTTGACACTGTAGGCGATGGCGTGGGACTGCGTTGCGCCGTAGTCGTACCAGGCGATGACCAGCTTGTCGCCGTCCTGTTCGACGAGTTCGGGATCCACGGTGGCGGCTGCGCCGGCCGGCCGGGCGAGGTTCTGCGGCGTCCACAGGGTGGCCCCGGTGGCGGGATCGAACCCGGCCAGGGTCTCCGCTCTGTGCAGGTCCACGGACTTGGAGTCGCGGCGCCGGTGGACGATCACCCCGGAGGCGACGGTGGCGCTCTCGTCCATGCAGACCCGGTCCTGGCAGGGGATCCGCCAGCCGGGAGCGTCGCTGCCGGCGTCGCTGATCACCAAGGCCCCGGCGTCGCTTCCCCTGCCGTGCTCGGTGACGATGCGCCTGCCGTCGACGATGAAGGGCTTGTCCTGGCCCGGGTATTCCTTGTGGGCGATGCGCTGCCCCTTTTCGTCGAAGACGTCGACCACCCAGGCCGTCTTCGCCGGCGAGATCCCGTCGGAGGGAGTCTTCTTCACGCTCTCGCTCACCAGCGCGGGACGGCCGTGCCAGGTGCCCGCGACCGGCTTGCCGGGAACTTCGACGCTCGCGTGACTCGCGCCGGTCGCCGCGTCGCGGAACTCCACACCACTGCCGTCCCCGCCGTCCCCGTGCGGCGTGATCAAGGCGACGCTCGCGCCGACGGGTGCGGCGCTCGCTCCTCGGCCGGTCAGTTGCGCCGACCAGAGCGGTGCGCCGCGTACGCCCGCCGGTGGTTCCCCGGGAAACGCGGCCGCCGTGGACCGGCGCCCCGCACCGCCCGAAGCGGCCGCCGTTGCGGCGGATCCGCCATCCGGGCCCTTCGGGCTCCCGCCGCCGGAATCAACGCATCCCGCGACTGCCAGGCTCGACGCCACACCGACGGCGAGTAACACCACACGCCTCATGAGCACACCAACTCCCCCGTCCGACACAGGTCTTCGACCCGTCCGAGCACGGGCACCATAGCCGACGGCGCGCGTGATCGCTCTTCCGGCCGAACCGGCCGGCACGACAGTGGGCGTTCGAGGGAGTACGGTCTCGGGCCGCTGCTGGCCGGCACGACGGCGGCGGCGGGCCCGGGGCGCGGTGGATCCGGCTTCGTACGTCGAGCACCCTCACCGGTTTTGGACGATCGACGGCCCGCCCCCACAGCGGCGACGTTTCGCAGGCGCGGCGCGAGCTTCGGTCGGGTGACGCCGATCGTGTCCCGGGCGCGGTCGGTGCCGGCGTCACGCCTGCCGGCACCGAAGCGCCCGCCCACCCCGCGGCCTCGGGGCAGGGACCGCAGGGCCGCGGCGGGACCCGGCGACGGGGAGACGCCGGACCACCACGACGGGACGGGCACAACGACCCACCGGCCGCCGAGTGACGCCTACGCTCCCGGAGACAACCGGCCGACCGCGTCGACCCACCCGCCGGCCGCGGAAACGGCCTTCGTAGCAGTCGGACGGTTCGTGGGCGAGCAGGGCGGCCTGGCGGCACGCGTCCCGGTCGCCTACTGCGCCGGCGCGGTCGGCGGCGGCCGGGAGCACGGTGTTCAGGGTGAGCGCGAGCCGGAGGATTGCATGACGTACCTCCTCGGCCTCGTCGTCGCCGATCGCCTCGCCGGGCCGCCCGCGGGATCCGGGCCCCCTGCCCTCCCGCCAGGGACGGCGCGCCCTGCAGCGCGAGGAGCGCCGCCGCCAGGACCGGCGAGGCGTTGTCCCACAACGCGGGGAGGATCTCTCCCGGTCCGCGCACAGCGCCAGGAGACTGCCCGCCGCTCCCGCCGGGCAAAAGCCCTGGCATGCCGCCCGCAGGACGGACCCCGTGTCGCCGGGATCGACCTCGCGCAGCGCGGCGTCGTGCTCCTCGAGCAGCACCCGCACGTCTTCCGCTCACCGTCGTCGCCGCCGCCCATGCGCGCCCCACCTTTGTGTCCGTCCGCGAATCCTCATCGCCGAACCGGTCGACCGCGATAGGGAAATCACCCACCCAAGGGGCGCAACTCCGCCGAGTCGCCTTCCTGTTGCTTCCGCACGGCCGGTGTGTCGTCGGCCGGGGCCCGGTCCTCGCACGGGTGGCAGACAGCGTGGCGGTGACGAGGGGGCGGGGCGAGCAGGTGCTCACGCGGGTTCAACGACTTCGCCGGCCCCTGGGTCGCGCGCCGGGCCCGCCCGCCGGACGCCCCCGCGCGGTACCACGCGGCCGTGCCACCTCCGTGCCACCTTCGTCCTCGAGGTACAGGCCACCACCGTCGACCGCCTCCACGCCCACGGCCCGATCGACGGGAAGGCGTTCGCGACCCTGCGCCGACCCCGGTGACCCCGGTGCGCCCGCCGGTGCGCCGGACGGTGAGGTGACGGTGCGGTCGGGGATGAGGGCCCCCGACCCGCCGAACCGGAGTCCAATAGACGCAGGTCGGAAGCACTTTCTGTGTATCTGAGCAAGACCCGGACGCACCCCCTGGCAGGGGCGCGAGGTCAGCCGCTTTCCCGGCCTGGCAGGGGCGCACCGTCCAGGAAGGCGTGATAGGTCTCGACGGCGCCCGGCTCGATTTCAGAGTTGGAGGGGCCGTAGCGGGTGTCGGTGCGGTCCCGCTTCGGCCCGGAGACCCAGAACTCCTCACCGGTCGCCACGTCGTAGAAGTTCGCGTCGGACATCCCCCCTGCACGGCGCAGTGTCCTGCCGTGAAAGTACGCGGTGCTCCAAGTCTTCGAGAAGTCCACCCACCCGATCCACGAGGGTCCGCGGTCGGTGCTGTAACCAGTCTTCAACTGCACGAACATCAGACGTCGAGGCATACGTTCAGGGTCCTGCACAGGCCGCACCTGTGACCAGCCATTTTGCGGGCGCCTACGAGACCCGACGCCACCGCCGACAAGGGCCCGGACAGGTGGGTACGACCCGATGCACTCTCCGCCTATCCGATCAAGACCCGCACACGCCCACTCGTTCGCGTTGGTGGCTGGTGAGCGTGTCCCAGGCGGCTTTCTGCCGGGACGACCCACCGGGCGACCGGCGTGCCGCGATGGACCACGTCGAGGACCACGTCGTCGAGCCGGGCCCGGGAGTGTTCGGTGGCCTGGGCGCTACCGGCGTCGGCGAGTCGTCCTCGCAGGTCGTCGTAGCCGGTGGAGATGTGCACCTGCGGTGGCAACACCGAAACGTCGTGGCGTCCGGTCGGCAACACCGGCACCGCGACGGTCCTCACCCACTCCTCGAGCCACCGCAACTCGTGCGCGAGGATCGTCCACACCCCCCCGTGTGGGGCCAGTACAGGCACACCGTCGGGACACCGAGAACGCGATCCGCTCCCTAGCGGCACACCCGGCGGTACGCGTTGTGTGCGAAGGCTTCGCGGGCTTCGCGGGCTTCGCGGGCTTCGTCGGAGGCACCGCCGGTGCAGGGTCGATCAACCCGGCCGAGAAGAATCACATTCGTTCGACGGGCCCGTTCGCATCCAACCAATGGTTTCGCGGGACTTGCAGTGCTTGAATGCCGCGGTGGTCTTGGACGTGGGGGAACTGCTTGCAGCGCACGATCGCATCCTGCGTGGCTCCGGTTCGGCGCATCCGCGGTTCGGCACAGTGGTCGAGCGGATCGGACCGTTGACCCTCACTCACTACGGTACCCACTGCATCGTCGAGCACCTCGCTCTGGACGCCTCGACCCCGGTCGCGCGGCTTGCCGCGCAAGTGCGGCAGAGCGCGGCCGAGCGTGTGGAACCTGTGGAGTGGCGTGTGTTCGCCCACGACGCCGAGGCGTCGCAGCTGACGGCCTCGCTCGAAGCGGCGGGTCGGTGACGTGCGCGTCATCGAGCCGGCGGCGCGGTTGGCCCGCGGCCGGGGTCCCGGCGTCCCTGCTGCGATCGCCACCGGCAGCAGTCGCCGTTTCGTCCGGGCGGGACTGGGACGCCGCAAAGCCGGCCCGTGTGTTCGACGTGGTCGTTGTCCGTGATGACGTCGCGCGCGGCAAGCCCGCCCCCGACATCTTTCTCCGCGCCGCAGGACTGTTGGGGGTCCCGGCCCGCTGCTGCGTGGTCTTCGAGGATGCCGATACCGGCATCGCCGCCGCCCTGGCTGCCGGCATGCGTGTGACCGATGTGCGGCGGCACCTCACGGGGGTCACCGACACACGCCGATCCGTGGCGTCCCGGCTTTCCCCGCGAACGCGGGTGATGGGCCGGTTCGACGACCGGCAGGCGCCCAACGGGCCGTGAGCCGGGTGCTTTTCCCGGGTTTCGTGGCGGTCCGACCGGGCTGCGGAGGTGATTCCACGGGTTGTCCGGTCGCGGTTCGGGGTCTTCGATGTGGAGCAGTGCGCGAAGGCAGCGGTGGAGTGCGGTGTGGCCGGTGCAGTCGATCGCGCGCATCCAGGGCAGCGGTGCCATCACTTGGGCGATCGTCTCGCTCGCGCACGCGTCCAGCGCGGTGCGCAGTTCGTCCGGGACCGGTGCGTCGGTTGGCCGCGGCGGCGTGACGCCTCGGCCGGGGGCGACGCGATCCCCGCGGCGATCCCGATCGACTGCGAGGAGGGGCGGGCAGTGCGTAGCCTGGTTCGGAATCATGGTCGGTACGCGACGTATTCGGCGGCGTCTGCCCGGCGCCGCCCGGGGGTGAGCGATGACGTACACGGATCCCATGCTGCCCAGGAGACTGGCGGCGCTGCACCAGGACGTGCTGGAGTTCTTCGCCCGGGTGGAATCCCTGCTCGCACAAGCGGATCCGCACCTGGAGGACACGAAGAATCGCAAGAAGGCCACCCAGGCACTGATCGATCTGGTCACCGAGGCGCGAACCTCCGTGCAGAACCTGGAACTTCGGATGGCGATCATCGCGCCGATGAAGGCCGGCAAATCCACCATCGTCAACTCGCTGGTCGGCTACGACCTGGTGCCCAGCCGGGCCGCCGCGATGACCACGTTACCGACCGAGATCGTGCTCTCCCAGCCCGACGACAGGCTTCGCCCGACGCTGCAGATCGACCCCAGGGACCACGAACTCTTTCGTGAGGCCATCCGCCGGATCGCCGACGAACTGGCCCCGGACAGCGCCGATCCCGGCTATCGGGATCGGATGACCGGCCGCTACCCCTACCTCGCCGACTTCCTTCGGCAGATCCAGGACGACTGGCTCGCTCGCTGGAACCGCACCACCTTCACCGGCCTGGACGACATTCGCGGCGCCCTCACCGCGTTCAACGACCTGACACGCCTGGCGGCGGGGCTGCGCAATCCCGTGCACCTGGCGGACCGGCTGCACGCCGTGCCCCGCATCGTGGCCTCGCACCGATGGGCTCCCACCGACGACACGACCGCGTTCGGCCACCTCGTGCTGGTGGACACCCCCGGCCCGGACGAGGCGAACAGCGGCCTGCGCCTGTCCGACGTACTGCGCCAACAACTCGACAAGTGCTCGGTCATCCTGGTCGTCCTGGACTTCACCAAGCTCAACAGCACCGCCGCGACGACCATCAAGGACACGATGGAACCGGCGCTCGCGGTGATCCGACGCGACCAGTTGTTCGCCGTGGTCAACAAGGTCGACCAGCGCCGACAGGGCGACATGAAACGCGACGAACTCCGCCGGTTCGTGATCGACGACCTGCGTCTGGTGGACGGCGACGCAAGTGACCGGGTCTTCGAACTCGTCGCGATCCGGGCCCTCCAGGCGGTCCGCTGCCTCGACGAGGTCGAGGCGGCCGAGGCGACCCGACCGGGCAGCTTCCAGCCTCGGAGCGGACCGGCCACGCGGGCGCTGTACGAGTTGATCTACACGATCGAAGCCGAGGAGGAACTCGGCGAGGCGACCACGGAAAGCGTGCGCAGACTCGCGGAGAAGGCCCGCTCGCGCTCCGGCCTCGACGACTTCCTGCGCCAGGCGATCGCCACGCTGCGTACCCAGGCGGGCTCCCGGGTCATGCAGAACGCCCTGCGCCGCACGGTCGCGGGCATCGTCGGACTGGCAAACGAGGTGCAACTGCGGCGCGGCGCACTCAAGAGCAGTCGTGAGGCGGTGGCCACCGAGATCGAACTGCTCGACAACGACCTGCGCCGGATCGGCGAGATACGCGAGGAACTCGACAGCAATACCGACGTCGCCGACCAACTGCGCTCCGACGTCGACAAGATCCTGCGTGGCACGCGCGGCAGGAGCCTGCGCGCCATCCGCGACATCGAGGTGACGGACAAGCCCGCCGGTATCGCGGGGGAGGCCCGGCTGATCTCCCAGGCGCTTCGGCCCAATCAGCAGGTGCCGGCCGTGGACGCGGTCGAATTCGACACCGTGGAGGACGCGCAGGCATTCCTGAGCCTGCTCACCCGGCCCGTGATCGAGAGCATCGACGAGGCGCTGAAGGCGGCCCAGAGCACGGCCGCACGCACCTTCGTCGAACGGATCAACAGCGAGGTGGACCGGCACGGTGCTCGGCTCCAGCCGGTACTGGAAGAGGCGCACCGACGCCTGCGCACCCAGTTCCGGATCACCCTCGACGTGCCGCCGGCCGAACTCTCCGACGACACCGAGGACTGGGCCGCGATCCCGCTGCGCAGCGAACAGCGCACCATCGAGATCTTGGTGGAGAAGACCCTGCGCCGGCGCGTCTGGTACAAGGTGTGGATCGGCTGGGGCACATTCCGGGAGCAACATCGCGAGGAACAGCAGAAGTCGTTCCACCGGATTGGCCTGGACGATGTACGCGAGCGGATGATCGGCGACCTGGACCGCAAAATCGAGGCGATGCGCGAGGAGTTCCACGCCTACCTGACGAGCGAGTTGTCCCGACACGTGGAGAACTACTACGCGCAATTGCGTAGATACCTCCAGCGCTACCGGGACGCGCTCGCCGAATCGCTCAAGGATCGCGAGCGCAAGCGTGAATCACTCGGCGAGTGGGAGGCGCGGGTGGGCCGCTTCCATGAGGAGTTGCGGGCCGAGACGCTGATCGCCGAGGACTTCCTCGACGGCCTCCAGCCGATCACCTCCCTGCACGGCCTGCAATGAGCGACCCGACCGGCCCGACCGGTGAGTTTGAGATCGCCCCCGCCCGGGTCTCCGAACTGGCCCGGAGCATCCCGCTGGTCAGCGACGCGCTGTTGCTCGAACTGGTCAACTGCCTCCAGGTCGCCACCGATCTGACCCGGCTTCCCCGGCACAGCGGGTTCTTCAAGGCGTTCGTGGCCCGGACCGTGGGGCGAGAGGCGCAATCCCTGCTCAACCGCAACGTGGTCGACGCACAGCGGTTGCTGCTGCAGCGGATCGAGGAACTCACCGGCCAGGGCTCGGTGTCCAACCTCGCCCTGGCTCAGGCCGGTCGGCTCCTCGCCCGGACCCGGCAGGACCTGGACCGGCTGACCACCGACGAGAGCGACCATCGGACGGCGCTCGACGCGACCCTGACCCGGCTGCAGGCCGGCTGGGCCGATCAGCACCGACTGCTGACCGGCCGCCTGGAGGCGATGCACCACCTCGACATGTTGATCACGGCGTGGTCGGCCGAGCAGACCTATCGCGGGCTGCCCTGGGCGTTGCAGGTGGTTCTGCTCGCCCAGGAGGCGTATCGCGGACCGGTGGGCCAGTACGAATTCCAAAGCGGTGACCCGATGTTCCGCGATCTGCTGGCGAACAAGATCCTGGCGGGCAGCCGTACGCGACTGCCCCGCCTGCTGTTGCTCGACGACGAGTTGTTGGCCCCGTGTCTGCGGTTGGAATCACCGGCGGACATCCCCATGCTCGCCGACCTGGTCCGTTCCTACTCCCGGCTCGTGGACGGTCACGTGCCGCTGCTTCCGCTGCCGTATGTGGTCGGCCGATGTCTGGTGCTGGCGGCCGAGGCGGCGGGTCCGGTCCAGGACGTGGTCCACCGGGCGATCGAGGACGCGGCACGGTACGACATCCGGCCGGGGCGGACGGTCAACCCGCGGGCGTTCGTGCGCCAGGTGGTGGCGAGCACGGCCGCGGTGGTCGCCGCCGACCGTCGGATGCTCTCTCCCGCGGAGCCGGCGATGGGCCCCGGGCCCGGCGTGGAAGCGGAACCCGTCGTGGGGTCGGCGCGAGGCGCCGAGGCGTCCGCGGATGCGGATGCGGGACCCGTCGTGGGGTCGGCGCGAGGCGCCGAGGCGTCCGCGGAGGCAGAGGCGGAATGCGCCTCCGAGCCTTCTCGGGGTCCTGGATCCAGCGGTGAGCGGGCGCCGGCTGCCGAATCCCCACAGCCGCCCGCCACCCCCGTGCCCGACACCGGTCCGACGCGGCCGATTTCGGCTCCGGTGCCCACCACGAGCACGAGTCCGACTCCCACCGCGCCGGGTCGACACCGCGGCGCCGAGCCTCGGTCGACCGACATCGTGGCCGTGCCCCGACCGCTGTCCGCCGGCTCCGCCGCGTCGGTCTGGGGACTGGTACTGGCCGGCGGTGGGGCCAAGGGCGCCTATCAGGTCGGCGTATTGCGCCGACTGGCCGAGGAGGGCCTCGAACCGCGCGCGATCTCCGGTGCCAGCATCGGCGCCTTGAACGCGGCCGTGGTCGCCTCCTCGCCCTCGTTGGCCGAGGGGGCCGCTCGGCTGGCCGTGGTCTGGGAGGCCCTGGGGACGGCGTACCAGGCCGCCGAGAACGAGCGCGGCGCGGGCGTCGGCGCGGGCGTGCGGGCCGAACTCGCGCACGTCCCGGTGCCCGAGAACGCGTCCGGTCCACCGGCGGGTCTGCGCGAGCTCCACCGCCGCAGGCACAGTCCGATCCTGCGCACCGAGTTCCTGCGCGGACTGCTGGAACGCTGGGTGGATCCGGCGGCTCTCGGGCGCGGTCCGGACCTGTGGGTCTCGGTCTTCCCCGCGATGGCCGGCTGGTCCGGGTTGGGGTGGCTGGTCGACCTCGGGCGCTCCGCCGCCGGTGCCTCCGCGACCTGGTTGCGCGTCCAGGACCTGGCCGAGCACGACATGCACGACGCGTTGTTGGCCAGTGCGGCGTTGCCGTTCGTCTTCCCGCCGCGCCGGGTCGCCGGCCGCCCCTACCGGGACGGCGGCCTCGGTGACAACGTGCCGCTGAACCCTTTGGCGGCGGACAGCGGTTGCACCAACGCCGTGGTCGTCCACCTGGGCAACGGCGTGGTCTGGGACGGCGCGGCCTATCCGGGATGTGCCCCGCTGGAGATCCGGCCCACCGACGACATCGTCGAGCACCCCGATCGACGACTGGGGAACCTGGGCGCGCTGTTGGACTTTCGACCCGCGCGCCTGTCGGAACTGCAACGACGCGGCTACCGCGACGCGGCCGCGCTCGTCGGCGCCACGCGCGCGATGCTCGATCGCGCCCACACGTTGCGCGGCTCGCTGAAGGAGGTGGACTCCGCACTCGCCGCGGCCCGAAACGCGTCGGAAGCCGAATCCGACCGGCCTCCCACACCGTGACCGGACGATGAGCCGACCTCGCCACGAGTCCATGACGGACGACCGCCGCGAGTTGCCCCGGGGTCAGACGGGGGCGCCGAAAGCTGCCCCGCCGGGTACCGTTCGGCGTCGAGGCACACACCTCACATCCCCTGCCCTTGTCCCCGTTCACGGGAGCACCGAGCTGTCTTTTCCTGCCGACGAAGCACGTTTGTCGTCACCGGATCGACGCGCAGGCCGCCGACCGAAGCAGTGTGGGCTCGGACCACACCCACGAACTCACCGCGTTCACCGTGGACAGCAGTTCGCCGGTGCGCGGGTGGCGAGCGGTGAGGTCCATCGCGGAGAACGTGCCGTCGTGGATGCGCCGGCCGAGGCGGTCGCGGTGCAGGACGTCGAGCACGTCGAGGATGCGCCCGGTGCCGCGTACGAGGCGGAACATCTCGGAGACGTGCACGGTGTTGCCCGGCTGGGCCGATGCCGGCAAAGGCTGAGCGGCCTCGGGGATGTGGGACCGCGTCAGTGCCTCCCGGCCGCGAACCTCATGTTCGACAGCCATCCGGGGGGAAGTAGCTGGAGGTGATCCGGTAGATCCCGGGGCGCGAAGCGGTCAGTTGTATCCAGGGGCCGCTCGCGCGCAGGCAGGCGCCGTCGGAATACAGCCAATGCGAGTAGGTGGCACGCACGGTGACCGTTCCCGGGCGGGGCATCCTGAGCACGATGTCGGCGTCGCCGGCACGGAGCACTTCGGCGGGGGCGGTGGCCAGTGGCACGGCGTCCCGGACGCGGAAGACGGTCCAATAGGCGTCGTTCCAGACCGGCTCCAGCCAGGAGCCCAGGCGTCCGGACCGGATCAACGCGGCCTCGGTCCTGGCGTAGCCGTCCGGTGGGGCGTGCGGCAGGACGACGTAGCCGACCGCCCAATCGTTCAGCCACGCCCGATAGCGCGCCTCGTCGAGCTCCTCGGAGTAGAACAACCGGCCGCGCTCCATGTCGAGTTGGCGGTTCCAGCCGCGCACCGCCTGGAAATATCGGGCGAACACCCGGGCCTCGCGGTGCGAGCCGGTGGGGACCACTTCGACACGGCCGCGATAGGCGCCCAGCCGGTCCAACTCGGCGATGACCCCGGCGGTGTGCCGCGACCAGTCGGGCACCTCCGTATGCGCCTGCACATCTCGGACCGCCACCACCGCCGTCCAGATCACGCACATCGCCAGCCCCGCTGCACAGAAGCGCGAGCGGAAGGACACGTCACCACCGACTCGGAGCGAGAACCTCCCGGGCTGCGGGCCTCGCCGTCTCCGTTCGAACCAGATTGCCAGCAGCACAGGCGCGCCGAGAAGCGTGCCCAGGCGCTCGACGTTGGTGCCCACCGGCGAAGGAATCAGCCAGGTCAGCACCACACCGACGGCGTAGACCGCACCACCGGCCCGCAGCTCGCGCCAGTCGCGCGGTGCCGTCAACGCCACCACGACGCCGGCCAGGACCGGCAGGATGATCCGCTCGGCTCCCATGGGCTGTTGGCCGTGGGACGGGAACAGCGCGCTCACCAACCCGCCGACCACACCCGTCGGCACGATCAGGGCCAGGCCTCTCGCCCACTGCCGGTCGAGCAGGAACCCCGCGCCCGCCACGAGAAGGAACAGACCGGCCACGGGGCTGAACAGCACGGTCAGCCCCGTCCCCACGACCCCCGCGACGAGCCGCCACACAGGTGTGTGCCGCCCGACGAGGACCAGCAAGGTGCCCAGCGCGCTTGCGACACCGAGAGCGAATGTGGCGCGGCCCGAGACCACGTTGGCCCACACCGCCAGCGCCCCGATCAGCGCCGGCCACGTCGGCACTCTCCGGGTGGTGCGCACCAACAGCGCGGCCAACAGCCAGGTCGAGGTCAACCCACTCAGGGCGGCGAGGGTGCGGACCCCGAGCAACGCCATCAACGGCGGCGAGAGGACGCTGTAGCTGCCGACGTCGATCCCGCCGAACCAGAACAGGCCGTACGGTGTACCCGGATGCCGCACGGCGAACTCCGCCCAGGAGTACTGAGCCGCGAGATCACCGCCACCGGTGGCCAGCAGGAGACCCCATCCCACATACAGGGGTAGTGCGAGCGCAACCGCCACATGACATATCCGCCACCGGGGCGGGGAGACATCGGACGGCTTCGCGGGCTCGGGGTCCCCGCCGCGACGCCCGCCGGTCGCCTGGCCCGGGCGACCACCGCGCCGTTCGCCGGAGGCGGCGCCGACGACCGCCGTCACGATGCGTTCGCTCTCGCGCCCGAACGCCGACCGACGCGGGCATGGACCCCACCGCAGGCGGCGCAGTGGAGCGAAATGATTCCGGCCGTCGCCCCCGCGCGGCTCGCTCATGACAGGTTCCTCACAGGCACAAATGGGCTCCACAACCGCTCGACGGATGCGGAGCCTGCTCAGGCATCAGGATGACGCACGAAGACTAATGGCCAGGCGCGCCGTGTGGCGCTCGGGGGCGGACCGGGCTCGATCGAGGGGAGGCCGGCGGCCCTATAGTAGGACGGCGCAGGGACACGGCGGGGGCAGCGAGTGTGAGCGCGAGGACTGGGTGGGACGTGGTGCCCTGCCGGCTCCCGGTCGGCCGCGCGGTGTCGTCGGCGGGCCGGCGGCGGGTTTCGCGTGTCAGGGCCGGGCGGCCGCGGTGCACCGGTGCCGCCGGAAGGGCGAAGGCCGGGATCCGCCGTGGTGTGGCACGTATCGGTGCTCCGGCCGTTTGCCCATGTCCGGGACGCCGGGACGCCGGGACCCGGCGTGGGCGATCCTTCAACGGCCGCCACCGTACAGTCGCGGCGCGATGCCCACTGGCCGGCGCGCCGATGTGCGGCACCCGACGACAAGGGAGACGACGTGGCGTTACGGAAAATGGCCGAGGTGGACCTGAAGTAACCGGAGCCGGCCTGTTGTCTCGGCCGCCACGGCCCCGCGGCACGCCGGCACCCCGCGGGGGAGCAGACCGGGGGAGTCGCCGGGCACACGGCTCCGATCCGGCCCGCCCGTCCGGGTCCGGCGTGTGCCGGACGTGGGTGCGTGCGGCCGATACGGTGTGACGTGGAACGGGTGCGGCCGGCCCGCCCCGTGGCGGGGTGGGCCGGCCGTTGTCACGCGGTGGGCGCGAGGTTCACCTCTCGGTCCACAGCGGCTATCCGGTGCCGTCGACGGGGCAGCCGAAGCGGGGCCCATTCGCCGGCGCGGATACCCTGATGGCCTCGGTTGGCGGTGAGGTGCCGACACCCGGACACCACGAGGCGATCGCCCTGTTCGAAGAAGACCTGGCCGCCCGAACCCGCGCCGTGGAGCCGGATCACGGCGACACCTGGGGTTCACGACACCATCTTGCCCCCTCTGACGGCGACCGGGTACCGGCGTTCCCGACGCTCGGGGAGTGACCCGGATGCGGCGGTGCGAGAGTCTTCCCGCTCGCATGGTGTTCGGGGAGTGTCTTCCCGCTCTCAGGGTGTTCGGGGCCGGAGCACCCGGCGTGAAAAAACCACCCGGTCGGCGATCGGTTTACGAGGTGCCGTCAAGGACCTGGCGCAGGTGGTGCGCGAACTCGTCCGGCTTCCCCGGATATCCGAACTCTCCGTCGCAGAACCCGCCGTGATGGCTCGGGAACACGGTCACCCGCTGCCCGAGGAGTTCGGCGGTCGCGACGGAGGTGCGTCCGGTCTGCACGTTTTCGGACTCCTCGCCCACGGCGATCACGATGCGGGTCGGCGAAGCGGCGATCGCGTCGGCATCCGGCCGATAGCTGCTGACCGCCCATGACCGGTGGGACAGCAGCGGATCGTCACGTGAGCCGTCGTCGTGCGTGGGCATCCCGAACGCGGTGCCGGAGATCGCGGCGCCCGGGGCCCGGGAGGAGTGATCGTCCCCCGGGGCGGCCGGGGCATTCGTGCGGGCACGGTGGAGACGGCCACCGAGGGCATGCGCGACGTCTGGGACAGGACCGGTCCACCCGACCTGGTCACACGCGGTTGGGCGTTTCGGTCGTGGGGCGCGACGGGGGCGGCGACACTCCGGGGTGGCTCGTGGACGGCCCGGATCCCGAGGCGTGGAGGACGCTCGTGGGGGACCGGGGCAGCGAATGGCGCGTCTACGACCGCGGCATGGTCGAGTTCCTGTGCCGTCTCCTCACGGTGGACCGGGAGAACCCGCTCGACGTCCCGGCCTACCTCCGTGGAACGCCCGGTCCCGGGGCCGGGCGACATTGGCGCAGCCTCCCGGCGGAAGCGCTCTCCGAACGCGACTCACGCTGAACAACCGCCTTCCTCCCGCGGCCGACTGCAGGGCACTGACGCGGGCGCGGTCGACGCGGGTGGCGCATTCCGACACGGACACCCTGGGTCATGACACCCCCAACCGGCCCGCACCGCCCCGGAGAGCAAGTCGCACTGAGCGAACGACTGCTCGTATCCGCCTCCGCCGACCACGACCCGTCCGTCGAGAACCGCGGCCTCGATCGTGAGCAGGCAATCCGCAGACGAATCGTCCTTGTTCGGCCCCCGCGGGTTGTGCAACCGGTGCTCGGTCCAATGGTCATCGGCCGGATCCCGGTCGAACGCGTTCCGGCCACGAGAGTCGACGCAGACCACCAAGGGTCGTCCGTCGACGGTGACGACGTCGAAATCCTGGATGCGCCGGTCGGAAATCATTCGGCTTGACGCGAGCAGGGATGGGGAGTTCGTCATCGAACATTATCGCCGGCCGGCGACGCGCCATGAGCGACGGGCGGGGGAGCGGTGATCGACGGTGATCGGTTCACGCCGTAGGGCATCTCGAGGATGAGGTCCGGTGTCGGCGGCAGGACGCGCGTGGGGGCGTCGTAGTCCGACCAGGCGATGGTCCGCGAGTGGGTGGGTGCTCCCGTGAGGATCGCAAGTTCGGGGAGCGGTCGTCCTTTGGAGGGGATGTACACGTGGGTGGTGCCGGTCGGGCCGGTTTGCTCGAACACTATCGAGGGGTGGGCGTTCGGCGCGGGGCCGGCCCTACGGGTGGCCTGGGCGAGCACCCCGACGAACCCGCGCGGATCGTAGGACTTCGAGGTGGTCAGGACGTCGGCGCGCAGCGGGTCGTCGCTCACGAGGTGGGCGTACTTGCCGTACAGGTCGTTGATCAACGCGTCGTCCTGGGGGTCCAGGTAGCCGAGTGCGTCCGCCCAAAACAGGCGGGTCGCCCTGACGTACACGTCGGAACCGACACTGATCACCTCGACGACCAGGTCGCCGGATTCCATGCGGGCGGTAAAGTCCCCGGTCCTGGCGTCGAGTCGCATGTCCGTGTGCGTATCGGGCTCGCCGTTCCCGATGGCGTCGACCACGACGTGGACGGAGCGGGCGCGTTCCACCAGGGCCCTGACCCGGTCACGCAGTTTCGCGTCGCCAAGGGCCGAGTTGTCGCTGCTCTCCGAGCTCGTTTCGTCCAGTACGCCCACCACCGAGCAGCCCGTCGCGAGCAGCACGACCAGCGCCGCCGCCACGGCTGTCGATCGCCGGAGCACGGTCGTTCGTGCCGACTGGAGAAGGCGACGACTTCCCGCGGACGGCGGGCGGTCGTAGGACACCGAGCCCCGACCGGACACGACCCTCGTCATCTCGACGCCCGAACTCCGGTACGGGCCCGGTATTTCGTCGGAGGCCCCGCCTCGCGGAGACCGCGCCGGCACCGCCGCGAGTGTCGCGCTCTCGCGGACGGACCGCCTCGAAACCGATCGCGTTCGTTTCGACACAGGACTCCCATCCCCCGGCTGGGCCCCACCGACCACAACCGGGCCCATCCTCGCGGAAGCGTGATCGGGGGGGATCAACCGGGGGCCACGACGAATTGGCCCATGAATCGGCTCACTTCATTCGCCCAGGCGAACACGGCCGCTTTCGTCGATGCAGGCGTCGTAGATGTCGTCGTCCAGGATCACGCCGTCGATGACGACCTCGATGTCCTCGTCGACGTCGACGAACACCACGCCGTCGTCACGCCCCGCGCGGCCAGGATCCTCACACGCGGCGCATCCCACGGCGGGCGGAGCTCGACCATCACGACCCCCGAACCTGCTTCGGACACTCGCAGCGGCTCGGTCGGTCCCCTCTGCGAGTGTGTCGCCATGACGATGGCATCACCTGACGAGCGTCCCGACGAGGCCGCTCTCGAATTCCTGCGCTCGGCGTTCGAACCGGCGTGGCGGGAGCCGGCTTTCGGATACGAGGCCGTCACGGCGTGGGAGAACGAGAACGGGGTGGTGCTTCCGGAGCCGTACCGGAGTCCGGTCGCGGAGATCTCCAACGGGTCCTCGCTCGGGCTGCCGGAGGACGGTGGCCCGCCGCCCCTGGGCCGACTCACGCCGGGTTGGTCCCACTGGGTCAACCGGGATCCCGCCGCGCCGTTCCCGCTCCGGGAGACCTGAGCCCGGGAGGGCGAGCCCTTCGCGGCGGACCACGACGAGCGCGTCGCCGACGTCTGCAACCACGGCTCCGTCGTGCTGGGCACCGACGATGAACTCTCCTACCGGCTGCTCGTCGTCAAGGGGCCCCACGGGGCAGGGTCTGGCTGGTCGGCGAGACGGGCGCCTACCGGTATCCGGGGCCGGAAGCCTTCGGCCTCCCGGAATGGGTTCGACGCCGGCACGCCGGCGACGGCTGGTGGGACTGACCGCGACAGGGAGCCCGACGCGCCGAGAGCGCACCGGGCCCGAACACCTGGTGGGGATGCTGCCGCTGCCGACAGCGTCTGCACGATCTTCCCTGTCCGGTGTACCTTCCCGGGCTTCGGGTTCAGGTTCCGTTCGACGGACCACATCACCGTGCACGAGGCCGCCGGAGTGATCGGCAATCGGAGGCCTACGCGAGTCGGCGAGCTGCGTCGCGCTCCGACGGTCACGTCGAGATCCGCCCCGCGCGGGCGACACCCGGCGCCACGCCATGCGGACGGGGCGCCCCGAACGGAGCGGACGAGCACCCGCCTCCCGGATCGCAGAGCCACCCGTTCGACGGACGGAAAACACGTCGATCACGTCGGACCGGTACCGCACAATGGCCCGCATGTTCCCCGATGACACCTACCTGTCGAAACTCGGACGACTCACGTACTCCCTGGCCCTGCTGGAGAGCACAGCCCTCGCGCACCTGACACAACTTGCGGGCCTGCCACCGGCGTTGACCGCCCGCAAACTCACCGGCAAGACCCTCGAGGCGATCGCGCGCGCCCTGACCGACCCGGCCAACCTCGCGAAGGTCACCGACCCCTCCACCCGAACGTACCTGGACGCGGCCGGCGAGGAACTCGCCGCCGCCGCCCGAGCCGGCCACGCCATCACCCACGCCCGCGCCGCCGAACCCGGCGAAGAGCCCCGTCTGCACCGGCGTCCAGACCACAGCACTGCCGGCACCGACATCACCACCACCTGGCTCGACCACGCCCAAGCCGAACTCGACGACGGGCTACGCCGCCTCGGCGAAGCGCGCCGCACCGCCGCCTGACGCCTGGCACGCTGGGGTCTCCGGGCGCGCGGTTCGCGCGGGTGCCCGGCGGCTGCACCCTCCTTCGCGGTGTGAGGCCACGACGTGCCGTCGCTCTTCCCGGTCCAGAGCCCGCGCCCTCGGTTGTGCCGGCCGACCACGGCGAACGCTCCTCCGGACGGATATCGCTCCGCCCGATGAGCATTGCGGTGAAGCCGCTCCGACACACGAGAGCACCCCTCACTCCGACTCGACTTCCTGGCGATTCGGCAGATTCTCGCGTCGAATCACGGTAGGATCGAGAGGGTCGGTGTCCGTGTGGGAAAGGTCGGGCGGATGAGCGACGGAGAGCGGACACCGGACGGGGACGCCTCGGGTCGGATTGCGCGCGGTGCGGTCGGCCCGGGTCCGGGTCCGGGGTTCGGGGTAGAGGAGGTCCGCAGGCAGTGGGCGCGGGTGGTGGCCGACGCCGCAGACGGCATCCAGGTGGTGATCCACGCTCCCCACGGCGTGCGTGCGGTGTTGGGTCCGCCGACGCCGGATGTGTTGGCCGCGCAGGGGGAGTTGCCGGCGTTCACGATGACCGCGGCCCGGCAGGGCTTGGGCAACCTGGTGCGCGCGGCCGCGGCGGGTACCCCGCAACTGGTCTTGCGCTACCGCCGCGTCTACGCCCAGATCACCCACACCGCCACCACAACCAGCGGCGGCGGCACCGCCGTGCCGGCGACGCGGGCGATGCCCGGACCGGACGCCCCCGACGTCGCGCCCCCGCCACCCGCCGCTCCGATCACCCCTGCCGCTTCCTCGGGGGCGGGTCGTCGTGTGGCGGGGTTCGCGACGGCGTTGGGCGAGGCGACCACCGCCCGCCGCCGTGCGATCTCCTTCGGCCCCACAGCCTTGGACGAGGCCCTGGGCGGTGGCGCGTTGCCCGGCCGCCTGGTGCTGGTGGTCGGTGCGCCCGGAGCCGGCGCCGGATTGTTGGCGGCGGGCACGGTGTTGTCCGCGACCCTGGCCCCGGCCGACGACCCCGACAAGTCGAACGCGGTGCTCTCGTGCACGCCCGGCCGCCCCCGCGCCGACATCGCCGCCCGCCTGACCGCAGCCGCCGCCGGAGTCGACCACCGCAGGCTGCGCGCGGACACCCTCACCGAGACCGAACGCCACGCCGCCGACGCCGCGTCGGCGCGCCTGGCGGCCGGGGGACTGCTCCTGGACGACGGCGCCGACCTCACCCTGGACCTGCTCCGGGAAACCGCAGCGGATATCGCGGGCCTGCGCCTGGTCGCGGTGGACCCGCTCAACCACCTCCTCCCCGGCGCGGCCGGCGTTGCCGGTCCCGATATCCGCCATGGTGTGGCCGCGTTGCGCCGGTTGGCGGCGGATCTGGACGTGCCGGTGGTGGCCGTGTGGGAGACAGGTGTGGGCGAACCGCCGGAGATCGTCGCGGCGTTGGGCGACGCGGACACCGTGGTGCATCTGACGCGTGAGGGTGAGCAGGCGTTCGCGATCGTCGCCGAACGCGATCTGGGCCCGGTCGCTCAGGCGGCGCTGCACGCCGACTTGGCCCACGTCCGCTTCACCGACCCCGCACCGGCTTCGACCGCCGTGGCCGAGACCGGCCCGGCCGAGGTGCCCTCCGCCGACAGCACCGAACCCCTAGCTCCCGCTCCTCGCGAACGAACCGAGGGCCGACAGGATGGGCTCGCGGCCGGCGCACCGGCGACCGCGCCCCGCCCCTCGACCACGCCCGCCCGCGCCGGCGCCCGCCCCACCTCCGCCGCGCCGAAAGCCCCGGCCGCGTCGAAGGCGCGCAGGGTTGTGATGGACGCCGACGAGGACCCGCTGCCCGGGGCGATCGCCGGCGCGGTCGCCGAGGAACTCGCGGCCGCCGAGGGCGACATCACCGCCGCGAGCGAGGCCTTGGCCCGCCGGGCGATCCCCGACGTGATGGAGCTCCTGCGGCTGTCGCGGGCCGGGTCCCGGTACGAGCACACGTGGTATCCGCCGTTGCCGGAGTTGTTGCGCAAGCGGAGCAAGGAGGAGTCGGACGCGGTGTGGGAGGCCCGCCCCAAGTGGCGCAACCGGCACCTGCCCCCGGGCGATCACGAGGTCACCGCCCTGGACATGAACGCCGCCTACCTGTCCGCGCTCAAGGCCCACCTGCCCATCGGCCCGCTCGAACACCGCGCCGGCCCCGACCTGGACGACTTCGACGGACCGCGCGGCCGCAAACGCCGCCGCGCCGGCATCTACCTCGTCGAGCCCCCGACGTGGGAGCACGACGATCTCCCGAACCCGCTCGGCGACCGGGACGAGCCCGGCCCGCTGTGGATCACCGACCCCACCCTGCGACTCCTCCTGCGCTGCGCCTCGCCCGCGTACGGCACCCTGTGCGAGGAACCGCAGATCCTCGAGTCCTGGACGGCGGTGGCGACCGAGAACCTCCTGGAGCGGTTGCGGACCGCGTTGCGCGACGCCCGCGACGCGGCGATCGCCGAAGGCGACGACGTGACGTTGGACTACGTGAAGCAGATGTACGCCAAGCTGGTGTCCACGATGGGTGGTTCGAACTACAACCGGGAGATCAACCGCCCGGACTGGATGCACATCATCCGCTCCCAGGCGTTCTCCAACCTGTGGGTCAAGGCCTTCAAGGCCCACCGGGGCGGCCTCGCCGTGGTGCGGGTGATGGGCACCGACGAACTCCACCTCACCGGCGGCGACTGGCGCACCGTGTTCGCCGAGGGCCGCGGGGTGGGCGACGTCAAGATCAAGGACACTTACATTCTCCAGACCAAGGACAAGAGTTGACGGCCCACCCCACCGACCCCACCGACCCCGCCGCCCCCTCGACCGAGAGGAACTGACCGCGTATGCCGTACCGCTCCCTGGAGCCCGGCAAATACGGGATGCGCGGCATGCGCGCCTCCGCCCTGGCGGCCGAGCGGCTGGACGAACTCGCCGACGGCGTCAGCTCGCCCGTCGACACCGAACGCGGCCTCGCCGCCCGCCTGCGCTACCTCACCGCCTCGCGAGCCGGCTACGAGGCTATGGAGACCGCCGGTATCGCCGTCACGCCCCGCACCCTCGCGGCCTGGCTCGCCGAGGATCAGACCCCCAACCGGGCGAACCTGCGCCGGATCGACGCGGCGTACCGCGACCTGCGCCGGCGCAACGTGGCGCGGTCGCTGACCCGTCGCCTGAACAACGGCGGCCGCGGCACCCGGGTGGAACTGCACCCGCACGACCAGTCCGGTGTACGCGAGCCGCACCGCCGAGCGGGCGTGGCCGGGCACCGCAGCGTCAACGTCCGCCGTTGGGACGCGATCGTGCGCGCCTGGGCGGCCGGGGACGAACGGATGCTCGACGAGCTGTGGACCGACGAGGTGTTGGCCGATCTCGGCTCGGACTGGGGCGGCTTCGAGTTCGCCTCCGGGGTCGGATTCGCAGCCTAGCCAACTGTAGGGTCTCAGTCTCCGTGGCATCTCACGATTTCGGTATCGAACGCGGCATCGAACCGAGACGACGCAGGGCAGCGGACTGCGGTGTACGCCGGATGTGCGACCTCGACGCCGAGGGCCCGAGCCACTTCCGGTCGTGCGACCTCTTCGTCACGCCGGTCGTGCGCCAGGTGGTCGAGCGTAGGGATCGACCGAGCGGGCGCTCCACTGCCTTTGGCGACGCACGTCCGGTCGTCCCGCGCATCGACCACTCGTTGGCACGATCGGCTCCGCAACGCCGTCATCGCGCCCGAGTGGGTCGGTGACGAGGGCGTGTCCGGGAGGGCACGCCTTGCTCACGTCCCGGTCGACGTTCGGGCGGGCGGTTGTGGCGTGTTCGGCCCTCGTGGGGGCTCCTGTCTTCGTATGGTGGCCGCCGGCAACGTCCGAGCAACAACCAGGGCATCGACTGTCCGGCCTCGACGCTACGTTGATCGCTCAAATGCCTGACGGGAGACGGGGTATCGTGGCTGACTTCGAGGGCCGTCTGGTGGCCATGCTCGCCGAGCTCCGCGCGACCGAGGGAATCGCGGTGCACGACGCAGGCGAGGGAACCCTCGCCATGTGGCTCACGGGACCGGACCACGCGCTTGACGTGATGCGGAAGGCCGCCGGTGTCCACCTTGCGCCGTTCATGGCCGACAATTTCCACAAGCTCCGGGCCCGATGGGACGCACACCTCCGGGACCGCAACGAGTAGCGCCCCCTGGTGCGTTGCGCGCAGATCTGGCGAAGTCTCGGGAGGCGGCCCGGCTGACAGGCTAATTTACGCCACTCTGGGTCGATGTGAGTCTCATCGGAGTGGGCGTTTCTCATCGATGTCTGCCGTGACCGATGAGTTTCGTGCGGATCCGTGGTCGATACGGCTGGATACACCGACGGCGATGGGCCTGTGCCGGGAACGTGCCGGCGCGGGCGAAAGCACATGGAGGCAGTGATGAGCGTCGACGACTCCGACCAGGGGTACGCGATCCGGACGGGCGGGCAGGGGACGCGGGCGGGCGGTCCCAGGGTGTTGGTGGCGGGGGCGAGCATCGCGGGACCCGCGCTGGCCCACTGGCTGCGCCGGCGGGGGGCCGAGGTGACCGTGGTGGAGCGGGCTCCCGAGCTGCGTCCGGGCGGGCAGGCGGTGGACGCGCGGGGGGTCGCCAGGGAGGTCATCGGGCGCATGGGGTTGGCCGCGGCGGTGCGCGCGGCGTGCACCGACACCGCGGGCGCGCACACCGTGGACGCGGACGGGCGGGTGCTGGAGACCTTCGATGCCGACGACGACGGTGGCGACGGGTTCATCGCGGACATCGAGATCCTGCGCGGGGACCTGTCCAGGGTGCTCTACGACGACACCCGCGACGGCGTCGAGTACGTCTTCGGCGACCGAATCGCCGATCTTGCCCAGGACGCGGACGGGGTCGACGTGGTCTTCGCGGGCGGCAACCGGCGGCGCTTCGACCTGGTGGTCGGGGCGGACGGGGTGCACTCGGAGCTGCGAGCGATGGTCTTCGGGCCGCATGAGCGGTTTCTCCGCCACCTCGGGCACGTGCTGGCCTTCTACAGTGTGCCCAACGAGTTCGGGTTGGACCGCCGGCTGCTCGAGTACCAGGATCAGGAGTCCGGGCGCTCCGCCCTCCTGCGGCCCATCCAGGACGCCACCCGGGCGATGGCCATGTTCTACTTCGCGTCGGCCGACTTCGACGTCGACCACCGTGACGTCGCGGCCCAGAAGGTCCTGCTGCGGGAGCGGATGACGGGCCTGGGCTGGTTGACCCCGGACATCCTCGCGCACCTGGACGACACCCCGGACTTCTACCTCGACCAGGTCGCGCAGGTGGTGATGGACCGCTGGTCGAGCGGACGGGTGGGGTTGCTCGGGGACGCGGCGTTCAGCTCGTCGCCGATGTCCGGACAGGGCACCGGGCTGGCCCTGGTCGGTGCCTACCTGCTGGCCGGAGAGCTGGCCGCTGCCGGATGGGACCCCGAGGCGGGGTTCGCCCGCTACGAGGCGCGGATGCGCTCGTTCGTCGAGGCCAACCAGGAGATCGGCCGGTTGAACGCCCGCAGCCGCGAGGTTCCCGGGCCGGACGCCGAGCCGGGCCCCGATTTCGCCGGCGAATGGTTCACGGAGCTGGTCGGGCGCGCGATCAACGGCGTCGAACTGCCCGACTACGCGGGGGTGCCGGACTCCGCAGCCCCGACCGGATCGGCGATCACCACGTCTGCCAAACCGTAGGCGTCACACACGTGTCCAGAGGGACCACGCTTCGGTAGGAAACCGCCGGACGACCTCCGCTCAGTGCCGGCAGGTGTGTGCGTGGAACCCGGTTGGCCGGGCGCCCGGTGGTCCGCATCGGAGCAGGCTGCGGCAGCAACGTTGTCACCGGCGTTGCTGCGGGCTCGGGCTCCGGTGCGGGCTCGGGCAGCAGGGCACGGTGCTGGATCACGGTCTTCTCGACGGCCTCGGCGAGGTTCTTCCAGAGGAGGTAGCGGTCGGCGACGTGTATCGCGTCAGGCGCGCCCAGACGTCCGGCTTCGCCGACCGAGCCCGCCCCCCGACGAGGTCCAGGACGTCATCCCGCACCACACCCCATATGGCCACTACCGACCCCGGCAGCATGGCCTACAGGGGCGGCGGTTGAGCCAACGCCGGTGAGCCGCCGGGGCATCGGCGCCGGGCCGTAGCACCCGGCGACCCGGTCCATGAACGACCACTTCGTCGGGCCCCGCCCGGAGCGACCCGAAGCCCCTCGCCACCACACCCCTCGAATCTCAGTGCGAACCTCTAACCCACCGAACGCGAACACCCCCACTCGACACCGCGGTTCACCACCACATGCACGCGGCACGCGGAACCCGACGCGTGGCGCAAGAGGGCCGGAAGCGGGCCCTTGGC
Organism: Embleya sp. NPDC050154; assembly: GCF_044460165.1. Classification (NCBI taxonomy): domain Bacteria; kingdom Bacillati; phylum Actinomycetota; class Actinomycetes; order Kitasatosporales; family Streptomycetaceae; genus Embleya; species Embleya sp. NPDC050154. Next base: position 516,067 of record NZ_JBITJP010000004.1, read on the forward strand.
TCCCTCCACAAAACGGTGCAGGACGGCTGGAGCCTGCTCCGTTGCTTCAAGCTTCACCTGTCCCTTTCGGGGAGTTCCGGGATTCGGCGGTTTGTCGGGCAGGATCGGCGGTGGTACCGGGCGGCCGGGCTGGTTCCCGCCCTTGTCTGGGGCCGGAGTGATCACCCAGATCACCCATAACGGTCGGCTCCTTCGCAGCGGTCGACACCACTCGAGCGGAGCAAACGCTCCGGCGGCGCGGATACCGTTCGTGACGCCCGTGCACGGTAGGACCGCGCCGCGGAGGAAGACGGAATCCCCCACGGTGCGAGCGGAGGCGCGCAGCGGAGCACCGGTCGTGCCCGGCGTGCTCGGCCGCATTGGCATGATGGGGCGGATCCGCCCTGGGATGCTCCGCCAAGCGCAAGCGCGCATCGATGCCACACAGGCGGATCGTCTCGAGACGACAAAGCACTGAGCCGAGTCCCCGATAGTCCCTCCGCTGCGCCGCCACTATCCTCGGGCCGGCGGACTGGCCTGAACCCGTTCCCATGGGTTGTCGTGATGCCGGGCCGCGGTCTGGAATGCCTGCTCCCGGGGCCTCGGGCCTGAGCCAGGCCGAGTTCGACAACCTCTGCGCCACCGGCTGCCGGGCCCCTTTTCGATGGCGACACCCCCGCCGCGCCTGACGGGGCTCCGGACCGAGCATCGACAACTCGTTCCGCCGGCCCACCGGCTTGGCCTGACCGGGCCTGTTGTTCTCGGCAGGTCCGTGGTGGTGGGGGTGAGGGTCGGATGGTTCTGGTTGACTGGGCGGTGGAGGAGGAGACCACGACCGCTGGGCATGCCGAGTGGGGCGACGAGCCGCTGATTCCGATGCCGCCGTTGAAGATCCGGGCGCTTCGGGAGGCGGTGGCCGTGTTGAGCCCCACCTACCTGCCCGAGTTCCAGCAGGAGGAGGACGAGGCGCTGGACTGGGTCGCCGAGAAGCTCCAGCCGAACGCGGTCCGGCTGTTCCTGCGCAAATGGGCCGTGTTCGTGGCGATCGAGCGCCGCCCCGCCCTCGTGCGGCGTCTGCGCGAGTTGGAGCGCGTCGTGGCGCGGTCGCACGATCCCGAGGAGATCCGGACCGCGGGGACCGAGATCGCCCGCCTGCGCGCCGAGGCGCACCGCGAGATCGCCGGTGGGTGACTGGTCCTGGGAATGGCTGCCCAGCCTGGAAGAGGTCGCCGCGGGTCTGCCGTCCGAGGTGCTGTCCGCCGTCGAGAAGGCGGCCGCGGACCTGGCCACGGTCAACTCCATGGTCTATCTCGACGGTGTCGACTTCCAGAGCACCGGCCCGGGCATTCGCACCCACAGCGACCCGGCCCGCAACCTCCTCTTCGAATACCTCACCGTCCCCCGCCAGGAATGCATCTCCATCACCCAGGTCACCTGGCTCGGACTCTGACACCGCCTTCTGTAGTCGTGACCGCCCGCCCCGGCCAACTCCGCTACCGACGCGGCTACTGCACCTCGTGCGCCGGCCATCGTCGGAGGAGGGCGGGCCATCGGGCTGCCCGCTGCGAAGGCGGACGTGTCCTCGCCGCCGGCGAGGCGTACGCCCACTGACGGCGCCCCATGCGACTGGGCCGTTCGGGTGGTGGTCGGTCGTAGGGGGCCCGCAGCATCGGGGCGGCGTTCCAGGATGGTGGTGGCCGCCGACCCGGTGGCCGGGGTGTCGGCAACATGCCCGTTGCGTGATGGGCTCGCCCCCGATTGCTTCGAGGAGTTCGATCCCATGCGTGCACGCTTGATCGCCGTCGTCGCCGCCGCGGTCGCGGCCGTCGCGACACTCGCTCCGCCCGCCCAGGCCGCGCCGCTCGGCGACGGTACATACCGGTTTCCGGCCCTCAGGGACGGCAAGTGCCTGATCTGGTACAAGCCGGTTACGAGTCCCGGCACGGTGTCACTGGGCGCCTGTACGGAGACCGCCTCCACCTCGCCCGACTGGCAGGTGCGCCGGCGACCCAACGGCACGATGGACATCTCCAAGGCCGGTTCCGACCCCCGCAGGTGCATGAAGGTCAACGACAACCACAGGCTGGCGGTCAACGACAACTGCGACGCCGACAGGTACGCCGACTGGACCGTGTCCTACGGCACCGACAAGCCCGGCGGCATCGTGTACGCCGACATCGAACACACCCCGCACGACCAGTCCCCTTCGTGGGGGAAGGTCGTGGACTTGCCCGACGTCACCGGTCGCATCGTCGTGCAAGCGGCCCCCATCGAGCCCCACTACTGGGGCCTGCAACAGGTCGGCGGCTGACCCGACGCCCGGTCGGTGTCGATGACGCGCCCGGCGCGGACGTTCGCCGCGTCCGTCCTTCGGCGACTTCGACGGCGGTCGTGACGGCATGGTTCGACCAGCCCGCCCGCACGACGTGAGCACGCCCCACACCGGTCCCTACGGGGCGGGCGCGGGTGGCATGCGCACGGGCGGCCTCGGGTCCTCGTGATCCGCCCGAGTCGTTCGCGTCCGGGCGCGGGTGAAGCCGGACCCACGAGGTGGGTCCGGCTTCCGATGGTGCGCAATGTGGCGGTGGCGGTCGGCCGTTCGCGCAGGGCACGCGGCGTGTCACGTCGGACACGCCGGGGACCACCGCCGAGTGGCGGGCCCGTTCCGGAGAAGCCAAACGGCGGCGGTCCGCCTCGTGGTTCGGTCCTCGCACGTTCCGTGGAAAACGGGGTAGACGCCGGTCGCGTCGACGGAAGGACCCGGCGGCGCGCTCGGATTGCGGTCCGGTGACCGCCTGCGCGAAGGGGATGGGCATGGGTTTCGATGTAGCGGCGATCGCGGGTCACGGTGCGTTGTCGGCGGGGAGCCGACCGGACGGCCCGAGTTGGTTCCCGTACGCGTTCGTGGCGCTGTGGGTGGTCCTCGCGATCATCGTGATCCCGCGCTTCCTCAAGAAGCGCAAGCGCTGACCCGAAGGGCACGCGGCCGACGCCTCGAACGGGGGGAACCGCCGCGGGCGCGGCGGCGCGGGTCGGGCCGCGACCGAACGCCGGGTGTCCGGGACGACCGGCCAGTCGTCGTGGCCGCCCGCGCTCGTCCGGCCAAGACCGGCCCGACTTCGCCGGCGGCCCCGACACGATGGACGAACGGATCCGGGCAGCCCTGCACACCATGCGCAAGCGGCCGGAAGGCGACTGGGGCGCGGCCGACACCGCCCGCTCGGTGCATCTGTCGACCTCCCGGGTCGGTTCCTCCATCTCTTTTCCGAGAACGCGCGGACGAGCTTTCGCCGGTACCGATTGTGGACGCGCATGATGCACGTCGCGGCCGCCGTGGCCAGAGGCCAGGATCTGACCACGGCTTGCCTCCGTCGGCGCCGGATTCGCGGCGCCGTCGCACTTCAGCGACAGCTTCCGCGCCATGTTCGGCCTCAACGTCGGCAGGCTGCTGTCCTCGGGCACCGGCATCGTCGTGGTCGACCGGGACTGAATCCGGCACCGCGATCCGCATCCTGAACTCCGGGCCGATCCGATGCGCTTCGGCGCTTCGGCACCTGCCGGCACCGGGTGACGTTCCACGACTGCCTCAGTGGAGCTTCCGGAAGAACGCGCGGACGTCGGCGACCAGAAGGTCTGGGGCCTCCATGGACAGGAAGTGGCCTCCGCGGTCGAGTTCCTTCCAGTGCACCACATTGTGGTCGCGTTCGGCCCACCGGCGGATGCTTACGTCGTGGGCGGAGACCAGGACGCCGGTCGGTACGGTGCCACGCTCGGCGGCCGGCCGGGATTCGCTGCCGCCGTCCGTCCCGTCGTCGTATTCTTCGGCCGGGTCGTCGAGTACCGCACCCCAGGAGGTGGTCTCCTTGCCCGACTCGGCCTCCCAGTCGCCGTCCCCGCTCCAGGAGTTCGCGGAGATCTCCTCGTAGTACACCTGCGCGGCCGACGCGGCGGTGCCGGTGAACCAGTAGAGCGCCACATCGGTGAGCATGCGGTCGCGATCGACGCTGTCCTCGGGCAGGCCGTCCTCCGGGTCGGTCAACTCCTTGAACTTCTCGACGATCCAGGCGAGTTGACCGACCGGCGAGTCGTTGAGGCCGTACGCGACGGTCTGCGGCCGCTTGGCGTTGCACTGCAGGTAGCCGTCGTTGAAGTCCTGCATCGCCTGCCAACGGCGCTGTTCGACGTCGGTGAGGCCCTCCGTCTCGCCCTCCAGACCGATCGGGAAGGTGATCAGGGCGTTGACGTGGATCCCGACGACGTGTTCCGCGTCCTGCCGGCCCAGTGCGGGGGCGACCCACGCGCCGGTGTCGTAGCCCTGGACCCCGTAGCGCGCGTACCCGAGGCGGGACATCAGCCCCGCCAGCACGGCGGCCATCCGGGCCGCACCCATCCCGGGTCCGGCCAGCGGCGTGGAGAAACCGAACCCCGGCAGTGACGGGACGACCAGATGGAACGCCTCGGACGGGTCACCACCGTGCGCGCGCGGGTCGGACAGCGGCCCGAAGACGTCGAGGAAGTCCACCACCCCGCCCGGCCAGCCGTGCAGCAGCATCAGCGGCAGCGCGTCGGGCTCGGGCGAACGCACGTGCAGGAAATGGATGTTCTGCCCTTCGACGGTGGTGACGAACTGCGGGTGCTCGTTGAGCGCGGCCTCCTGCGCCCGCCAGTCGTAGGACGTTCGCCAGTACTCGGCGAGCTCCTTCAGATACCCGACCGGCACTCCTCGGCTCCAGCCGACCCCGGCCACCTCGTCCGGCCAACGAGTGGCCGCCAGACGCGCGTTCAGATCGTCGAGGTCGGTCTGCGGGACGTTGATGCGGAAGGGGCGTACGCCCTCTGTCGTCGTCATGCCGATCACGCTACGACCCACTTGGGACGATCCTGTTCCTAAGCTTCGGGCAGTGTTGTCCTCATGTTGGAGACCTCCGCGCGACTGCTCAAACTGTTGTCGCTACTGCAGACCCACCGCCACCAGTCGGGCGCCGAACTGGCCGAACGCCTCGGGATCACCCCCCGCACGGTCCGCCGCGACGTGGAACGCCTGCGCGAACTCGGCTACCCGGTCCACGCCACCCGGGGGACCGCCGGCTATCGCCTCGGTGCCGGGGCGACGCTGCCGCCGCTCCTCCTCGACGACGACGAGGCTGTCGCGGTGGTGATCGGACTGCGCACCGCGGCGGGCGGATCCGTGGCCGGTATCGAGGAGACCTCACTGCGGGCGCTCACCAAACTGGAGCAGGTCCTGCCATCCCGGCTGCGATACCGCGTCCAAGCCCTGCACGCCGCGACGATCCGGGCCGGCGTCGCTCCCACGCCGCAAGTGTCGCCGAACACGCTGATGGCGATCGCCGACGCCTGCCGCCGGCACGAACGACTGCGCTTCGACTACGCCGGCCCACGCGGCGGCGACTCCATCCGAACCACGGAACCGCACAGCCTCGTCAACTTCGACAGGTACTGGTACCTGGTCGCCTGGGACACCGACCGCCGGGACTGGCGCACCTTCCGCGTCGATCGGCTCACCCCGCGCACGCCGATCGGACCGCGCTTCGCGCCACGGGACCCGCCCGACGGCGACGTGGCCACCTACCTCGCACATCGACTGTCCTGGCGAACCTGGCCCTGTCAGGCGACGGTCACGCTGCACGAGTCCGCCGAGACGATCCTGCGACGCATCTGGCCCGGCATGGGCGTCGTCGAACCGCTCGACGACGGCAACTGCCTGCTGCGCCTGGGCGCCGAAACCCCCCGGGACCTGGCCTGGATGATCACTTCGGTGGACGTCGACTTCACCCTCGACGAGGCGCCGTCCGAGGTCGCCGACGCGCTCCGCAGCCAGGGCGAGCGCTGCCTACGCGCGGTGCGATAGCGCCGGGATCACCTCCGGAGGGCGGTCGCCGTCGCGTGCGGGCGTCGCCGGAAGCCGAGGAGGCGATGGTCGAGGCGTGGGTCATCCGACATACCGGGTGCGCGCCAAGATGTTCGCCTCGACCTCCGAGGGCTCCCCGAAGCCGAGGTGCCGGAGGGCCGCCAGGTCGTGGCGCTGCCGGGCGTCGGGCTTCGGTCGGGCCGCGCGTGAAGCTCGACGTACGCGGTCCCGAGCGCATCGCGCTGCTCGGCCGCAACGGTGCGGGCAAGACAACGCTGCTGCGGAGCATCGCGGGGCTTACCGAGCCGCGCACCGGCGAGGTGCGGCGGGAGGTGCCGATGCGCTGCCTACCGCAGCGCCTGGACCTGTTGTTCGACGACCTGACCGTGGTGGAGAACGTCGGCCGTTTCGCGCCGGGTGCGAGCGACAACGAGATCCGCGCGCGGCCGGCCCGGTTCCTCTTTCGGGGACGGCGGGCCGACCAGCGGGCGGACTCGTTGTCGGGCGGCGAGCGGTTCCGGGCCACGCCGGCGGCGCTGCTGCCGGCCGAGCCCGCGCCGCGGTTGCTGATGCTCGACGAGCCGACGAACAACCTCGACATGGCGAGCGTGCGGCAGTTGACGACCGCGCTGGAGTCGTACCGGGGTGCGCTGATCGTGGCGAGCCACGATGTGTCGTTCCTGCGCGGCTCGGCATCACGCGGTGGCTGAACCTCGACGAGCGGGGGCTGACGGCGGTGGATCCCCGGTAGTGCGGGCCTGACGCGCGCCGTCACGCGACGCGGCGCCCCGACCGGGACGGCGGGGCGCCGCGGCGGGCGCGTCCGCGGGTCGGCTGCCCGGGACCGGCAGGACCAGGGCGCAGGTGCACTGCGGGTTCGCCGGATCGAGCGCGCCGAGCACCTCGCGCAGCGCGACGCCGTTCGCGGGCTACCAGGCCACGGTGCCGCCCTGGGACGCGGCGTCGCCGATTTCCCGGTAGCGGGGGTCGGACACACCCGCGTAGACCACGGTCATGGTCAACCGGGCCGGCTCGGCGCGGGTGTTGCGGTACACGTGTGGCCGATCGCCGCGCATCCGCAGCGCGTCGCCGGGGCCGACGGCGAACGTCGCGCCGCCCACCTCGACGGTGACCGTGCCCTCGTGCACGTGCAGAAGTTCGCGCGTACCGGCCGGGTGCGCGCCTGCGGACACCTCGTCGTGGGCCGCGAGGCACAGTTCCCACAGCTCGGTGAACGGCACGGTGGTGTCGTTGATCAGCAGGCGGAACACGCTCTCCCGGCCGCCGGGCCGGGTCGGCGCGTCGTCGCGGCGGGCCACGTGGCCCAGTTCCTCGGGCGGCTCGACCAGCCGACCGATCGGGATGCCGAGAGTGGCCGAGATCCGGGCCAGGGTGGCGATGCTCGGGTTGGTTCGGCAGGTCTCGATCTGCTGGAGCATGTTGCGGCTCACTCCGGAGCGCCCGGCGAGTTCCTCCAGCCGCCAGCCCCGGGCCTGCCGGGCGGCGCGCAGATTGGCGGCGAGGGTGGAGCCGACGGCTTCGGCGGGATCGGTCATGGCGTGATCGTGTCCTCAAGGTCCAAAATACTGTGTCTATGACACATGATAATGGTTACGGGCGGGGCGCCGGGCAAGACGCGACCGAGGTCGAGATCGGCGGAGGCCACGCCGACGTCCGGGGGCGGCGTCGGGTGTGGCGGCTGCTCGGGGTGGGGCTGGTCGACTACCTGGGCGTGGGGTTGTTCGTCGCGTTCTCCGCCGTCTACTTCACCCGGATCGTCGGCCTGTCCACCGGCGGCGTTGGCCTGGGTCTCGGGCTGGCCGGACTGATCGCCCTCGGTACGGCGGTGCCGATCGGCCGGCTTGCCGACCTCGTGGGGGTACGTAACACCCTGGTCGCCCTGCACCTGGCCCGCGCGGCCGGCACCGCCGGCTACGCGGCCGTCGGCGAGTGGTGGGGCTTCCTCGTCGCGGTCACCGTGGTCACCACGGCCGACCAGAGCGTGTCCGCGCTCACCCAGGCATTCGTGGCCGAACTCGCCGACGGCGCCGACCGGGTGCGCACCCTGGCCGCCTACCGCACGGTGGCCAACCTGGGGATCAGCCTCGGCGCCCCGCTCGGCGGCCTGGCCGTCGGCCTGGGCGACGCGGCCGCGTTCCGCGCGGTCGTGCTCGTCAACGCCGCCGCGTTCGTGCTGGTGGCCGGGCTGCTCGCGACGATTCCGGTGCCGCCGGCCCGGGGCGCGGCGACGCGAGTGTCCGGATGGGGCGCGCTGCGCGATCGGCGGGTGTGGGGGTTGGCCTCGATCGACACGCTGCTCCAACTCTGGCTGCCGGTGCTCAATCTGGGCATCCCGCTGTGGCTGACCACGCGCGGCGGGTTGTCCGCGGCCTGGCTCGGCGCGCTGTACGCGGTCAACACCGTCTTCGGCGTGGTGTGCCAGATGCCGGCCGCGCGGCTCGCGGTCTCGGTGCGGGCCGCGCGGCGCTGCCAGGTGGCGGCCGGCGCGCTGCTCGCGGCGGCGTGCGTACTGCTGTGGTCGGCCGAATGGGCCCCCGCCGCCGTGGTGTTCCCGATCGGCGTGGTGCTGCTGTCCTGCGGCGAGGTGATCGCGGTGTCCGCCGCCTGGACGTTGTCCTACGCCGTCGCGCCGGACGACCGCCGGGCCGAATACCTGGCCGCGTTCGGCATGGGTCGCTCGGTCGGACGCCACGTACTCGGCCCGGTCCTGATCACCGCACTGCTCCAGGCAGTGGGCGGCGTCGGATGGGGCGTACTGGCCGCCCTGTTCGCGAGCGCGGGCATCGGCACGCTGTTCGTCCGCCTCCCGCCCGACCGCTCGTCCGCCGACGCGCGCGAAGCCTGAGCGGCGCGTCGTGCGCACGGCCGCGCTGCGCCGGTCCTGATCAACCACCACGACCGTCTCGGGAGTACGTGCGAGAGTACGCGAAGGAGCACGCATGGATCAGGCCCGCTTCGGGATCACCGTTCCTCGGAACGCCCCGCTCACCGAACACCCCCCGCCTCGTGCCCGCCATGACCCGGGCCGGTCTCCTCATGCCGGACGGGAGCGGCTTCCACGAGGCCGGACTCGACGACGATCCGCAGGAGGAAGCAGGTGGAGCTCCGGTGTGGGATCGGTGTCTCGCCGTTGCCCGTTTCGTCCTCGATTCCCTGTGCTGCTATCAGGTGGTAGCTTGCCGGGTATGGCGAAGACTCAGGTGAATCTCCGGTTGGAGGAGGCCGCGGCGGAGATGGCGCGCCAGGCGGCGGAGACGCGGCACATTCCGGTGAACGAGTACGTGGAACAGTTGATCCGCACGGACAACGAGCGTCTGCGCGAGACGTTCCTCGCGGGCGCGCAGGAGGTCCTGGACGGCTACGGTGACCTCCTGGACGAGATCGAGGCGCGCGGGTGAGCGTGAGTGTCGATCTGGCGTGGATCCTCGAGGTCGCCCGCCGCGCGGGGCGCGACGACCCGGCCCCGGACGACTACGGCGTGCCGGTCGCGGCCGTGGAGCGGCATCGGGCGGTGATCGCCGGACAGGACGTCTACCACGGCACCTACGCCAAGGCCGCCGCGTTGGCGCACAGTCTGGGCCGGATGCGCTGGCTGGAGCGCTCGAACCTGCGGGTGGCCGTCGCGGTGGCGCACGGCTACCTCTCGGCGTGCGGCGTGCCGGTCAAGCTCACCCAGGCCGGAGTCACCGCACTCGCCGACGAGTTGACCCGCGCCTCCTCCACCGCGGCGAGCGTCGCGGCCGTCCTCAAGTCCTGGGACACCGCCGACTGAGCCCCTGGGCCCACGTGCCTTCGGCGATGTCGGCGCGTGGGTCGGGGCTGGGAGCTACCTGCGAGAGGAGTTCCCGGGCGAGGCTTTCGGCACGGTGAACGCGGTGCCGGACGAGAGTTCGTCGCGCTGGAACGACCCCGCTCTGCGATCACGCGCGCTGTTCCGATGTGGACGTGCGCTACCCGGCATCGGTTTGCGTGGCGGGTTGTCGAGCGAAGGCCCATGCCGGGTGTTCCGCGATTGAGGAAGCGGAGGTGGCCGGTCCAGGCCGTGTCGGGCAGGGGCGAGGGTTCGTGGATCGGGACGTCCCCGGTGGCGTCGATGTCGAAGCCCCGGCGAAGCCGACCGGCGGAACGACGTGGCGTTCGATGGTCTCCGTGATCGGAGTCCAGGCCAGGAAGGTGTGCGCGAGCCAGGACATCGGCCTGCGGTCGAGCCGGACCGGGGAGTCGAACAGCGTCGGGGCCAGACCGAAGTAGCAGTAGGGCGAGCGGGAATCGGGGAAGACGGAACGGGTCCATCTCGGGCGACAACGACTGGATCATGTTCGACCCGGCCAACCTCCACGACACCGCCGCCATCGGATACCGACTGGAGTTCCCGACCCGCCACGCCGCCGACCAGGCTCCGCTCGCGCAGGGCACAGGCCTCGCGGCGCACGACGTCGGCGGACACGGCATGCGGGTTGCCGAACCGGTGCAACTGCGCGGTGGTCGCCACCCGTATCGACGCCAGACTCAAAAGCACACCCTGCGCCACGGTGACACCCACCGACCCCACGCACACCGACCCGGCCTGCGGTGTGCCGATGCCCGCGATCAGCGCGGCCAGCGTCGACTTGCGGACAGCACCGGCGCTGTGGACACGGCGGTCGGTGACACGGCCACGGGCGCGACCGGCCGCACGGGCACGGCCGGGCCGGGAGGCGTGGCCGAGGCCGTCGGGGGCGCCGGAGCGGCCGTAGGCGCCCGCGTGACGTCGGTGCGCGGTATTCCTCGGCTGGGGCCCTTGAGGGCCTCAGCCGAGGCGGCGGGCGACGAATGGGTGCCGGGCTCAGTCGGTGTCGATGCCGCGCGCGGCGAAGACCTCCGCCGCGTCCGGCACCGCCAGGACGCCGTCCCGCACGAAGGTGACCGCCCGCAGGTTGGGCAGCAGGTCGAGGTCGTCGAGCGAACGGACGTCGAACAGATCGTCCTCGCCGTCCCAGGCGGGGGCACAGTGCCGGAAGACGTCCGCCCCGGCGTCGAAGCACAGTTCCTCGACGCGGGCGAGCAGCTCGGCCGGGATCTCCAGGGCCTCGAAATGAGCCCGGGACTCCGGCAGCACCTCCTCGTAAAGGCCGTTCCTCAGCACGTAGGACGCGGCGTCGCGGATCCCACGCTCGGCCAGCCGCCCGGGCAGGTCGTAGACCGGGAGAAGCCGCTCACGGCCGTACATGAGCTTGTCGATGACGAGCAGCTTGAAGTTGAAATCGCGGAACTGACTCATAGGGCTTGAGTACCACGGAGGTACGACACGGGCCCCCACCCGACCTCCGGCCGAGTGGAAAAGGCGGCGGACCGAGCCGTCCCCCGGCCCGGCCCGCTCAGGCCCGCCGCCTTCGTCGGGACAGCGTGGCAGTTCTGGGACCGAGGACGTTCCTGGGCGCTGGCCGACGACCGACCCGGAATCGGCAAGGCCGTCCGGGGCGGGCCACGCCGACTGTGGGACGAGGTCGATGCCGCCCTGCCATGGCATGACGAACGCCGTCTCCACGGCTTCGACTTCGGCATCACCGTCGTGCCCGGCCGGCAATGGGCCGGGGCCGAACGGCCCGACCGTTGTCGGGATGTGTAGTCCACCCGGGCGTGCGAACCACGGCAGTCACAGTCCGCTGCCCTCGGCGGGGGCGGGCGGTCCTGGTGATGCTCTGTAACAGCCTCGGCCGGCCCGGGATCATCAGGTGCTGGTCCCGGCCGCGGCCACAGGTGTGGCAGAACAGCCTGTCCGCGCTGGTGGGGGCGTCCGGCCGCAGCCAGTTGCCACGTCCACGGCCAGGGCGAGCCGGTCGTGGGCGGCCCTGGGCTGGGGCAGCGCGGCAAGCGTTCCGCCGCAACCTGCCGGTGTCGAGACGGCCGCGGTTGAGAGCGTCGTACCGCGCGCCGTGCCCGCGGCGGTGCTCGGCAAGCAGCGTCGATTCCACCGGCGTCGTCACCGGCCCGTCCGCGCACAGCAACGCGCCCGTGAGTTCGCGCAGTTCGTCACGCCGCGCGGTCCGACACGCGAAGAAGTCCTCCCGGAAGTGTGGCGCTTGCGCGAACGGCTCGCTCCGAACCTCGTGGTACAGCAGACTCATTCCCCCACGGCCTTCGTATCGATCGCGTGTGTCCTTGGGCGGAGCACACGATCAGACGAAGACCGTGTCACTCGTCCGGCGAACTCCCGGACGAGTGACCCCGTTCGAGGCATCGTTCGAGATCAGACCATAGAGCACAAGCTCAGGGGGCCTCCCACACGGTGACCTGCATGCGTAGGGGTGCGCCCACGGCGGGGGGTGTGGTCAGCCGGAGGTAGGCGGTGCGCCCTTCGTCGGTCAGGACGCAAAAACTCGACCCCAGGACGGATTTACCTCCCGTGTGTGTGCCGCGCTTGCCGATCGCATCGTTGCATTGGGCGGGGGTGGGAGGGGCGGCGTCGACGGGGAGCACGGCCAGCGTCGGGGTGGATCCGGTGGTCAGGAGGTTGGGCGCGCCGACGCTGTAAGCGAACACGATGTCCGCCGCCTTGTTCGATTGGGTGGCCAGCGGGGGGCTGGTGTCCAGGTCGAGGTAGCTGGTCGAGACGTCGACCGTGACCGTACCGGGGCCGAAAGCGATGCGGGGGGCCGGGGCGGCGGGCCCCGCCGTCCCGGGCGCGGATGCTCCCGACCCCGACCTCGAGGGGGTACTCACCGGCGGAAGCTGTGGAACGGATGTGCTTGCCGGCGGAAGCTGTGGGGCCGGCGCGCCGCCCGTGGTCGCCGAGGAGGACCCGGCGTCCGAGCCGCCGCCGCGACTGACGGCGATGGTGACGATGATGCCGATCAGTGGGATCGCGATGCCCACGACCCACCAGGCCCACCTGGGGTGCGGAGGGTGAGGGGGACCATAGGGCCCGTGGTTTCCCGGCTGGCTGGACAAGTTGCCTCCGTGGAACGTGGGGTCGGTCGGCGGCGGCACTCTATCCAAATGCTGCGCCCAAGCGAACGTCGTCCTCGCCGGAGGCGGGCAACGGCCGACGTGGCGAGCATGGTCGATCCGGGGCGAATCGGCTGTGTCGGACTGATACATCCACACATCAGTGACACACGAAACCGAACATCCCAGCGACACCACAACCGAACCTCATACGCGGACTGGTGGTGCGGCGAACACCCCACCGAACACCGACGCGACGTCCTCACCCGGTTCGTCCAACGCTGGCTGCCGGCCTGCGGCTCATGACGTGGCTGCCTGTCGACTTCGTCCATCCGGTCCGCGTGGCGCTGCCCGGCCATCATCTCCTGCGTCCGATCAGCGGTGCCGACGCCGAGCTCGACCACCCGGCCGTGATGGGCTCGCGGGAAGGTCTGTGGTCCATCTGCGGCGCGGCCTGGGGTTGGCCGGTGGCCACGGTGACGTTCGAGCAGGACCGGGTGGACCTGGTCCGGCACGTGGACGAGATCGCGGCCCACAAGTCGTTCAACCATGCGCTGTTCGACGACGTGGGCACGGCCCTGCTCGGCTGCGTCCAGGACGAGTAGCGGGCACGCACGTCGAATACGACGCGTGCCGCGCCGACGCGGCGGGCGCGAACGGCCGCGGACAATTCGCTGGGCCGACCGACGACGTCCTGACATCATCTCGACCATGATCGACGACTTGCCAAGGGGATTGACCGTCCGCCATCCGGTCGCCGAGGATCAGCCACGGATCCTGGCGGTGCTCGATGCCTGGTGGGGCGGCTTCCAGGGGGAGGCGGGCTCCCGAGAACGCGCCCTGCTCCTGCCCCGGCTGTATTTCCAGCACTTCGCCACGACCAGCTACCTCGTCGAACGCGAGGGCGAACCGGTGGCATTCCTTGTGGGGTTCCACTCGCAGAGCCGACCCGATGTGGCGTACATCCACTTCGTGGGCGTCGACCCCGCCTGGCACGGACGCGGGATCGCGAAGGCCCTGTACCTGGGCTTCTTCGACCAAGCCCGCGCAAGCGGGCGGCGGCATGTGCACAGTGTCACCAGCCCGGGCAACGAGGGCTCCCGACGATTCCACGAACGGCTCGGCTTCGAGACACTGTCCGACGCCGGCGATTCACCCGTCCAACCCGACTACGACGGCCCCGGTCTCGACCGGGTCGCGTTCATCCTGGACCTGACGCGGCACCGGGAAACCGGCAGCACCGGCGACGACACCGCCGAGACGGACGCGAACACCGCCGAGACGGACGCGAACACCCGCCCCCGTCCCGTACTTCGGCTCACCGTCCTGGACCACGTGTTCGCGTTGGAGCATCTCGCCGACGACCGCGAACCCCGCGACGACGCGTGGCACGCCTTGGTCCGCGCGCCCGAGGGGCTGACCGTCGTGCGGAACGCCTCCGCCGACACCCCCGCGGCACAGCGCTGGATCGGCCTGTACGACGCCGACGCACAGCACGGCCTGGACGTGCCCGGGCTGCTGGCCTCCCTCGTCCAACCCCTCGCCGAGGCCGCGGTGCCGGTGTTCGTCTGCTCCACGTACCACGCGGACCTCCTCCTAGTGCCCGACCCGCACCGCACACAAGCCCTCGCCGCCCTGCGCGCCGCGGGCCACGAGGTCATCGACTCTCCCTGACGCCGCAACGGCCCGCCGGATCGAACGCGACGGCATCCCCGAGTTGCTCAAGGCACCGGCTGTTCGGCCGTGCCGGCTCCAAACCGCCACACAAACGGGTACTGCTCACCTGACCCGACCAGAACGCTGCTCCGAAAGCCGGCGGGTCGCCGTCCCCCGCTCGGGGAATCCGCCGAGCCGTACGCGGCGGGCGACGGATCCGTTTGCCACGACGCCCGGCGGCGTCGGCGATCGGCGATCACCTACCGTCCGGCCGACACCACTGGACGAACCCATCCGCGTTCATGCCGGCAGCCCCACCGGCACCGCCTGCGACCCGAACCTCCGCGCCCAAGACCGCGAAGTCCGGACCGGTGAACAGATACCCGGCCAACGCCACCTCGTCGATCCCGTTCTCGCCGACCAGGACGCAGCACTGCCCGGACAGCCCGACGACCTGCCGCCGCGCTCCGCGGAACCGCACACGCGCCCCCAGCCCCCACCGCGACCACCGGCCGCCCCGCCGTGCCCCGTTCGCCCCGCCTCCCCACAACGCAGGGGTGCCCTCGGCGCCCGCCACCGACATACGCACCAAGACGTGTTCGGGCAACGGCTCGTCCAAGGACACGGACAGTCGCGAGTGCCACAGGGCGTGAAAGACGCAGGGGAGGACCTCGATCGGGTCGCCGACGGCTTCGACGCCCTCGATCAGCGGCCGCGCCCGTGTGAACGCCTCGAGTACCGAGGCCGTCAGCCGGGGCCGACTCCCGTTGCGGGGATGCCGGTACCCGGCCGGCCACCGCAGGTTCGCCGCCGACACCGGATCCGACGGCTCGAGCCGCCGATATGACCAGCCGACGGCCTCGTACGCCGCTGCTGTCACCGCTGCGGCTTCGACACCCGCTCCCCTCCGGCCTTGGCCTGGCTCGGGCAGTCGGCCAACAGTGCGGTGCCGTCCGCGTACCGGACGAACACCTGCGGGACCCACGACCGCACCCGCCCGTCCGCCGCGTCGCGCCACGGCAGCCGCACGGGCCGCCCCTCCATGCCCACCACCCGCGGATCACGGCCGGCGTCATCAACCACGTGCGCATCGCGTTCGATCCCGCGGACGCATGCCGCCCCGTGGTCGACGACCATCACAGCCCCCACCGCTCCTCCCGATCATGGGGCGGGGTTCTCGGGTTCTCGGGCGATGGCGGCGAGAGCGTCGTGTCGGTGGGCCGAAGTGCCGGTGCGCGGATGCGTGAGGTTCGCATGCTCGTGTGAGGCCGGCTCCGGGGTTGATGCTGCCCGTCACCTGGTGACCCGACGCCGGCCCGGGCGGCGGACCCGCCGCGCGGTCATCCGTCGGACGAAGCCGCTCGGCCCAGCTCCGGAACAGACGCGCGACCTGCTGGAGGCCACCGACCGCCCAGACGCCGAACGGCCACGCCGACACCACGGGCGCCGACGACCGCGAGGCGCATTCGAACGCGTACGCACCTACGAGCAGACCACCACCCACAGGTCGACAAGCTCCACGCACAACTCGGCCGCGCCGAGGAGTTCGCCGAAGCCCTCCGCACCCGACCGGCACAGGGCACACCCGCCACAGATCGCTGACTCGACGTCGCGGCGCTCGCCGTAGCGGCGGACGGGTTGGTTGCAGGCGGCGCCGTCAAGCGTTCCCGTCGGCCGACGGCGGTGTCCCCGCGCGCCAGGTGACCGCCGCACCGGACGCGACGATCAACGTGATACCGGCGAGTGCGGACGGGGGCAGGCCCTCGCCGAGGGCTATGACGCCCACCAGGGTCCCCACCACCGGATCGAGGGCGAACAGGACTGCCACCACCGTGGCGCCGGCGAGTCTGACGGCGGTGAAGTCGAGAGTGAAGGCCAGAGCCACTCCGAGGACGCCGGACAGGCCGACCAGGACCCACTGACCTGCCTCCACCCGCGGCACGGCGGGCCCGGAGAAGGGCAACAACACCGCCGAGACCGCCACGGACAGGCCGAGGCCATGCAATCCCGCGTCGGCCCGGCCGACTCGCTGCGCAAACACGGTGTACAGCGCCAACGCGAGTGCCGAGAGCAACCCGAAACCGATCCCGAGCCACTCGACACTCCCGCCGGGCCGAGTGACCAGTACGACGCCCACCAGGCCGACCAGGGGAAACAACGCGTCACGCCGAGTCCGGACCGACGAGACCGCGACCGCGAACGGGCCCAGGAACAACAAGGCGGCCGCGACGCCGAGCGGCAGCCGGTCCACCGCACCGTAGAACGCCACATTCATGCCGGCCATCGCCGATCCGTACGCGAGGATCCCCGCCCATTCGCCCCGACCACGCCCCCGCACCCTCGGCCGCACCAGTACGCACAGGACGAGCGCGGCGGTCGCCTGACGCAGTCCCGCCACGGCCGGCACGCTCAACGCGCCGAAGAGCCCCGACGACAGCGCGGCCGAGGTCTGCACTCCCAGACAGCTGACGAGCACCAACACGGCGCCGACGAACGGACCCCGCCGAGCGGAACCCGACCGCGACCTCCTCGTTCCCGATCCCGACCCCGCTCCTGCTTCCGCGCCTGTTTCCGCTCCCGAGGTGCCGGCCATATCCACCCCTCGGCCGGTGCGACGACCCGACTCGACCTCGACGCCCTGCCACTGTAACGATCGTTTCAGTGTAACGAGCGTTATGGTACAGGCATGGCACAGGACTCCCGGCCCGACCCCGCCTTCGACCCCGCACCGAAACCGGACGCGCCCCCCAGAACCCGACTGCTCGACGCCGCCGACGAACTCTTCTACCGCGACGGCATCGCTCGAACGAGCGTCGACCGAGTCCTGGAGCAGGCGCACGTCTCACCCGGCACGCTCTACGCACACTTCGGCGGCAAGGACGGTCTGATCGCCGCCGCACTGCAACGCCGCCTGGACCGCTGGGACCGGATCTGGCAGGAGGCCGTCGACGCCGCGGAGACGCCCACCGGCAAGCTGCTGGCACTCTTCGACGCCGTCGCCACCTACCGCAACCGCCACATCCCCGCACGCGGCTGCGCCTTCCTCGCGACGGGCACCGAACTCCCGTCGCCGGAGCACCCGGCCCATGCGGTACTCGCCGCAGAGTCGGCGCTGCTCCGCACCAGGCTGACCCTGCTCGCGAACGCGGTCGGCGGCCCGGCCCCCACCGCCCTGGCCGCGGATGTACTGCTCGTGTACGACGGCGCAATGGCCGGCCTGTTGCGCGGGTGGGAAACGGACCCGCTCGCCCACGGCCGAGCCGTGGCGGCCCGACTGATCGCGAACGGCCGCTGATGGCGAGCGGAGCCGGCGCGCGGCCGGCGCGCGGATAGCGACGCCTTGCGCGTCGTGCCGGACGAGAGCGCCATGGTCGCGGCAGGACGCGGGAACGCCATGGCCTCCAGGCTCATCCACCGCGCCCACGGCCGCCGGACTCGGGTGCGCGTTCGACCGGAGCCGTTCGACAGG
Source organism: Embleya sp. NPDC050154 (assembly GCF_044460165.1). NCBI lineage: Bacteria > Bacillati > Actinomycetota > Actinomycetes > Kitasatosporales > Streptomycetaceae > Embleya > Embleya sp. NPDC050154. Next base: position 533,988 of record NZ_JBITJP010000004.1, read on the forward strand.
GCGTGCGTCGGGCGCGTGGTGCGCCGAATACGTGGCCGCGCCCGCGTCAGGAGCGGGTAGCGGGACTCTCGGTGGGCGTTGTGGCGCCGGCGACGATGGCCTGCAGCGCGGCGACATGCCCGTCGAAGGCGTCCCGGCCGGCACCGGTCAGGCGGGCGCGCACCTTGCGGCGACCGCTGCTGAGGCGGCGCTCGGTGGTTACGTACCCGGCCTCTTCGAGGGTGGCGAGTTGCTTGGACAGCGCCGATTCGGAGAGCCCCAGTCGGTCTTTGAGGTAGGCGAACTCCGCCCAGTCGGCGGCGGCCAGCGTCGCCACCAGCGTCAACCGGGTGCTGGGGTGGATCAGTTCGTCGAACCGCGGCGCCGTCATGCCCGTGCCCACCGGCGCAGAACGCTCAGGATGTCCGGTCCGCCGAAGCCGATGACGGCTGCGACCAGCACCGCAGCCCAGATGCCGGCGTGCTCCGCGCCGTCGGCGTCCAGTGCAAGCGCGACGGCGATGGTGGAGCCGACGAGCACGACCAGCATGCCGATCACCACCAGCGGGGTGCGGCGCCCGGCGACGGCCGCGCTCACCTGCACTCGGCCGGTGCGTCGGCGTCCGCCGAGCAGGCGCGTCGCGACGATCGCGTGACCCGTGCCGAAGGCCGCGGCTGCGATTCCGCCCAGCCACGGCCATACGCTGCCGAGCACACCCAGCACGGTCCAGGCGGCGGCCATCGCCCACCAGTAGCCGCGGGGCAGGCCGACTTCGTCGGCCACGCGGCGCTGGGCACGGTCGACGACGTCCAGCGCGGCGCGGGCCTGCTCCGGAGCGGTGTCGGTCATGATGGAACCTCACTTTCCTGGTGGGAAAGTAAGCATCCGACTTTCCCACTGGGAAAGTCAAGGGCCATCAGACGGGCGAATCGGCGTCCGAGGCCGCCGGGCGGCCCCGGTATCGCGCAATCGGCGCCGCTCGTTCCCGCTTCCGGTGGCTCGGGGATGGAACGTCGGGAGTGATGTGGGTCGGCGACGGGGGGCGCCAGGACCTCCGCGGTCGGCACGACGAGCGTCCCGGCCTCGGTGGCGGGTTCGTGCCGCCGAACCGACAGGCGGGTCGTCTCATCCCGAGAACCGATGCCGCGCCCATCGGTTCCGTCGACGTCCCGACGCGGGCCACGTGTCGGGGCGGGCGGGTAGCGTCCGCGGCTTCCGACGCGTGGTGGGAGGTCGGCCCGGGGAACTTCAGAGAATCCGCATCGACATCAACACTCTGCGACCCGAGGCCTTCCGGTACTACTTCCGCAGTTTCGCGTACTACAGCCTCGTCGCCGAGGGATCGTCCGACGACGTCGGAGGTTGGATGGTGTCGGCACTCAGGCCACCCGGCAACGCCCACCCCCGGGCTCGACGCCGAACTCGCGGCGTTGACCGAAGAGGAACGGCGGTGTTCGACGCTTGGTCATCACACCCCGAGGCGCGGGCGATGTCCTCTCCCATCGGCCTACCGCGACCCGACCAGCTGTCAACAAACCACCGCTGGCGCTGGTAGGTCCAGATCATGTGGTGTCGGAGCCGATTGCCGATATTAGAGCGTCCAAGGCGGCATCGTAATGGCGAAGTTCGAACCGGAACGGGCCGAACGCCGTGTAGTCGCGGGTCTTGCGGTGGGGCTGCTCGAAGGAGTCCCAGATCACGAGATCTGCTGTCACGGTGATGCGGGCCATGAGTGGCCAGCAGCCCCACTCTCCGCATTCACAGCCGAGCAGAGGCGTCCCCGGCCCCATCGCGTCGGTGGACAGTCCGCGGAAGTGGTCCTCCATCGGCCCGAACCGGTAGAACTGCGGAATCAGACCACCGTATGCGTTCCCTGCGGGCGTCATCCCGGCAGCGATCTCGAAGCTGTCGATCAGCTCGGTGAGTGGTGCTCCGTCGATGCGGGGGACGATCACGAGCACGCTGCCATCGCCACGCTGCTTTCGTCGGCAGTCGAACCGGATCTCATTGGTGGTCATCCACTGATTGTCCCGGCGCAGCTGTTCCTTCCTCCGCCCGGATTGGCTGAGCTGGGGTTCTGCGTGGCATGCCGATGTTGATCGCCGTGGCGTTGACAGTGCGTCGGTCCATTTGAGTGAGCTTGTCCTCGGCGCCGGCCAGGCTGACACGGAGACCTTCCACCTCGCCGATCCAGCCTTCGCGTTCGGCCTCGGCAATGCGGTCGGTGAGGTTGTCGCGGATCTCGACCAGCCGGCCGCGTTGGGCTGGGTCCGGACGGAGGAGTGAACATTTGACACATGCGTGCTCATGAACACAAGGGGTTGAAAATGCGCGGACGCAGGTACCGATGGACACCGTGCGCTTCTCGAAGTGCGTGAGGAAGGCGACCCATTCTTCCTCGGTGGGAATCCGGTACTCCTCGCTGGGCCGGGTGGCCCGACGGCGGGCGATGAAGGCCCGGTGCGCCTTGATCGACTCGGCCGGATAGACGGCTAACGGTGGAGTCAGATATTGGAACTCTCCGAATACCTCAGCCATTGCGGACCCAGTTGGTGAACTCGTTGGCCAGGTCGGGAGGGTTGGCGTGTTCTGTCCACCGCGCAACGTCGTCGTAGTACTCCAGTTCGTGGATGAGGATAGGCACTGGGCGGCCCAGAGACTCTTGGATGACGCCGGTGGCGTGGAGTTCGGCGGCGAGGTCGATGCAGGCTTCGTTGAAGCGTGCATCGATCTGCTGGGCGAGCCGCTCGGCGGCGGTCGTCCAGTCAGCTGCGACGGCGGGTTCGGCGTACCAAAGTCCGGCTTCCCTGATCCAGTCCTCGCGCGCACGCGCCCCAGCGGGATCGTGGGAGCTGTCGCCGATCACGGCGAGCTCGTTCTGGAGCCAGAAGGCATAGTTCCAGCGTGCTTCGGCCAAGTCGGAGGGGCGGCCGGCTGGTTGATTGCTGACTGCTTCGACCTGGGTCTCGGTGTTGTAGCCGATCGTGAGGATCGGTCGCCGGGGATCGTCCCGCTCGTGGTCGATGTAGAAGGAGACGGCGTAGATCTCGCGTGTCTCGGCGATGGGGACGGCGGCGATTGCCTGGCCGGCTGAACGTCGAAGGTGTTCGTGGAACGTCATGAGCGGCGTGGCGCAGCGCGTCGGGACGTAGCAACAGGACCCGCACCGATCCCACCACGCGCCCGACGCAGGTGTGTCCAACCTCCCCGGTCCGACCCAAACGCCGCCGAGACCGTGAACTCGGGGCGCCGAAGCGGGCCCAACCGCTGGACCCTCTTCTCCTCGTCCCCGTCCACGGGTCGACGGGCCATCAGAAACTTCGGCACCACACTCGCCCCCGGGCAGCCGAAATACCACTGTTTGACCACTGCTTACCCGCCCAAAGCGGAACCTGGCACTAGGCCGGCGTGGTGGCCAGTGCGTGTGCCGGGTCGTAGGTGGCGATGGAGCGGCGGATGTCGTCCGCGTACTCGGTCTCCCACCACGGCACGGTGCGCACCAGTGTGGGGCGCGAGCCGCTGATCTGGACGAAGGCCCGGCCGCGGGGCATCGACATCAGGTCGGCCGCGTCCAGCACGGCCTCCGGCCGGGAGGCCCGGCTGATGCCGCGGTGGTCGCCGAACTTGTGGCTGGTGCTGGTCGTTCGCGGTTCGAAGACACCGGCGGACTTGGCCAGGTTCTCCAGGAACGACACGTCGGAGACGCCGCCTCCGTAGACCCGGATGTTCGCCGAACCCCACAACTTCTGCATGCCGTTGTCGCCCCACACCGAGACCCCCTGGGCCCAGGACTGGAGGATCACCATCACGATGACGCCACGCGAACCGAAGTGGGTGTACTTGTCGGGAAGCGCCTTCCAGGGGCAGACGTTCGCGGCCTCGTCCAGGACGAAGAGCGCCGGGATCGGGAGCCGCCCGTTGGGCGAGTCGCGGGAGTAGTTCCCGGCTTCCTCGGCCAGGATCGTGGTCAGCGCCATCACCAGCGGGGAGGCGATCTTGTTGCTTTCCTCGGACAGCAGGTAGAGGGTGTCCGAGGGCGAGCGGACGAACGCCTTGAAGTCGAACTCGGGTCGTGAGGGGTCGCTGCCCGGTGTCACCCATTCGTTGATGTTCTCGGCCACCAGGAACGAGGCCATCTGGATCGCGGTGCCGTAGACCCCGGCGCGCTGCCGGTCCGGTTGGCCGATCACGGACTCGACGGCCTCCGCCGGGAGACGGTGGCCGGCGTCGCGCAGGATCCGTACCGGTGTGTCGTCGGTGGGGCGGGTCAACCACACGTACACCTGGGTGATCGGACGCCTGTCGATCGAGGCCGCCAGGAGCAGGTTGGCGAACAGGTCCTGGGCGGCGGGTTCGAAGTAGGCGTCGCTGCGCGCGTGGTCCTGGCGGTTGGCGGAGACGAAGCGGGCGGCGAGTTTGACGGCCTTGACGATGCTGTCCTCGACGTAGGACAGCGGGTTCCACCAGAACACCGGTTTGCCGCCCGCCTGGTTCTGCGGGTCGAAGATGTAGACCGTGCCCTTGGCCTCGCGAATGCCACGCGTGGCGTCGACCACGTCGCGCTTGTTGGAGGTGACGACCACCGCGCCCGGCGCCGCGACGATGTTCGGGATGGCCCTGGTTGCGGTCTTACCGGTACGCGGACCCCAGATGTCGACGTGCATGTCCTCCCACGAACCCCACAGTTCGTCCCCGCCCCGCACCGTCCGGCCGATGAACACACCCGGCGTGGTCCCCTTGGCGACGCCGAGCTTCTCCGCCGTACGCCTCACCTGAGGCGTCAGGGACGGTCGTAGTTCCTTGGGCGAGGCCAGGTAGCGGTTGGCCATGTCGATCCGCTCGCGACTGCCCCTGGACTTGCTCCGCACCGACCACCCGATCATCGCCAGGACGAGTGCTCCGAGGACCTCGACGAGCAGGAAGACAGTCGCCAGGGCACCCGGCCATCGGTAGTCGCCGATGATCAGACGCACGCCCAGGACGAGCGGATTCGGACCGGGATGCTCGGACGGCCCCCCACCCCACGACGCCGCCAACCACGCCATCACGTGCAGCGCCACCAACATGACGATGCCGAACAGGAAGACCAACGCCTCGAGTTCGATGTTGGGCCCTCTACGCCTTTGTGTGGCGCTCATGCGTTACCCCTTGATCCGGAATGCGGCGATGGCGGTACCGGTCGGTGGTTCATGTGTCGTGTCGCCTTTCCGCGGGCGGCACGGGACGCAGGTCGCGGCGGCAGGGTGTGGATGTGGTCATGCCGCGGTGGGTTGGTCGAGGAGGCTGTGCCGGGTCGGTCCCATGCGAGTTCGGCGCGCGCCTTGGCGCTGCTCGCGGCCCGGTCCACCATGAGTGCCTCGCCCATGACGTTCCAACACCGCTGTGCGTCGGCCGGGTTCCAGTGCTGAACCTGTGCGCCGTGCTTGTCGGCCGCGGCCTTGGCGGCGTCCCGCACCGGCACGGGTTCTTCGTTCGCGCCGAGGTGGACGGAGCCGGCCGGGGCGCGCTCCACCGCCGGGGCGTACAGGTCGCCGAGATCGTCGGCGTGGACCACCGCCCATCGATTCGACTCGTCGCCGAAGTGCCGCACGACCCTTCCGTCGTCTGTGGCTTGGGGGACAGGAGCAGCGGAACGTAGCCCGCCCCGCCGTAGTCCAGGCCGGGTCGGATCCGGACGGTACGCACTCGCCTCGACGCAGCCTCGACGAGGATCTCCTCGAGCGCCGGGTGCCAGGCCACCACCATCGGCGGGGCGAGCGGAGAGTCCGCGGTCAACGGCGTCGACCCCACATTCCCGCGCAGCCACAGGCCGCCGGTGTAGACCAGCGGCCTGTCGTTCCCGTGAACGCCTCGACCGGGGCGCCGACCGCTATTCGGTCGAGTTCGCCCGCCCGTTCGTCGTTCCTCGACGCCGCGTGCACGGCGGCGTCCACGCTGCCCATCGGTCGGCGCACCGGCCTCGAAGAGGTCCGCGGTGAACGTCTCGACGCCTTCCGGCGTGGGGGAACGGCCACCTGAGGTGGTGGTCCCGACGACTGCGTGGCCCTGCCGCAGCAGTGACCGCGTGACGCGCTTGCGATCGTTCCGGACGCACCGGTGACGAGTGCACGCATGGTTCCCCCGTTTTCTAACAACGTTAGATTTCGAGAGTAGATCATCCTCTCCGGCTTGTCTAACATCGTTGGAAAGCGAGGACGAGGAGCAGCGAATGCCGGCGGGGCAGTACAGGATCAAGGGCACGGCGGACCAGCGGGCCCGGGCCAGGCACCAACTGCGTACCGAACTGCTGACGGCTGCCCGGGAGATCGCAGACGAGTCCGGCGGCTTCGAGAAGGTGACCATGCGCGCGGTCGCCGACCGGGTCGGCTACACCGCACCGATCCTCTACCAGTCCTTCGCCAACAAGCAGGCGCTCCTGATCGGACTCCTCGACGTCGGCTTCGCCGAACTGGCCGACCGCCTGGGCCGAGCCCAAAGCCCCGAACTCCCACACGGCAGCACGAGCGCACTGGGCCCGATCGCCGCCGCCTACTGGGAGTTCGCCTCCGGCAACCCGCACCTGTACCGGCTCATGCACAGCCTTCCCGACGTCCCGTTCGGGACCCCGGACGCCCCACCCTCGGCGGCCCGATGCTTCGAGGTCCTCAAGACCGCGGTCAAGACGGCGGCAGCGGACCACCCCGCCACCGCCTACGACGACGACGCGGCCACCGACCTGCTCTGGGCCCAGATGCACGGCCTCGTCAGCCTCATGCTCGACGGCCGCATGAAAGGAGGCCCCGCCCGCGGACGCGATCTCCTCCAAATACTGACCGACACCTTCACCACGGCAACGCGCACACAGGCCCCGCACTCAAGCCGCTGACCCGGCGCCCCGGGGTCTGTAAAAGAGAACGGTGTGACCCCTGGTGGTTGGGTTTGGAAGTCGTTGGGCACTGGGCTGGACGATGCTCGCCATGACCTTCATCCCGGCCGGCGACATGACGATCGTGCTGAGCAACGACGGCTCCGCCGCCACGGCCCTCGGCGTCCACGGCCCGACCGCCTGCCTGGTGGCACTGACCGCCGGCCTGCTGCTGCGCGAACGCCCGGCCCAGGCAACCACCCCCGCGCCCACCCCGACCACCCCGCGCGTGAACGTCCCGGCCCATACGTTGACCCCCCGGGCCAGGCTCCCAAGGTGCAACGCTGGGAGGAGCGGATACGTGTGCAATCGGACCAGGTGCGCGATCCCGGCGGGTACGCGTTCATGGTCGATGCGTACGCGGTGACGGGCCTTCCGTCCGGCGGCCGGCCGAACCACCGCCGCCGTTGACGCGTTCCCTCGACGCCGGCGCGTCGATCACCGGACGGGACGTCGCGGACGCCGACCGGAAGTTCGCCGGCGGTCGGGACGTTCGGGAGTACGCCCACTGCGGCTGTGCCGTATAGCGGTCCTCGGCACGGGTGGTCGACCGACGTCCCGCCGCGCGGCCGCGCCGAGGATTCGGCGGGCCGCGGGGTCGCGGGGTCGCGGTCAGGCCCGGTGACCGTCGTGCGCGGCCCGGGGGGCGAGTTCGCGAAGTCGGGCGGCGGTGTATTGCAACCGTCGGGCCTCGATCACCAGTTGCTCGGCCGCAGGGGATCCGTCGGCGAACCAGCCCGTGGCCTCCATGGTCATGCCGAGGGCCACGCCGGTGAGGTAGGCGGCGACGTGTGGCAGGTGGTCGTCGATCCGGCCGTCTTCGAGCGCGGCGGCGGCGAGGTCCATCTGCGGGAGAAGACGCTGTGGCGGATGCTCTACGAAACCGCCGGGCGGGCGGAGGAGATCCTCGGTGCGGACATCGAGGACTTGGACCTCGCCGCTCGCCGCTGCCCCGTCAAGGCCAAGGGCGCCCGAAGCAAGGCTCGCCGCCGGGGCCAGGCACGCGAGGATTGTGTGCTGGAGACCGTCTCCTGGGACGCCGGCACCGCCCGGCTTCTGCCCCGGCCGCTGCGCGGCCGCACCCACGGCCCGGTATTCGTGACCCACCGCCGCCCCGGCCTGCGGAAGGTCGTCAACCCGCGCGACGTGTGCCCGGACACCGGCCTGGCTCGCCCCTCCTACGGCCAGGCTCGCGCCCTGCTGGACGAGCACACCGGCAGCGCGCGGTCCTGGAACGGGCTGGGACCTGCACGAGTACCGCCATTCCCCTGACCCGTCTCGGTGAGCAGGGCGCCTCCCTGCTGATGCTGATGGCGAAGTCCCGGCACAAGAAGCCGAAAAACGTCCGCCGCTACTTCAAGCCGTCCCCCGAGGCGATCGCGGAACCGACGAGCCTGCACGCGCCCGGCGACGCGCGCCGCTGACCCTGCCGGTGCTCGGCCTCGTCGAGCAGCGCCATCAGCTCCGCGGACCAGCAGCCGTCTGTGAATGCGCGGCCGGAGTTCGCCGTGCCGCGACTATGCGGGACATGCGCGCGTGGTCGACGACGTCCGTGGTCGCGGCCGGTGTGAGCAAGCCGTCCGGCATCCATAACGCGCAGGACTGGGCCGGCTCCCGTCGCCGCGATACCCCACCACGATGCCCGCGGTGGAGGATGAACTCATGGACAAGCCGAGCACACCCCTGGCCGCAGCCGCGGTAGGCGAGCGGTTGAACGCATGGGCAGACGAACCGCATCGGATCGTCGCCTTGCTTCCGGACGGCCCGCGAACGCACGGCGAGGCGCTCTGGGATGCACTGCAACCCAGCGGCCTGCTCCAGCGCACGCCTTCCAAGTACCCCTACGACGTCCGCCCGCGAAACCCGGCCGCGATGAACGCCGCACTGGGCCGCAAGGTCCCCGCCGAAGACGCCGCCCTGTGGATCCAGGCGACGTTGATCAACAAGCCGCCGAAGGACGACGGGGACGCCAGGGCGGCGAGAGCAGGCGCCCTGGCGCACGACTTGGCGGAATTGCTGGGCCCTGACGCCGACTGGCGATCCAACGGCGGCTATGGCCTGCGTCATGATCCACGCGGAAGGCCTGTCCCCGAGGACGAGTCGCTGACCTTGTCCGGCGGGCACTGGGCCGGATGGTGCGTACCGGTCACCACCGCCGACACCGACGCGGCGATCGTCGGCCGGGGAGCAGGCCATTGCCTGGTCATCGTCACATGCGAATTCGGATGAGTAGATCGGGGCCAGAAGCAGAGCGCCCGATCGGCCGGGTCGAGGGCCTCCGTGGTCGCCTGCTCCGCGTTCTCTCATCTCCCTCTCCCCGCTCTCGCCGACGCCCTGTTCACCGTGCGGTCTGTGCTGGTCAACGAGCCAGGTCCGGGGAAGGCCCGGTGCGGCTTTCCCCGGCCGGCCGCGGTCACTCGTCGTCGGTGGCGTGCTTGTCGTGCAGGGACCGCAGGCCGCCGGGCAGGTCGGGGAGTTGGAAGGAGTACCGCCCGAGCACGTTGATGTGGTGGCGCACGAACGGCGAGAGCCGGGCGACGTCTTCGTCACGGACCTCGAAGTCGTCGGCGCGGAGCCGGGTGAGGGCGGCGTCCACCGAGTTCCCCACCCCAAGGCGAAGGCGTGGGCGGCTCGTCGGGTCACGCCCAGGCGGGTTCGTGGTCGTGAAGTCCGTCGAACTGCACGTGGTAGACGCCTTCGGTGATGAGCCGGGAGGACCTGCCGACGAGGCGGGCGACCACGGGCGACCACCGGGTTTCGTCCGTCCGGAGGACGTTCTCCAGCACCCGGATGTCGGTGAACTCCATCCCTGAGAGGTCTTCGCCCGAGACGTCCACGGTTCGCTCGAACGCCCGACGCACGTGATTGGCCGCTATTCCCTCTGCCTGCTGTGCGGAATCGCGCAGACGGGTCATGTGGCGGTGCAGCGGGGCCAGAACGCGCAGGGCGCCCAGGGGCTGGTCCTCGGTGGTGCTCCGCTGCTTGGCCACGTGGTCGAACGGCATCGCCGCCCAGTCGAGTTCGGCGAACGCCGGCTCGTCCGCTCTGTCTCGGAGGTCGTCCCCCGCGATGCCGTTCCGCAGGATGCGAACGGGACGTCCGGCGTCGAGGACGATCCGGCTCGCGCGGCCGATCTTGCGGTCCCAGGCATCCTCGATCGCGTCGAGGGCACGGGCGTTCTTCGCGGGGTAGCCGAGGAGCCGCAACGCCTGGCCGCGGTGGTCGAAGGCTTCGGCGGTCGCCCGGGACGGCGCGGGATCCAGGATGCGCGAAGGGCGGTCCGTGGGGTGCAGGGCGAACAGGGTGTCGAGGGGGTTGGTGTGGGCGCGGGCGTAGGCGAAGTATTCGGTGACGGCCCGGGACGCGGCGTACCGACTTCGATCAGCAGTCCGGTGCTCAGATCCACCAGCCTGCTGCCGTCGGGCAACGTGCGCGCCTGCCGGCATGACTCGCGCTGTCGTTCCGGACGCAGGGCCAGTCGGCCGCGCAGGGCCCGGGTCGGCGAGGGCGACCGCGGCGCCCAGAACGGCGAGGGTCGCGGTGACGGGTTCCACGGGGCGGTGCCTCCCCGAGACGATCGCGCGATCCGGGACCGTCCCGACACGCGCCGCCTGGCGCCGCAGGTGCCGCGAACGTCCGGATCATCGAACTGCTGACCACCCTGACAGGCCAGGACCCGAACTCGCGCTGTCCGGGTCCCGGGTCGCTCGCCGCGATACTGATCCGGCGACGCGCCCCGGGGGCTATCTCCTGAACGCGGCGGGGAGGTCGTAGCGGGCGATGAGGTACCCGCCGTGTTCGTCGTCGTGGCCGACCGCGCCGGCCGCGACCAGGCGCCGTGCGGCGTCGAGGACCTGGTCGACGTCGGTCGGTGCGGTGTCCTCGCCGGGCAGCGGGATCGGCCGCTGCTCCAGGCACAGCAACCCCGGAGCCGAAAAAGCACTTCCTATGAGAACAGACTCCGCTGGCGAAGTCGTTTTCGTGGTCGAGGGAGCCGTCCAGGCGATGGCGGTCGGGATGCCGGCGGTGCGGCGCGCGCGTCGATCAGATCCCCTCGGGGCTCGAAGGGACCGCTTGCTGCCGACGGCTGACGGGGCATCGGGTGCACCGTCGCGGGAAGCGAGTGGGCTGCGCGTGACATGAGCGTCCAGGTGTGTCCTGATCGATCAGGGATCGAGAAGCGCGGTCCACGGAGCCGGCTCTAGCCTGCTCGCCATGGACATCACCATTCACACGACTTCTCTTCCGCACGACGACCCGGACGCGTCGCTCGCCTTCTACCGCGACGTCCTCGGCTTCGAGGTTCGCAGCGATGTGGGGCAGGGCAGGATGCGTTGGATCACGGTCGGCCCGGTCGGTCAGCCGGGTACGTCGATCCTTCTGGCGCCGCCTGCCGCCGATCCCGGTGTCACCGAGGACGAGCGCCGCACGATCACCGAGATGATGGCCAAGGGCACCTACGGCTGGATCCTGCTGGCCACCCCGGACCTCAACGCCACGTTCGAGAAGGTGCAGGCCGGTGATACCGAGGTCGTCCAGGAGCCGACCGAGCAGCCGTACGGCGTCCGCGACTGCGCGTTCCGCGACCCTGCGGGCAACCTGGTCCGCATCCAGGAACTGCGCTGAGCTGTGGGGGTATTGCTGTGGCCGTGTGGCCGACATCGCGACCACCCATAAGGAACGCGGCGGCGCACCGGAGCGGATGTGCCTGCCCTGCCGGTCGCCCGTCGGGGCCGCGTGCGGGTCTCGTTGAATCGGTCATGAGCCCGGACTGCGTCGCGCCGCCGTTGGGCAGTCGTCCGACCGGCGGCCGGTAGGGTCCGGCGGGCCGGTCCACACCACCGAGCGTTCGGGGTGCCCCCCTCGGCGGGCACCCCGAACGCTCGAAGACGTCGATGGCAACGGGAAATGAAAGAACGAGGGGGAGGGTCTGATGTGTGAGCCTGAATGGCGGCGTGCGTGCGTCCAGGCGCAGCGCCTGGCCGATCTCGCGCGGTTGCGCCGCGTCCGCGATCGGATCGACAGGGAGTACGCGCAGCCGTTGAACGTGGAGGCGCTCGCCCGTGATGTGAACATGTCCGCCGGGCATCTGAGTCGGCAGTTCCGGGCCGCGTACGGTGAGTCGCCGTATTCGTATCTGATGACGCGTCGGATCGAGCGGGCGGCGGCGTTGCTGCGGCGGGGTGACGTCAGTGTGACCGAGGTCTGTTTCGCGGTGGGCTGTGCGTCGCTGGGGACGTTCACCACTCGTTTCACCGAGTTGGTGGGTATGCCGCCCGGGGCTTTTCGGCGTCGGGCGGCGGATGCGGCGGCCGACCCTGCCGATGCCGGGGGTGCGGTCGGTGACGGGGGGTCGGCGTTCGTGGTGGAGGGGATGCCGGCGTGTGTGGCGAAGCAGGTGGCGAGACCGGTCAGGAATCGAGAAGCCCCGGCCACCGCGCGGCCCCTAGCGTGATGGTCATGGCAATCACCGCTTCCCCCGCAGCCGACACGTCCCTGGCGTCCGTCACCCTCGAGGTGGCCGATCTCGAGGCCGCTCGCCGCTTCTACAGTGCGTTCGGTGTGGACTCGTACATTCGCCTGCGGGCGTCCGATGCGTACTCCACCGGGTTCCGCGGTTTCACCCTGGCGCTCACGGTGTCCGGGCCGTCCACCGTCGACGCGTTCGTCGGCGCGGCCGTGGACGCCGGCGCTGCGGTGCTGAAGCCCGCCGCGAAGTCGTTGTGGGGCTACAGCGGCGTCGTCGAGGCCCCGGACGGGACGATCTGGAAGATCGCGACCTCGGCGAGGAAGGACACCGGCCCCGCCACCCGCGAGGTCGACGACGTCGTCCTGCTGATCGGCGTCGAGGACGTCAAGGCCACCAGGCGGGACTACGTCGGCCGGGGCATGACCGTGGCCAAGAGCTTCGGCGGCAAGTACGTCCAGTTCACCCCCGGCGGGGCCGGTCCCCTCACGCTGGCGCTGTACAAGCGCCGTGCCCTCGCCAAGGACCTCGGTGTCCCCGCCGATGGCACCGGCTCGCACCGCATCGTCCTCGGCAGCACCGCCGACGCCTTCACCGATGCGGACGACTTCGCCTGGGAGGCCGCCGCGTCGCCCGCCCCCGCACGGTCCTGACCCCCGGCCCCCACCCCGGCCCGCTCGACACGCCTCCCGCCCGCTCGACCCGCCCCGTCGTGCCCATCGACCGGCGAACACGCGCCGCTGCGACGGCCGGGCCCCCAGCCCGGATGTCCGGCACGCGTCCATCCACCCTCTGTGCAAGGAGCATGTCATGAAGGCGCACGTCAGCTCGATCCTCCTCGGTGTCCGGGACATGGACCGGGCCAAGCGGTTCTACACCGAGGGCCTCGGCTGGAAGATCAGGAACGACTACGGCATCTCGGTGTTCTTCGACTCGGACGGCGCCTCGCCGGTCGGCTTCTACGGCCGCGAGGGTCTGGCCGACCAGGTGGGTACGGACCCGCAGGGCAGCGGCTTCAGCGGACTGGTCCTGACCTACGTCGTCCGCAGCCAGGAGAGGGTCGACGAGATCATGGCGGAGGCCGCAACGGCCGGGGCCACCATCCTCAAGCCCGCCGGCGACCTGCCCTGGGGTGGATACGGCGGCACCTTCGCCGACCCCGACGGCTACGTCTGGAGCCTGGGCTACAGCGCCGAGGGAACCGACCAGCCCTACGCGGAATAGCCGCGATCTGTTGCCTCACAGCCGTCCGGGACGGCGCGGCGCGTGCCGCAGCCGTCCCGAGTACGGCGATGGTGGTCCCGGTGTGGGAAGTGGGAGCGGCCATCGGAGTCGGGCGGGCCGGATCCGCGGTGGGCCGGCAGAACTACGTCCGCAGGGGGCGGCAGAACAACAGGAGAAGGATCATGAAGTTTCGCACCCTCGTCGAGCCACCCGAGCCCATGCGGGGCCTGGAAGTTCCGCCCGGGGTGGTAGCGGCGCTGGGCGGGGGTGTGCGGCCGCCGGTGACGATCACGGTCAACGGGGATTCCTGGAAGAGCCGGGTCGCCATCCTGCGAGGCCGCCACCTGCCGGTCCCGAGCAACGCCAACCGGCAGGCCGCCGGTGTCGCGATCGGCGAGGAGGCCGAGGTCGAGGTCGAGTTGGAGCCCGACGCCGAGCCGCGCGTCGTCGTCGCGCACGCGGACTTCACCCGGGCCCTGGCCGACGACCCGGTCGCCCGCGCCGCGTACGACAACCTCGCGTACAGCCACAAGCGCGAGCATGTGCGCGCCATCGAGAGCGCGAAGAAGCCCGAGACGCGCCGTCGGCGCATCGAGAAGGCCATCGTTACTCTGCGGGGCTGAAACCCGAGAAGCGAGCTTGCGCCGGACTTGGCCGCCGTCATCAGGCCGGTCAACGGCACTTTCGTCGCCGGCGACACCGCTTGGTGGGACGGGGCGCCGTCTGCGCGTCGGATTCGAAGAGGTTCGGGTCCTGGTCCTCGGACCTCATGATCGACCGAGTACCACGCCCGCTACGGAGGCAACGGCGTGATGATCTGCTTCGCGTGCGATTATCCGGCCGGCCCCGGCCCGCGCCGCCAATCCACGGCAGGCCCCAGGTCGTCGAGAGCCGGAACAGCGCGAACGCTGTGCTCCACCACGGCTGGGACGGCGCCCTGACCGGACGGGGCAAGGAGCACGCCGAGACGTCGGTGCCGGCCCTGGATCCGCTCCGGTGCGCGCTCGCGCGCGTCGACAACCTGTTGGTGCAGCAGGTCGCGGCCGAACCGGCCGGGCGAAAAAGCTGAGCGACGAGGAGCGCGGCGCGACCCCGCCGCGCTGTCCCGGTCCAACGTCAACCCGTACGGAACCTTCCGCCTCGACACGGACAAGCGCCTCGCCCCGGGGCGGACCGCCGCCGTGCCCCGACCCCGAACCCCGGCAGACACCGACGTCCGATCGCGTACGGAGACACGATGCAGCACTTCCAGCACCTCACCGACCCCCGGATGAACGAGGCCGCGTGGCGGGCACTCGACCTGATGCGCGCCTACGCAGCCCGCGACCGCGCCGCGATCATCGAGCACCTCGCGAACCTGGAGCCGGACCAACTGGAGTACGCCGCGGGCGTGCTCATCACGATGTACAACGACACCCGCCAGGTCTTGAACGACACCGAGCGCCCGTGCAACCCGGCGACCGTGCGGCGGGAGGTCGAGGCGGTGGCTTGCCTCGCACCGGCCGAGCACGAGTTCGCCGTCGCCGTCACCGCCCTGCGCCTGGCCAACGGCGAAGTGAAGATGCAGGAGGTCGCGAACACGACGGAGATCCGCGACCGCATCCACACCGTGGCCGTCTACAGCCTCGCCCTCCAACTCGCTGTGTTCAGCCGCAAGGGAGTCCAGCGTTCGCTCGACGAGGCCGCGCGAATGAACGAGGCGATCGGCGGTCCACGGCCGTACAGCGTCGCGTAACGCGCTCGCTGCCACGCAGCGAGGCGGAGCGCACGAGAGCGCCACCGGGCATGGAAAAAGCGGGATGGCCCGCCTTCAACAACCGGTGTTACAGGACCCCTCGTGTCCGGTGGCGCCTCGGGACCCGGACTCGTCCGCTCGCGGCACTGTAAGCCGCCGGGTGCTCGCCGCCGATGTGAGCTTCTCCCGGGCGAAGCAGGGCAATGGGTGGTCGTCGTACTGCAACGGCCCTCGATGCCCGGACTTTCCGGCTACGGAGTCGGTGGAGGAACTGTTCGCCTGTGACGGCGTCCGCGCTCGGCGGGATGCGTCCTGATGCTCCGGCCGGCGTGCGGCCGGAGCGGGTCCGGAGCGGTTCCGATCAGGCGTAGTCGGTGATCCACCCGCTGCAGGTCGCACGGGTGCTGCCCTCACGGGGGTGTGCGGACGCTCGCGGGAATCGTGCTGCCCGGCGCGAGCCCGGATACGGCCGGGCCGACCCCGGTGGCCCACCGCAGACCCGCACCCGTGGCCATGCCTTTGTCCGTGGCCGTCGAGGAGGTCCGTTCCGGTGACGCCTGGGCGGTGGACGCGGGCGGTGGGGGCGGCCACGCGCCGGTGTTCCCCGGGTCGGCCGCCACGTCCGGACGGTGCGGGTCGCCTCTTTCGGCGCGGCGCCTGCCTTGATCGGCGTGGGTGGGGTTGCTGAGCGGGTCGGCCAGAAGCACGAGGTCGCTGACCGGTAGTGTCATCGCCGCCTCGCGCAGGGCGTCTTCAAGAAGGTCACCGCCGACGACCCGTGGGGTTACGGACGCTTCCTTGAGTGGGCGACATTTTGCCCACCCCGCCACACAAGTCACGGACATGCCTCGGACCGGTTCCGAAGTTCCGCCTTCGACCGGCACCACCCGGGATCACCATCCTGGACCACGAGACTCAACGCGGAACCGAGTGCGTCCTCGACGTCAACACCGACACGATGGGAAGTAGCGGAACCCACGAGCTCCGGCGTCGGGAAGCCGATATCGCATCCCACCCGCTGGGGCTCGCCTCGGCGACAGTGGGCAGGACGAGTGGCCACATGAGGCTGAGCGCCCCGTCGGGATGGCTTCTCCGGCACCGCCGGCTAGAGGTGGATCCCGGTGCGATTCGGGAGCGGTGCGTGGCGCCGTTTTGACGGATGCATGCGCCCGTTGGGTCCGCGCCGAGTCCGGGCCGGGAGGTCATGGATTCCGACGGCTACGACGACGGCTACGAGAGTGTCGTCGATTCGCGCTCAGTGCCGCAGTCTCCTGAAGTCATTGGTTCAGTGATCAGGATTGTCCACGCCGGTTCCCGCGACCTTTCCTCACGTGACGTTCCGGGTGGCGTTCAGGCCGTCAGGTGGCGCGACATCCAGTGTTCGATGGCGTTGCCCGCGCGCACGCGGCTGTCCGTGTGCAGGAACTCGTGGCCCTCGTCGGGGAGGAGCAGGATCCGTGCAGGGATGCCGCGTTCGCGCGCCGCACGCACGATCCGACGGGATTCGTCCGCCGGGACGTTGGTGTCGTGTTCGCCGTGAACGGCGAGAAAGGGCACGCGCAGGGCGTCGAGGCGGTTCATCGGGGACAGTTCCCGCAGGAGCTCTCGGTCGTGTCGCGGGTGACCGTACTTGACGGCGGCCGAGCGAGCGAGCCACGGCTCGGTGCCTGCGAAGAAGGTCGTCAGATCCGACATGCCGCAGATCGCGATGCCGGTGCGAAACAGTTCCGGATACCAGGTCAGGGCGGCGAAGGTGAGGTATCCGCCGTACGAGTGACCCATCACCGCAAGCCGGTTGGGGTCCGCCCATCCGGCCAGGACGATGTGTGCCGCGCAGTCGGCGACATCGTCGAAGGCGCGGAATCGTCCGCGGCCGAGGTCGGCGTCGACGAAGCGGCGGCCCGCTCCGGCGGAACCTCGCACGTTCGGCGTGAACACGTCGATGCCGCGGGCGAGCAGGCGATGATGCAGGGGGTCGAAGACGGGCCGCGCCTCCTCTTCGGGACCGCCGTGGAGCGACACCACGCACGGCGCGGCGCCGGCCTCGTCGCGGTCCGGGGCGCGGTAGTACCAGCCGGTGGAGGAGAGACCGTCCCGGGAGCGCACCCGCACCGGTTGGGGCACGACCGGCGCCGTGCCGTGCCCCGTGACGTCGGCACCGCGCGAGGACCACGGAGTGCGGGTGGGGCCGACCGCCTCGGCGCGAAGCCGCCACACGCCGGGGCGGCGCCGCGATCCGGAGAGCGCGATCCACCAACCGTCGGTGCCGGCCGGTGCCAGTCGGGTGATCACTTCGTGCGGCAGGGGCAGGGTGCGAAGGCGCGTGACGGCCCCCGATCGTCGCAGCGTGACGATCTCGGCTTCGCTGCGGCCACCCTCGTTCCAGGACAGTGCAGCCGTCCGGCCGTCGTTGGAGACCGACAGCAACTCCAGGTCGGCGTCCTCGCGTGCGGCGGCGACGTGCGTACGGGCGAGCGAACCGGTGGCGGTGAGTTCGACGCGGAGCAAAGCCGCGAACTCCCGGTCGGCGTCGCTGCGCAGCCACAGGGTGCGGCCGTCGGGGGCGAACCGGCCGATCCACGGGTCTCCGTCCGCCGAACGCAGGACGCACACCGATTCGGCGCGGGACGTGGACACGATCGCCGCTTCGCGCCGCCCGCGCGGCCCGCGGCGCAGCAGGGCCAGGCGTCCGTCGGGCGACACGTCGCATACGCGCAGGGTCGCCGCGTTCTGCTCGGCGGTGATCAGGGTCGGCGAGCGGACGCCGTCGGGGTCCACGAGGTAGGCGGTCGACAGGCTTTCACCCGCTTGTTCTCCTGCCCCCCGCTCGGCGGCGGGAGCCCGGATCAGCCGACCGGGCGCCGGTCGTGCGCCGGTGCGGCGGGCACCGGGGGACGTGGCCGGTGACGAGGCGGCCGAGGCCGCCCGGGTGTCGGCGGTGGCGGATTCGGTGGTGACCGCTACCGCCTTTCCGTCGCGTGTCCAACATCCCAGGTAGGCGGAGCCGCCGGCGGGCGCGTCGGCGAGCACCCGGCGACCCGACCCGTCCGGGCGTACGCACAGCACGCGCGTGCGTCCACCTCCGCCGGTGGTCGCGGTGTACGCGATCCACCGTCCGTCCGGCGACCACGACACTTCGTTCACCGGGTCAAAGCCGGTGTCGAGCAGGTGCGGCTCGTCGGTGTCGGCGGCCGCGGTCCACACCTGGGGCACCCCGGCCCGATCGCACACGAACGCCACGTGTTCGCCGGTCTGGTCACCTGACGGGCCGCCGCAGGCGTGCGCCCGCGTCCACCGGTGAGCGGTGTCGCGTGCCCCGACCGCGTCGGGCAACGCCATGGCGACGGGCGCGTGCCCGGCAAGCCGGTCGCCGCCCCGCTCGCCTGGGCGGGGCCGGTGCGGGTCGCGCATCGTGTTCACTCGATTCCGTGGGTCTGGAGCCACATCTCCAACAGGGCCACCTGCCACAGCGTGTTCGCTCCGCGACGGGCGCGATGGGTGTCGGGCGCGGTCAGCAGCTCGGCTACGAATTCGGGACGGAAGATGCCGCGTTCGACGGCCTGGGGCGAGGACAGCGCGTCGCGTACCCGCGCGAGCACGGGGCCCGCCATGTGGGTGATGGCGGGGAGTGGGAAGTAGCCCTTGGGCCGGTCGACGACCTCGACCGGGAGAACGCGGCGCCCGGCGTCCTTGAGGATGCCCTTGCCGCCTTGGGCAAGCTTGAGTTCGGGCGGACAGGCTGCGGCGAGCTCCACAAATTCGTGGTCGAGGAAGGGGACGCGTGCTTCCAGGCCCCAGTCGGCGGTCATGTTGTCGACGCGCTTGACCGGGTCGTCGACCATCATGACGTGCGTGTCCAGGCGCAGGGCCGCGTCGAGTGCGGTCTCCGCGCCCGGTGTGGCCATGTGGGTGGTGACGAGTTCGGTGGAGACGTCGTGGTTGGCCATCATGTGCGGTTGCACCATGTGGGACAGGTCGGCGTGTGATCGGTCGAAGTAGACGTCGGCGTACGTCTGCGGTTCGTGGTCACGCGGTACGGCGGCGAGGTCGGGGTACCAGCGGTAGCCCGCGAGGATCTCGTCGGCACCCTGCCCGCTCTGCACCACCTTGACATATTTGGCGACCTGTTCGGAGAGCAGGTGGAACGCGACGACGTCGTGGCTGACCATCGGTTCGCTCATGGCGGCGATGGCGCCGTCCAGGGCGGCGGACAAGCGGTCGGACGGGACGAGCAGTTGGTGGTGATCGGTGTCGAAGTGCTGGGCGACGAGGTCGGAGTAGTGGAATTCGTCGCCGTTTTGACCTCCCTCGGATTCGAAGCCGACGCTGAAGGTGGCCAGGTTTTCCTGGCCGGCTTCGGCGAGGAGCGCGACGATCAGGCTGGAGTCCAGGCCGCCGGACAACAGGACGCCGACCTGCACGTCGGCCACGGTGCGTCGTCGTACGGCCGTTCGCAGCGAGTCCAGGAGAACGTCGCGCCAGTCGGCGGCGCTCATGCCGGCGTGCTCGGCGCGGCGGGTGTAGTCCGGTTGCCAGTAGCGGTGGTCGCGATACTCGCCGTCGGGCTCGACGACGCGGATCGTGGCGGGGGCGAGCTTGCGCACACCCGTCAGGATGGTGTGCGGCGTTGCCACGGTGGCGTGCAGGCTCAGGTATTGGTGTAGGGCGACAGGATCGATCGAGGTGTCGACGCCGCCGGCGGCGAGCAGTGCGGGCAGGGACGAGGCGAATCGCAAGCGACCGGGCTCCTGGGCCAGGTAGAGCGGTTTGATGCCCAGGCGGTCGCGGGCCAGCACGAGGCGACCGCTCGCGTGCTCGGCGATCGCGAACGCGAACATGCCGTACAGATGCTCGACACAATCGGTGCCCCATTCGCGATACGCCTTGAGGACCACCTCGGTGTCGGAGGTGGAGAAGAAGCGGTGGCCCAAACCGCGCAACCGGTCCCGCAGTTCGCGGTAGTTGTAGATACAGCCGTTGAACACGCCGGTCAGGCCCGTCTCCGGGTCGGTCATCGGTTGCGCGCCGCGTTCGGACAGGTCGATCACCCGGAGGCGGCGGTGGCCGAGTGCGATCGCGGCCTGGCACCACATGCCGCGGCCGTCGGGGCCGCGTGGTGCCAGGCGGTCGGTCATGCGCTGGACGCCGGCGAGGTCGGGTCTGGTGCCGTCGAATCGTATCTCGCCGCTCAGGCCGCACATTGCTTGTCTCCTCGGTTCGTGGTCGCTCGGGTTCCGGGTCGCGGGTGTGTGGTCGGAGGGCGGTCACCGCGGGTGAGGGCGATCAAATCGCCGACGGCGTCGGCCCAACGCTCGCGGGGCGCGTAGCGCCGCAGCCGATGGGCCTCACTGCCGCGGGCGAGTTGTTCGTGGGCCAGAAGGTGCACGGTCGTCCAGTCGCTCAGGGCTTCCAGACGGGGCCGCAGTCGGGTCAGCATGCTGTGTACGACATCGGAGGCGGACGCCGGTTCGTGGGTGAGCGGATCGATCAGCGCACCTTCGAGTCCGGAGCGGGCCGCGCGCCAGGTTGCCGCGCGCAGCCATTCGGTGCGGGCGATCGGCCAGTCGGTGCGGTCCTCGCGAACCGCCTCGCACGCGTCGACGACGAGGGCGCGAAACAGGCCCGCGACCAGGACGACGGTCTCCACGCGTGGGCAGGAGTCGGTGATGCGCAGTTCCAGGGTGCGCTGCCGAGCGGACGGCCGGACGTCGTAATAGACCATGCCGGGATCGCTGATGACCCCGGACCGGACGAGATCCGCGATGGCTTCGTCGTATGCGGCGGCCGACGCGAAGTGGCCGATGGGTCCCGCCGTGGGCCAGCGCTGCCACAACAGCGTGCGCCAACTGGCGTATCCGGTGTCGGCGCCGAGCCAGAACGGCGAACTGGCCGTGAGCGCGAGCAGCACCGGAAGCCACGGTGACACGAGCGCCGCCGCCCGCACGGCCGTGTCCCGGTCGGGCACGTCGACATGGACCTGGGCCCCGCAGATGAGTTGCTCGTCGGCGACGAGCCGATAGTCCCGGGCCATGTCGGTGTACCGGCGCTCGTCGGTGGCCTGGATGTCCTCGACGCGGGCCTGCGGCACTGTGCCGGCGGCCACGACGGCCAGACCGAGGGCGTCGGCCGCGTCGGCGAGGGTGCGACGGGTTTCGCTGAGGTCGCGGTGCAGCGCGTCCAGCGTCGGATGGACGGCGCTGTTCGTCTCGATGACGGACCGCCGGAACTCCTGGGTGTAGGTGTCGCTCGACAACTTCCCCAGTAGGGCGGGCGCCTCCGGCACCAGGCTTCGATTGTCGGCTCCGACGATATGGAATTCTTCTTCGACTCCCAACGAAACACGCACCAGAAGCTCCTTGCCATCAATAACCGGCACGATTCACCGCAGTCGTGTCCGCATAAACCCTGCGGGTCCGCGCGCGCCGGGCTCGCGTTGCGCGATTCGTGGTGGGCGCCTGCTGCCCGCATCCGACGGAAACAAGCCTCCTGCTCGCACGCCAGTCGTGTGACCTGCACCGCAGCACCGGGCGGGCCGCAGGGCGAGGTGCTCCTCGGCTCGGTGACGAAGCGCGTGGGCCTCACCCGAATGGGGGATGGCCGATCGGAGGGTGCCGGGCCATGCGACGGGAGGTGCTTCGTTCACGGGCTGCGACGCGCATAGGGCGCGAGGTGGAAGCACCGTGGCTCATTCGTGGGTGAGATTTGGTTGGGCCACCGGTGGTTTGCAGTTCGGGGGATTCAGGTGCAGGCCGTGCCCTGCTCCAACCGAGTTCATCAGCGCCTGTGACTGGGGTGGTTGGGTGCGTTCGACCGGATGCCGAGAGTGTCACGTCGGGCAGGTGTCGATGAGCGCCGGACCCCCGGCGAATCCGAACCCGTCATCCGCCAGGGTCGTCGCTGCGCTGGGTCCAGCCCAGGATTCCCAGCAGTGCCCGCACGGCTCGATCACGGGCGCGTTCAGGTCGTAGCCCAACCCTCGCAGGTGGGGTGGGTCAGGGTGACGACGGCGCGGCCGAGGTAGCCGACCAGCGTCATGCCGGTCCAGAACCCGGCGTCCACGGCCCCGTATTCGGCCTCTGCCCGGGCAAGACGGCGCGCGGGCGACACGTTGGGTCGCCGTGCGCGTGAGTGACCGGCGCCTGGATCCGGGTGGCGCGGGGGCTGCCGCCTGGCCCGGTCGCCGCGGGGACGGCCGGGGGCAGGGGTGGTGTGGGCAGTCGGTGCGGCGGCAGGGGGCGGTGGGGCCGCCATGGATGGCCTCCATGGCGGGGCTCGATCTCCGCTCAAGGCGTCCTGGAGGCGTCCGGCCTGGTCCAGCCGGGCCTGATGAGTCCGGACTCGTACGCGGCGACGACCAGTTGGGGTCGGTCCCGGGCGCCGAGCTTGGCCAGAATCCGGCTCACGTGGGTCTTCACGGTGAGCGGGCTGACCACCAGACTCTCGGCGATCTCCTGGTTGGACAGACCACCCGCGACGAGGCCCAGAACCTCGCGCTCGCGGTCGGTGAGGACGGCCAGATCGCTCTGATGGGCCGCGTGGTCGGGGCGGCTGAGCAACTGGTTGATCACGAAGGCGGTGGCAGAGGAGGAGAGCAGTGCCTCGCCCTGCGCCACCGTCCGGATGGCGACGAGGAGTTCGGCCGGTCTGGTGTCCTTGGCGAGAAAACCGTTCGCGCCGGCCCGGAGGGCCTCCAGAACGTTCTCCGTGGTCTCGAAGGTGGTGAGCACCAGCACCCGGACGCCCGCCAGATCCTCGTCGGCGGCGATCAGGCGGGTGGCCTGGATGCCGTCCATCTCGGGCATGCGCAGATCCATCAGGACGACGTCCGCCCTGTTGGCACGGGCGAGTTCGACGGCCTCTCGCCCGTTGGACGCCTCACCGACCACGGTCATGCCGTCCGCGGTGTCGACCAGCAACGCAAGCGCGCCGCGGACCAGTACCTGGTCGTCGGCGAGTACCACTCGTATGGTGTCCATGCCGTGCCTCTCCTCGGTTGTTGGGCGCCCGGCCGATGGCGGGCGTCGGTGCGTCATTCGGCGGCAGGCGATCCGACCTGCGGCATGGCCGCCGCCGGTCGGTACCGCTCGTGGTCGGGCAGGGGCAAAACGGCCACCACCTCGAATCCGCCATCGGGTCGGTCGGCCGCGGTGAGCCGCCCCCCGACGCTGTGCGCCCGCTCGGTCATGCCCAACAGGCCGAAGCCCGCGCCCGCGTCCGCCCGCCGGCGGACGCGGCCCACCCCGTCGTCCCGGACGCTCACGTCGACCTGCCCGTGGCCGTACTCGATCCGGACCAGCACTCTACGGGCCCTGGCGTGCTTGACGACGTTGGTCAGCGCCTCCTGGATGATCCGAAAGGCCGTCACGTCGTGTCCGGCCGGCAGCGGCGGGGCCGATCCCACGATGTCCACGTCGATCCGGGCGCCGGTGGCCGTTACCATGTCGGCCAGCTCCCCGAGCCGGGCCAGCCCCGGCAACGGCCCGTGGGAGGCCGGGCCGTGCCCGCGCAGTACGGCGAGCGTGGCCCGCAGGTCGGCGACGCCGGAGCGGGAGATCTCGGTGATGGTGTCCATGGTGCTGCGCAGCAGTGTGCGTGTCCGCGCGTCCAACTCGGCGTCTTGGCCCAGCAGATGGGCGGCTACGGAGGCCTGCACGTTGATCGCGGCAATGCTGTGGGCAAGCACGTCGTGCAAGTCGCGCGCGATCCGTATGCGCTCCTCACCGAGCAGCCGCTCGGCCTCCTCGGCCCGGTGGACCTCCTCGCGGGCGTGTCGTTCGGCCACTTCCGCCCGGTAGGCCTGCTGGTAGCGGACGGCTTCGCCCAGCGCGAGCGCCAGCACCACCATCATCGCCGCGTCGAGTACGTCCGAGAAGTGCATCTGGGGTTCGGTGCCGACCAGCATGACCTGCACCAGGACGGCGACCACGGCACCGACCTTCACCGAGCGGCGCCGCTCACCCACCGCGGCCACGGTGTAGAGCGCGATCAGTATCGCGACCACCGGTGGTTCGTCCGCGTAGCCGCGCAGTTGGAAGACCGCCACGCAGGCGAGATTGACCACCAGGACGGGCAACGGGAACCGCCGGCGGACCGCCAGTGCCCCGGTCATCAGCCCGACCACGACGAGCGCGAGCACGTCGGGCCCGCGGGTTGCGCCGGCCGCGCCATCGGACAGTGCGAGGGCGGTGACCGCGTAGGCGAGCAGTACCGCGGCCACGGCGATGTCGCGCAGCCGGAAGGCTGTGCGCAGCAGACCGGTCCAGTCGGTGGTCATCTTCTCTTCCGTCCGTCGGCGGGTCCGGTTGCTCGGCGCACGCGGGTGGTGTGGTGCTCTCGGTGGTGCGGATGGTGCGGTGGTGGGGCCTTCGGGACAGGGGCCGGCACGTTCGGGCGATCGAAGGCGATCGAGGGCGGCACCGGAGTACGCCCTCGACCGCCTTTTCGATTCCGGATCAGTTCCGGAGCTGCCGTTCCCGGCCGATCGGGGCGGACGCCTGCCCGTCGGTGTCCGCGGGGTCCGTACGCCGACCGAGGGCGCTCGGCCACCACAGGCTCGAGCCGAGCCGGAGGCCGACGGCCGGGACCAGGATCGAACGGACCAGCAGAGTGTCCACCAGGACGCCGAAGGCGACCAGGAAGCCCAGTTCGACCATGGGCACCAACGGCAGGGTGGCAAGCACGGCGAAGGTCGCGGCGAGCACCACGCCCGCCGAGGTGATCACACCTCCGGTCGAGGAGAGGCTGCCCAGGATGCCCCGGCGGGTGCCGTGCAGGAGGGACTCCTCGCGGGCGCGGTGCATCAGGAAGATGTTGTAGTCGACGCCGAGGGCGACCAGGAAGAGGAATCCCAACAGGGGAAGGCCGGGGTCGATGCCCTTGAAGCCGAAGACGTGCTCGAACACCAGCGTGGAGGCGCCGATCGCGGCGGCGAAGGAGACCACGACGGTGAGGATCAGTACCACAGGCGCCACGACGGCTCGTAGCAGCGCGCCGAGGATCAGGGTGATGACCACCAGCACCAGCGGAATGACGATCTTCTCGTCGCGGGCCGATGTCGTCGCGGTGTCCAGGTTCTGCGCGCTCGGACCACCGACGGCCGCCGCCGGGTCGACCCTGTCGACCGCCGCGCGCAGAGCCTTGATGGTCCGCCGCTCGGCCGGGCTGTCGGGAGCGTCCTGGGGGAAGACGGTGATCTCGGCATGCTCGGCGCCGGAACGCCCGGGAACGACCTGGCTGACGCCCTTGACGCCCTGGGCCGCCTCGAGCACGGCGTCCTTCTTGACGGTCGGTGCGATGACGGTGATCGGCCGGCCGCCGATGTCCGGGAAATGCCGGGTGACCAGGGTGAAACCGCTGACGGAGTCGGGCGTCTTGACGAACTGGTCCTGGCTGCGCAGGGGGCCGGGTCCGCCGAGCAGGCCGAGCGCGAGCGCGCCGAGGACGACGACCGAGCCGACGGCGGCGAGGCCCTTGTGGCGGGCGATCCATGCGCCCAACCTGTCCCAGCGGGCCTGCCCGGCAACGGCGCCGGTGACGCCGGCGGCCAGTACCTTGGGCACTCTCGGCCAGAACACCCAGCGCCCGAGCACCAGCAGCAGGGCGGGGAACAGGGTCAACATGGCGGTCAGTGCGCAGGCGATGCCGACGGCGCCGACCGGACCCAGGCCGCTGGTGCTGTTGAGGTCGGCGGCAAGCAGGCACAGCAGGCCGGCCGCGACGGTGCCCGCGGAGGCGATGATGGCAGGGCCGGCGCTGCGCAGCGCGACCAGCATGGCCCGGCCGGTGTCGGCCTCGGCTTGGAGGACTTCCCGGTAGCGGGCGACGATGAGCAGCGCGTAGTCGGTACCGACGCCGAAGACCAGGATCACCAGGACGGCCGCGCTCTGTTCGTTGACGACCACGCCGAAGTTCTTGGCGAGCAGATGGACGGCGGCCATCGAGATCAGCGTGGCGCAGCCGACGGCGAGTAGCGGGAGCAGCCACAGCACCGGGCTCCGGTAGATGAGGATGAGCAGGACGGTCACCACGATCACGGTGGTGATCATCAGCTTTTCGTCGATGCCGTCGAAGACCGCGTCGACGTCGCCCTCGATGGCGCCCGGGCCGGTGACCTTGGTCTCCAGGCCGGCCGGCCGGTCCTCCAGAAGCTTGCGCAGCGCGGGCAGGTACTCGGGAGGCTGCCCGGACGCCGTGCCCACCGAGTGGGCGAACAGCAGGGCCTTGCCGTCCCCGGAGCCCTGGACCCGACCGGACGAACCGTCACCCTCACCGGTGGTCTTGTCGCCGTCGGCGCCGAGGGTCTGCGCGCCGTTCCCACCGGCCGGGGTGCCCGGAGCACTGTCGGTGGGTGGGCCGGGGTACTTCCGATCGAGGACGGCAAGGTGACGCTCGGCCGTGGCGCGGTCCTCGGCGGTGATCCCCGCAGCCCGGTGGTAGACCACGACGAAGTCGTTGACCCCGCCGCCGGGGAGCTTGTCCTCCAGCGCGGCGACCGTGGTGGACTCGGCCCCGGAAGGCAGATAGTCGATGACCTTGTCGGACTTGACCTTGTCCAGGCCGGTCGCGAACTGTGCCAGTACGGCGACCGCGGCCACCCACAGGCCTATGACCGCCCACGGGATCACTCGGCCGATCGCCCGGCCACCGCCCACACGGCTCGCAGGCTGTTTCTTCCCTCGCGCCATGAAAACCCAACTCTCCTGTGCGACAACCTGCTTGATGATCGAAACGCCCGGACTCGCGGTTCGGGCGGGGCCGCGCTGCCGGGCCGGGCACCAGATTCCCGGAATCGGGGTCGGTGGATCGTCGGCCCCGGGATGGCACCTGGCCGTACTCCCCGGGAACTACGACGAGGCGCGTGGTACAGCCGGGTCAGTACGGCCGATCGGTAGCGGTGCGAGCGGGGAGCCGTGGGAAACGGGTGACTTTATGTCTTTCGTCGAGCGCGAGAGGACGCGTTGAAGCCCGCGGTGATAGCGGGTGGGCCGGTGCCGGTTGCTGCTGATCCCGCCGGAGTCGCGTGGTGCGGGTTCGGGTGGTGCGAGGCGGTCCGGACCGGACCGGCGAAGCCGATGCGTGGGAGGTGCTCGCTCCGTATGTGGCAACGGGGCGGTGGACGGCCGTTGTTGCTGCGGTCGAGTTGCTGGAGGGCTGGGGTCGCATTGACGAGGCCCTCGCCCTGCTCCGCCCCCGGCAGATCATCTCGGTCAACGGCCGAGACCAGCTCGCCGACCTGGTTGGCCCGGTGTCGGTTTCGGCGAGGGCGGCGGTCTCCGCGGGGTGGAGTCGTTCGAGGACGCCGATGACGGCGTCGCGCGGGGTGTGTGGGTTCACCGCGAGTCGGGCCAGGGCTGCGACCCGGCCGCCCTGGTCCCAGCCGAGTTCGGGCCCGGGTCCTCGACCGGGTCCGCTGTATCGGTCGTCCCAGGCTCGGACGACGATGGTGGGTTGGGGAAGGCGGGCGAGCCGCTCGCACAGCGCGGTCAACTCGCGGGGTTTGTCGCCGACCACGGCGAGGTCCTGCGCGAGCCGCTCGACGCCGTGGTCGGACAGGTTTCGCGCACTCGCCGCCGCTTCCTCGTCGGCGCCCACCCGCGCGCCGATGGGGCGACCCGCCGTCGCACCCCTACCGCCGATCGACGTGGTCGCGTCCCTCGGCGGGCCGCCGCCAGGCTGGCCGGGTGGCCCCGGCGTAGGGTCGCTCGGATCGAGGGGCGCCGGATCGGCTGCGCACCGGCCGCGGGGCGCTGGTCCGTGGTGGGGTCGGGGCGTCGATGTCGGCCCAGACGGTCTTGCCGGCTCGGTGTGCCCGGACGCCCCAGCCGGTGGTGACCGTGTCGAGGATGTGCAGGCCGAAGCCGCCCTCGTGGTCGGGGCCGGTGTCGCGGCGCGTCGGCATGCGGTGACGGTGTCGGTGACGGACGGCCGTACGCCGCGTCGGGGCCGGCGCAGGGCCAGTCGTACCTCTCCGTCGGTGTGCCAGGTGCGCGTTGGTCAGCAGTTCCGAGACGACCAGGACGACCGCCGCGACACGGTCCTCGTCCCAGCCCCAGCCGGCGAGCGTGCTCGGCCCCGCGTTTCGTGCCCGCTGCGAGGCACCGGTCTGCCGTGGCACGCGCCACCGCACACAGGGTCCACGAGGGCGAAGCGTGATCTACCTCTTCGGTGGACGGGAGGGTCGCGGGTGCCCTTCGGCGCGATATCGGTGCCGGATCCCGGGATTCCGACGGCCGAAAGCGTGCCACCGGGCGGACGGGCAGACGGTGATCCTCGACTCCGGCTGTGGCCTGCCCGCTTGTGCGCCCGCAGACCTGCCCCACCATCCGGATTCCCATCCCGACTGTCCGAGTGGATCGGCGGCTCGGCGTACCACCGAGCGGTGGCAGCCCACGCCAGCGCGGTGGACTCTCGAGTCATATGCCGATCTGGACGGAGGCGGACGTCATGGCCACCACCAGGCACTGGACCGTGGACATTTACCTGAGCGAGAAGGCCGTCGACGACCCCGACGGTGGTGGAACGGCAATGACGCATGCGGAGGCGCGGCTGCGCACCGACGACACCACCGGACCGGGGGGCCGTGGCGCCGCCCGCAAACACCCCGCCGACCCGGATGTCCCGGAGATCGGCGACGAACTCGCCGCGGCACGGGCCCTGTCGGACCTCGCCCACCAACTGCTCCACGCGGCTGCCGAGGACATCGAGGCGGTCATCGGAAAGTCCACGGCGGGGCAGCCGGCGGCGAGTTGGGTCGACCCCGCGCGGTGAACCGGATCCCCCGAGGGGCCCGCCGCGCCGCGCCCACGGCGGGGAGAAGTTCCACCGGCAGGTAGGTAGGTGTTCACACTTCGCGTGAGCGCCGCACGACTGATGACTTCTCGCTGTCCCGCTTCATCTCGGTCACATGAGGCGGCATCGACGCGGGGCCTTGGACGGGCGTTTGACGACGCTGCTGCCGAGTCTGGACGGCGGGCTGCATCCCGGTGACAGCGATGAAGGCGGCGTTGGGTGGAATCGCGCGTTCCAAGCGGTGCTGGACCCAGCGCCCCACGTCCGCGGTTTCGCCGGCGTACGTGAGAACCGCACCGATCAGAGGCTTCAGTATGCTGGTACTTCGGGCGATGACCTGGTCGAGCGACGCTCGATGGTGGACGGCGGTACCCCGCACGGCGTGGTCGGCATTCGGAAGCACCACCGACGCCTGGGAAGCCCCGTACGCCGCCGTGGCGATGGGCAAGTCTCGGTCGACATCGGCGGATACGGATTTCCCGACTTCGGCCTTCCAAGCGTCCGACAGACTCCGCATCTCGCTCGGCGTGCAGCCGAATTTCACTGCCGCAAGAGCCAGATCCTGGATTGGATCACCCTCGCTCAAGCCCTGGAAGTCCAGCAGTTTGATGCCCGTCGGGCGAACACCCGCGGAGTCGAACTGCACAAGCACATTGCCGTAATGGAGGTCATTGTGCAGAATCCCCGGTCTGCGCCTCGTGAACGCCCGCGCGTCGTCACGCAGTTGACTGAACAAGGAGGTGGTCATCCCGAACTCGGCGAGCCGCGGATCGTTCGAGGGGTACCGTACCGCCCGGACATGGGCAGCCCGATCGAGCACCGAGACCACCGAGTCCACGCGCCCATGTCGACGTACCTCCGCCGGTACGCGAAGCGTGGTCAAGTCCGCGAGGGCGCGCGGCAAGTTGTTCAATATCGTGGCACGCGCCAAGGCGTCGACTCGCGTTCCGTCGTTGCTTGCGGCATGTGAACCGGAGATATATGACGTGACGATCAGACGTTCGTCCTCGTGGTGGAGCAGCCGAGCCGTCAGCCCTGGGTACTGAGCGTTCACCAGGCGCAGCGCGTTCGGGGTGGAGAGAATCTCGAAGGGTGCGAGCACCGGTCCACGGGGCTCGTGGTACTCGGCGCGGACCTGTGCGACAACCGGACCGATCGAGGTCATCCCGACAATGCCGGCGCTTTGGGCGCCG
Organism: Embleya sp. NPDC050154; assembly: GCF_044460165.1. Taxonomy (NCBI): domain Bacteria; kingdom Bacillati; phylum Actinomycetota; class Actinomycetes; order Kitasatosporales; family Streptomycetaceae; genus Embleya; species Embleya sp. NPDC050154. Next base: position 564,278 of record NZ_JBITJP010000004.1, read on the forward strand.
CGCCCGAGACGCAAGCCGTCCAGGAAAATTCCTCGCCGACTCACGCGTCGGTACGCAGCGTCCTTGACGCTCGACGGCAGCGTCGAGCGGTCCAGTAGTTGCGTGAAGAACGTCGACGCGTCCGCTCCCCGGTCGAGTCCCGGCGACCAGCGCGTCCGCGCCTGATCGATCTGCCGGTGTATCGACTCGATGTCGGCCTCCGACAACGCACTGTGCCATGCAACGGTCGTTGTGCCGGTGTGCGCACCCGACCGCTCTCCCGCGCTGCCGCCCCGACCGGTCCCGGCCGTCTGATCACCTGCCATCGTGGTCACCGAACCCATGCGCGGGTGCGACGTGGGCGCGCAGGCCCCGGAGGCACAATGGCACCCGCCGGCGCGGTGCGCGCGGTGTGCGCGGTGCGCGCGGTGTGCGCGACGACAGCATGGTGGGCCGAGGGCAGAGCGGAAACCGGGTAACCCGGGCTCTCACATTGGCTGGATCGACGGGCTGCACGGCGTGAGATGCTCCGATCTGGACTCCGCGGTCGCCCGCCCGGACCGGCGTGTCGGCGGCCCATTCGCACGAACCAGCAGAGCAGATTAGCGGGGGAGCCCCAACAACGCCACCAGGTCCGGGCCCTCCGCATTCGGCTTCACCTCGGGATCGGTCACCGCGGTCTCGACGATCTTGTTCAGCGCACACGGCACCAACGAACTGCCCGCCGTGGTGCGGAAGACCGGCGCGATTCGATTCTCGCGCGCCGTCACGGTGACGGACCGCCTGATCCGCGCGTCCCGGTCGCCGATGATCTCCTGACGCAGCACCGTGGTGTGGGCGCCGGGCGCGAACCGCCCGTCCTCGGGCGCGGCGCCGGTGTCCGGGATGGACATGTACGCCGCCTACCGCGCGCACGTGGAGCGTGCCGGGTCGCCGGGATCCGCGAGCACCGCTCCTCCATCGGCGTCACTGGCCACCGGTTCGAGTTTCGGGAGCGTGTCCCGCGCGGGGTCCTCGGTCGCCGTGGCCGGTGGATCGCCGACGCGTGCCCAGGCCTGCGGGACCGCCGCGGGGGAGCGGCACACGGCAACCGCGGGCGTCGTCGCCCCCGAATGCGGCGACGCCCCACCCACCGAACACACCGTCTACGACGCCGCGTCGCTCACCAAGGTCGTCGCCACCTGGCCGCTGATCGGCCGCGCCCTCGACACCGGACTCCTCGACCTCGATACCCCGGTACGCGCCTACCTGCCCCCGATCACCGGCGACGCCCCCGGCGCCGGCGCCACCATCCGCCGACTCCTGACCCACACCAGCGGACTGCGCGCGGAAACACGCCTCGACCGCTATCGCAGCAACCCCGCCCCACTCGCCGAACTCCTGTGCCGCGAACCCCTGGAAGAACTCCCGGGCCGCCACCGCTACCTCAACCGGGGCTTCATCCTCCTCGGCCTGGCCCTCGCCCACATTCATCGGCGACCCCTGCACGAACTCGCCGCCGAACTGTGGACCGACCTCGGCATGACCGACACCACCTACGGACCCGTCACCCGGAGCCCACACGTCGCACCCACCGAACAGCGCCTCACCGGGGCACCCCGGATCTGGGGCGGCGTCCACGACGACAACGCCGCGCTCCTCGGCGGCATCGCCGGCCACGCCGGCGTCTTCACCACAGCGGCAGACCTCGCCGGCTACGCCGAACACCTCCTCGACCCCGAACACCCACTCCACGCCTGGCTCACCGCCTCCAGCACCCCCCAGGCACCGGTCGAACCCGGCCTCGATCGAGGACTCGCGTGGCTCATCGCGGACGACGGCGACGTCGTCTACCACCACGGGTGGACCGGCACGAGCCTGTACCTCGCCCCCACCACCGGCCGCTACATCGCCATCTGCACCAACGCCGTCTACCACGGCCCGCCCAGCCCCCGCCTCGCCCCACTGCGCACCCTCGCCCGCAAGACCCTCACCACCACCTGACCCCTTCACCACCTCGGAGGCTCACCATGGGTGACCTTCTCGCCGACCACACCACTCTGCGCCTCGGCGGCCCCGCCGACCGTCTCCGCATCCACACCGACCCCACCGCCTGGCCCGACCTCGCCGCCGAACTCCCCGACCACCCCTGGGTCCTGGGCGGCGGCAGCAACGTCCTGGCGCCCGACACCGGCCACCGGGGCACCGTCGTGGTCATGGCCACCCGGCACGCAGAGCCACATCTGCGGCGACCTCGCCGCGTCCCGGCGCGACGGCCACGAGAGCCTCGCGCATTTCGGGAAATCGGCGACGAGTGGGGGCAGCTCCAGGCGATGGGGATGCTCGGCAGACTCGCGGAGGTCGCGGGTGACTACTCCGAGGCAAGCCGGTGGCATCGCGAAGGGCTGCGGATCGCCGAAACCCTCGGCCTTTGGATCGACGCGTCGACCCGATGGTCCGAACTCGGCAGAATCGCCCTGCTGACGCAGAACTACGCACTGGCCGAGCAGTATCACGAACGTGGCCGACTGCTCGCCCTCGAACAGGGCGACAAACCGGCCCAGGAATTCGCCGAAGTGGGGCCGGCGCTGGGAGCTCGGCGGCAGGGGCGACTCGACGACGCGGAAAAGTATCTGCGGACCCGGTTGGAATGGAACCACCGATTCGACGCCGACAACGGCACAGCCCTGCTTCCGGCCGAACTCGGCTTCGTCGCCGAACTGCGCGGGCACGCCGAGACGGCCATGAAGTTGCACAGCGAAGGCCTGGAAGCAGCCGGCCGCACGGGTGATCCGCGAGCCGTGGCCCTGGCCTTGGAGGGGCTCGCGGGCGCGTCGGCACTCGTCGGCAGACACGGGCACGCAGCGCGGCTCCCTGGGGCGGCCACCGAAACCCGGGCTTCGGTGAGGGCACCATTGCCACCCGGAGAGCGCGGCGACATCGACAGGATCTCGGCCGCCACCCGGGCGGCCCTGGGGGACACCCATTTCGCCGCGGCGTTCACTCGAGGCGCCAACCAAATCCGAAACGAACACGACTTGTATCCGATTGTGGACAATCCGTGGGATTCATCGTCCGGGCAGTCCTGATCCGGTGGATCGTCTGTGGTGACGCGAGGACAACCGACCGATACGGAGCGGGAATTCGTCGGGCCGTACCTGCCGATCGGTGCGTACCGTCCGTATCCCGCCCGGCTGCGGCTGCGGTTCGGGGTGAGGTGGCGGCGCCGCGCCTCCCGCTCGGCGTGGGCCACGACGTAGGAGCGGATCGGGAGCCTCCACCTCGCGGTTACGGACCGCCAACACCAACTCCAACAACCCGGCGCTGGTCCACCCGCGCAGGAAAACCCAACACCACCCACATCGGCCTGAACACCACCCACCGTGATCCGGCTGCGGACAGGCGCGGCGCGCATCGGGAACCGCACGCACTTGGGCCGGGTGCGCTCGCACGCGTCATCGGTCGGTGCGCACCAACCCGCAGACCTTCGCACGGGCAGCCCGAGCATGCCCGGGTCGATCGCGGGCAGTCGTCCGCCGGGAGCCGCATCCGGCGGCGCCGTTTGCACGACTGACGAGTGAGGTCACGCCATGCCGCCCCTCCACTTGGCCGCCGACGACCCCACTCCCTTCTGGCCGGTGGGAGCGATCATCCTCACCGTCATCACGGTCATCAGCTTGTCGATCGGGATCTGGCGAATTCGCAGGATGAAACAGGGAAAGCGGTACTAACCGCCATGCCTGGACCGACCCGTGAGGTGGCCAAGGCCCTGCTCTTCGAGGCTGTCGCCGTCAACACCCCCGCCCTTCCCGCCCACCGGGCGGGCACCGCACCGCGACCCTCCCCGGCGCCCGGCACCCGGCGCCAGGGCGGGCACGCGGGCCTACGGGATCCACGTGGACTTCGTGAGCGGCTCCTCCGGCCACCTGGCAGTCGACGGAGTCCGGTCGCTGGACGAGGAGATCGGCCGTTCCGCACACGACTTGTCGCCCGAGGGCCATTGGCTCTATCGCTTCTGGGACCGGGGGCTCGAACCCGGGATGTGGCCGGCCTGCGAACTCGCGTACGCGGCCTTCATGGGCGGCGTCACCATCGATGAGGCCGCCCAGGTGACGGGACCGCCGAACCGCTGGGTCGAAATCCCTTTGGAAAGTCCCCTATTGGAGCAGCGATCGTGAAGTGGTGGTTGCCGAGGATGTGTCGTCTCGGCTGCGTTGTGTGGGTGCGGTGTTCCGGCCTGGGGTGCGGCACGGATCGAACCGCCTGGGCCCCACCGCGCTGCGCGCGATCGAAACCGCCGCCGACGCCGCCGGCCAACCCGCCCGCGCGTGACGGACCTCGACGGGGAATCGGTGCTGACCGGCGACATGACGATCCTGGCCACGAACGGCCTACTGCACGAGGACTTCCTGGAGTTGGCCGCCGGTCTGGCACACAGGCGTGACGTACGGGACCTCGACGTCGGGGAATGATCGGACCGCACGAGCGAGGACCAACCAGGCCCATGTCGAGGATCTCGTAGACGTCGCGGAGCGGTTCGTTGTGTCGGCTCGGCGGCGAGCGGGAGCACGCGGGCGCGTGGACCTGTCGAGCGCCGCTGTCGACGAGAGGATGTTGCCCGGCCCGGAAGCCCGCGCGGGGAATCAGGTATCCGGGTCTCCCTCGGCGGTGACGCGAGGGTAAAAGGGCGCCTGCTATAATCCTGTCATCAGCCTTTCGGGCTCGGGTGCACATCCGGCCGAGAGGCTTTTTTGTGTCCTGACCCGCCTCGTTCTTCGAGCCGGTGTTCCCGCCCGCATGGGTGTCCATGTTTCGCGCCGCCGCGTGCCGACAGTTTTGGCATGCGGTGCCGACAGCCTTGTTCTTCGTCGCGCAAAGGAGTGTCATGCCCGAGGTATCCGTGCGCCGTGCGGACGATGCCGACCGTTTCGTGATGGAACGTCTCTGGCTGTTCTTCCGCCATGACTTGTCCGAGTTCGACGGCAGGTTTCCCGACTCGGACGGGACGTTTCGCAGCGAACGGCTCCGGGCGTCCTTCGAGGACATCGACTGGGCGCCGTACCTACTGACGAGTGGCGAACACCCCGTCGGTCTCGCCCTCGTCCGCGGCCTGACCGGCCCCACGCGCGTGCTCAACAGCTTCTTCGTGGTGCGTGGGGCGCGGGGATCCGGGATCGGGATGCGTGCCGTTCGGGAGGTGGTCGCCAGGCACCCGGGCCCGTGGGAAGTCGCCTTCCAGGACGCCAACATCGCCGCCGTGCGCTTCTGGCGCCGTGTCGCGACCGGGATCGCCGGCGACGCGTGGACGGAGGATCGCAGGCCGGTCCCCGGGCGGCCCGACCTGCCACCCGACGTATGGGTCTCATTCGACGTGTGCGCGTAAGGGTGCGCCCGGACCCTTACGGCGCCGCGCATACCGCGCTCTTCGGCGAGCTCGCGTTCGGGTGGGAGTATCCGACGGTGATCGACGCGGTCGGGCACATGTCCGCCGACGCCACAGCACGCCGCGTTGACCCCGGACCGCGAGGCCCGGCGGGCGAGCCTCCGAACGCGAACTCGAGCGCATCGTCGCCGCCGGCTTGCAGGAGGCGTACATTCAGGATGGTGGAACCCGTGCCGACGACCTGTCGGCCGTCGAAGTCACAGACGTGGACCATGTTCTCTTCGCCCTGCGCCGCGAGTGACACCGGTGTGACTGAGCGCTTGAGTTGGCGGATGAGCACTTCAGTTGGCGGGGTTCGCCAGATCAAGTGCTCGAAGTCCGTGTCACAGGTGTCGGGGGAGCGGCCGGTGGTTTCGGCCAGGGGTGTCCGTCGTGCGCGGCGTCCACGGGGCGTCCCGCTTGTGGATAGTCGTGGTATTCGTCCTGGACCAGTCCTTCGTTGACCCACCGGCCGCGAACGGCACCGGTGAGGTTCTCGGCGGTCCTCAGCGCGTCGAGAGGCTCGTCGGATGTGGCGAGCACGAGCCCGAAGTGCTCTTCGCCGTCCTCGCCGTGGAACGACGGGAACTCCGCCGGATCACAAAAGCTCTCGTGGCCGACGTCCTCACACGCGTGAAGGATGATCTCGTATCGATACCGGACGGGCCGGATCTCGACGTAGTGGATGCCCAAACGGTCGGCGGCTCGAACCGGACCGAGGAACTGCTCGACGGGCCGGCCGCGGCGCAAAGCACCGCAGGCGAAGGATCTGCCAGGTAGCGCATGGCGGAGAGGGTAGAAGGCGTGGCGGACAGATGGGCCAGGCCGTTCGCCGGCTGAAGCGCTCATCCGCCAAATCACGATGACAACCGGCTTGCGCGCCGGCGGTGCACATTGCCTCCGGCATGGCCCCCGGCCACGACGCCACCGCGATGCTCGTCACCCGCGGACTCGCCGAGATCACCCGCCTCGCCGTCGATATGGGCGCCCACTCCCGCCGGACTCGCCGGCCTGGGCGACCTGGTCGCCACCTGTTCCTCGCCCCTGTCGCGTAACCGGACCTTCGGCCACCACCTCGCCGACTGGTGTACGTGGGATCCGGCGGAGAGCGTCGGGGCCGCCCTACACCTCCTGGTGCCTGTTGTCGGTTCGCTGTCCCCGACGATCGGGTCTCGACCGGAGTCCCCACGGCACCCCCTCCCGGTCCGCTGGTCTACCCGCCGACGGGTGGCACGTCGTCGTCGGCGTCGAGACCGCGACGAAGCAACACGAACAGGCGTTCTGCGCCGTCCCGGCCTCCCGCCGCCTCCCGCAGCCGGGCCAGGTTCGTCAGCGCGGTGGTGTTTCCGGCGTCGGCGGCTTCGTGGGCGATGCGTTCGGCGCCGCCTCGGTCGCCGGCCTGCTCTCGCAGCCGGGCCAGGTTCGTCAGCGCGGTGGTGTCTCCGGCGTCGGCGGCTTCGCGGTACAGGCGTTCGGCGCCGTGCCGGTCCCCGGCCTCCTTTCGCAGCTCGGCCAGGTGCGTCAGCGCGTACGGGTATCCGGCGTCGGCGGCTTCGTGGGCGATGCGTTCGGCGCCGCCTCGGTCGCCGGCCTGCTCTCGCAGTCGGGCCAGGTTCGTCAGCGCGGTGGTGACTCCGGCGTCGGCGGCTTCGCGGTACAGGCGTTCGGCGCCGTCCCGGTCCCCGGCCCTTTCCCGCAGCCGGGCCAGGCCCGCCAGCGCGGTGGTGTCTCCGGCGTCGGCGGCTTCGTGGCACAGGCGTTCGGCGCCGTCCCGGTCCCCGGCCTTCTTCCGCAGCCGGGCCAGGTTCGTCAGCGCGGTGGTGTCTCCGGCGTCGGCGGCTTCGCGGTACAGGCGTTCGGCGCCGTCCCGGTCCCCGGCCCTCTCCCGCAGCCCGGCCAGGTGCGCCAGCGTGATGGTGTCTTCGGCGTCTTCGGTGTCGGTGAGTTCGCGGTACAGGCGTTCGGCGCCATCCAGGTCCCCCGCTTCCTCCCGCAGCCTGGCCAGGTGCGTCAGCGCGTCGGTGTCCCCGGTGTCGGCGGCTTCGCGATAGAGGCGTTCGGCGCCGTCTCGGTCGCCGGCCTTCTCTCGCAGCCGGGCCAGGTTCGTCAGCGCGGTGGTGTCTCCGGCGTCGGCGGCTTCGTGGCACAGGCGTTCGGCGCCGTCCCGATCTCCCGCAGCCTCCCGCAGCTTGGCCAGGTACGCCAGTGCGTAGGGGTGTCCGGTGTCGGCGGCTTCGTGGCACAGGCGTTCGGCGCTGTCCCGCTCTCCCGCGGCCTCCCGCAGCTCCACCAGGTACCTCAGCGCGTCGGCGTCTCCGGCATCGGCAGCTTTGCGGTACAGGCGTTCGGCGTCGTCCAGGTCGCCCGCCTGCTCCCGCAGCACGGCCAGCCGCGTAAGCGCCTCGGTGACTTTGGCGTCGGCGTCTTTGAGGGCGATGCGTTCGACGTCGTCCAGGTCGCCGGCCTCCTCCCGCAGCGCGGCCAGCCGCGTCAGCGGGTAGGTGTTTCCGGTGTCGGCGGCTTCGTGGGCGATGCGTTCGGCGCTGTCCCGGTCCCCCGCCCGCTCTCGCAGCCGGGCCAGGTGCGTCAGCGCGTAGGTGTCTCCGGCGTCGGCGGCTTTGCGGTACAGGCGTTCGGCGTCCTCCAGGTCGCCCGCCTGCTCTCGCAGCTGGGCCAGGGTCGTCAGCGCGTAGGCGTTTCCGGCGTCGGCGACTTTGCGGTACAGGCGTTCGGCATTGTCCCGGTCCCCCGCTTTCGCCCGCAGTGCGGCCAGCCGCGTCAGCGCGGTGGTGTTTCCGGCGTCGGCGGCTTCGTGGGCGATGCGTTCGGCGCCGTCCAGGTCCCCGGCCTGCTCCCGCAGCTGGGTCAGGTGTTCCAGAGCGTGTGGGTCTCGGGCGTCGGCGGCTTTGCGGTACAGGCGTTCGGCGTGGCGCAGCCGGAGTCTTTCGCGTGCGGCGTCGGCGAGGTTGCGTATGTCGTCGGTGGTGTGGGCGTGGTCGTGGGCGGCGGTCCAGAACGAGGCGCTCGGGCACAGGCGGCTGCGGGTGTGGCGTGCGTGTTGTTCGAGGTAGTCGGCGAGGCGGTAGGTCGCGCCTTCGTCGGCGGTGTCGCGGGTGCGGCGTCGGGGGCGGATGCGGGTCAGCGGCGCCCTCGCGCCGTGGACGCCGGCGACGTTGGTCGCGTAGGCGAGGGCCTGTTCGAACCAGTCGTCGGTGAGGGCGTCGGATTGGTGGTCGGTGAGGTAGGCGTCGGCGGCGTCCTCGAGGAACGCCTGGCGCAGGGCGGGTCCGTGGCCGAGGCGGCGGGCGTCCATGGCGGCCTCGATCACGGCCCGCGCGCCGGCCGGGGCGAGCTTGTAGCGCTTGAGCAGCGCAAGGGCGCCCGCGAGGAACTGGGTGATGCGTCCGTCGTCCCCGCTGGTGAGGGCGTTCGCCAGTCGCGGGTCCTGGCTCGCTCTTGCGCGGAGGGCCGCCAGGTCCGCACCGGTGAACGTCTCGGGGACGTGGAGGTCGGTGCCCTCGAGCAGGGCTCGTGCCTGCTCGTGCGGGTCCGGCCGGTCGGTGGGGGGCCGGGTCGTGAGGGTGATCCAGTACGGGTCCGGCCACAGCGTCGCCAGGACCAGGACCGGCGCGCGAGAGCGGTCGCGCAGGAGTTCGCGTAGTTCGGCCGCGACGCGTTCGCCGATCCCGGCCGGTTCCAGGTAGAACTGGGCCTCGTTGAGCCACACGACCGTGCGCGGCCCTACGGCGGACAGTTCGGCCACGGCGGCCTCGGGACGGCCCGGAGCGATGGGATGCCACAACCGCCACCCGTCCGGCACACCTTGCAAGGCTTCCCAGCAGGCGCGGGTCTTGCCGGTGGAGGACCCGGCCACCAACGTCACCATCACGCTCTCCCCACCCGCCGCGCGCCGCACCGCCTCGCCCAGCACCCTGTCGTGGTCGCGCGCGACGTACGCCGGCAACACCGGCAACCGATCCCGCGCGTGCTCGGGTGCGTCGATCGCCCGGTGCACCTCCAACGCGAACGCGTCCGTGAAATCCCGAACCGGCCGACCCACGAAACCCCCGCCCCCGGACGCAGGTTCGACGGTGCGCGTCGTGTGGGGGCGTCCGGCGGGACGGCGCTCGCGCACCGCCTCGCCGCGCCGCCGCTCCCACGCCGCGACCGGTGTCGCAACGTAGGCGCGGTCGCGCCCGCGGGCCTCGTGCTCCAGCCAGGTCACCAGGAACGCGAACCGCACCGGATCGGCGGGCACGGCGCGTCCGTTGAACCAGTCCCCGAGCGAGGTGGTGTTCAACTCCACCTCGGGCTGTTGCAGGGCGCCCTGGTGGACGAGTTTCTCGTAGGTGGGCGACCCGGCCCGTTTCCACAACTCCCACAGCGACCGCGCCAGTTCCGTCGCCTTGCCCCCCGCATCGCCCGCCACGAACCCCGACCTTCTCGCGTTGTCCGGTCCGGATCCGGTCCGGACGACCACCGGATAACCCGCGCACCCGGCCCCAGCAGCCTAGAGACGGACGACCGGCCCGGGGACCGTCGCCGGAAAAACGTCCGTGAGTGCTCGATGGGGCGACATGAACCCGCCCGGGGTTCACACCCACTCGGGGAGACCACCGTGAACGACGTCCAACCCACCAACGCCCCCACCGTCGCGACCCGAAGCCGCCTGATGCGCGCCGCCCGCTCCCTCGCCGCAAGCGCCACTCGCGGCCTTGCCACCGGTGCCGGCAGCGCCACCGGCACCTGGATCATCTGGTGGATCACCCACCACTGATCCGGCACCGAACCACCGTCGAACCGGTATCGACTCGGTGAGGGAGCCGGGGCGCGGGGAATCGACCCCGCGCCCCGGCTCGCGATCTCACCCCGAACCTCACACCTTCACCATCGCACCGAGCTGTCGTTGGCGGATGTGGCCGGTGGTCCCCGCGATCCGGTCGCGTTCGTCGTCGGTTTGTGGGTTCCGGGGTGTGTGCCGGTGCCGGTTCCCGGCGAGCGGGCCGGTGACGGAACGCTGTGGTCGACGGCCGGCGGCGCGCAACCAGGCTCATCACGTCGGACCATCGGGCGATTCCCTCCGCCAGCGCCCGGTTGTGGGAGGAACTGCTCAGATGCTGTTCAACACCAGGACCGGATCGGTGCACGGACGCGGACTCGCCCGCACCGTCGGTCATCCCCACGCCGCGAAACGAGAACGCGAACGTCCCGTCCTCCAAGGCTGTACCGGCGCTTCGCACGGGCGAGTTCGGCACGAGCGCGTCCCCTCATATGGGCACGCGCCTGCGGAGGAGTCCCACACGCCGCGCCCCGGGCGGAATTCCTACCGCGCACCGAAGCAAACAACAAACCGATCGGCGGTCGATTCACCCCTCCAGGCGTATGGCGCCACCTGGCGATTTTCCATGGGCACCGACGTCGAGGCGTGGCCCACGCACCGAGTTCGAGGAGTCCGAGGAGACCGGCTCGACGAAGTTCAAGGAGACGACCCTCGCAGCCGGCGCGGGTCGGCTTCGACCTCAACGGACGAACACAAGGACCGGTCCCGGGCCTTGGTGCATATCGAGTCGCCCCGGCATCGGCGATCCGGTGCGCGTGCGGGGTCGGTCGGGTCACGGCCGCGCCGGCGGCCGGCCGCGCAGGGTCTTCCACTTCGCCAGGGCGCCCGCCATCTCCTGCTGAGCGAAGGCGAAGAAGTCGCGCATCTCCGCCATCCGGGCGCCCGCCTTCGTGTCGGGGCCGCCGAGGGGTTCGATACCCTTGTCGGTCGCGGCGATGAGCTGGGCGAAAAGGTGCTGCTTGGTCGCGGTGCCGGTGTACCAGGAGTCGTCGGGCAGCAGGTACAGGTCGCTGCGTGAGCCCAGCACCGATTCGCGGGCGACCAGGCCGACCTGGGTGAGGTAGCGGACCGCGCCCGAGATCGCGGCGGGGCTCGCGGCCAGTCGGTCGGCCAGCTCGCCGGCGGTCAGCCCGCGCTCCTCGGCCGCCATCAGGGTGATCAGTACGCGCGCGCTCATCCTGGGGAAGCCCCAGTCGGCGAACAGCATCGCCATCTGTTCGACGAAGTGCCGTGCGGCCTCCTCGTCGCGGCCGTCCGCCACGCTCACCAACTCCTCCGCCGTCGTGGTGCGCCACTCTCGCACACCCATCCGGATGACCTGTGTGCATTACATTATGAAGCTTCACAAACACGTGAAGTAACTGTAGCATCCGGGGCGTGAACGCAATCGATGTGATCCACACCTCAGGACTGCGGAAGCACTTCGGACGGGCGGTCGCCCTCGACGGCCTGGACCTGCAGGTGGCACCGGGTGAGGTGCACGGATTGCTCGGGCCCAACGGCGCGGGCAAGTCCACCGTTATTCGCGTCCTGCTGGGCCTGCTGCGCCGGGACGGTGGCATTGCCACCCTGTTCGGCGGCGACCCGTGGCAGGACGCCACGGCGCTGCACCGCAGACTCGCCTACGTGCCCGGCGATGTCAGCCTGTGGCCCAACCTGAGCGGGGGCGAGACGATCGACCTGCTCGGCTCGATGCGCGGCGGTCTGGACAAGGGGCGGCGGGACGCGCTCGTGGAGCGGTTCGAGCTGGACCCGAGGAAGAAGGGCCGGGCCTATTCCAAGGGCAACCGCCAGAAGGTGGCGCTCGTCGCGGCGCTGGCCTCCGAGGCCGAACTGCTCATCCTGGACGAGCCGACCTCCGGCCTCGACCCGTTGATGGAGGCGGTCTTCGGCGCGTGTGTGTCCGAGGCCAAGAACCGCGGCGCGACCGTCCTGCTGTCCAGCCACATCCTCAGCGAGGTCGAGGAACTCTGCGACCGGGTCTCGATCATCCGCGAAGGCCGCCGGGTCGACACCGGCACGCTCGACGAGCTGCGCCACCTCTCGCGCACCACCATCACCGCGACCGTGTCCCGGCCGGTGAGCGGCCTCGACACCATCGCCGGCGTGCACGACCTCCGGGTCGAGGGGCTCTCGGTGCGCTGCCAGGTCGACCCGGACGCGCTGGAGAAGGTGCTGCGCGTGCTCACCGACGCGGGTCTGGGGTCGCTGGTCAGCCGGCCGCCCACGCTCGAAGAGCTGTTCATGCGCTACTACTCCGGGGAGCAGCGGTCCGGTCAGGCGCAGCCCGGCGAACGGCAGCCCGGGGCACGGCAGTCCGAGGAACGGCAGTCCGTCGAAAAGCAGCGCGGCGAGCAGCAGTCCGAGGTCAAGCAGTGAGCGGCGGCAGCCTGGCCGGCCTGCGCGAGCTGTCCAAGCTCGCCTCCCGCCGCGACCGGATCATCCTGCCCCTGTGGGCGTACGCCCTGATCGGCAGCGTGGCCTCCACCGCGTACAGCATCAAGGGGCTGTTCCCCGACCAGGCGTCGCGGCAGACCTTCGTCGACGGGATCGGAGCCGCGTCCGGAGCGGCCGCGCTCTACGGGCGGATCACGAACACCTCGCTCGGCGCCATCACCACCTGGCGCTCGGCGGTGCTCGGCGCCGTACTGGCCGCGGTGATGTCCATCCTCCTCGTCGTCCGGCACACCCGGGCGGAGGAGCAGACGGGCCGTCAGGAACTGGTCGCCGCGGGCATCGTGGACCGGAAGGCGCCACTGGTCGCCGCGCTCCGGCTGGTGCTCTCGGTCAATCTCGGCGTGGGCGTGGTGATCGGCGCGATCCTGCCCGTCTTCGGCCTGCCGGTGGCCGGTGCCTTCGCCCTCGGCCTCTCGATGGCGGCGTGCGGCATCGTCTTCACCGGCGTCGCCGCCGTCTGCGCCCAGCTCTTCGAGGCCTCGCGCACCGCGAACACGGTCGCGCTCACTCTGCTCGGCGTCTGCTACCTGGTGCGCGCGGTGGCCGACATGAGTCACGGCGCCACCGGGCTGCTGTGGGCCTCACCGATCGGCTGGACCGAGCAGGTGCGGCCGTACGCGGGCGACCGCTGGCAGGTGCTGGCGGTCCCCGCGGCCGCGGCCGCCGGGCTGATCGCGCTGGCGCTACGGCTGCTGGATAGGCGGGACTTCGGCTCCGGTGTACTGCCCGCCCGACCCGGACCCGCCCAGGGGGGCGCCGACACCCGCGGCACCTTCGGTCTGGCCTGGCGGATGCACCGCGGCGCCCTGCTGGGCTGGGCGATCGGCGTCCTGACGGCGGCGCTGGTGTTCGGCTCCTTCGTCCGGGACGTGGACGTGCTCACCGGCAGTGACCGGGTGCAGCGGATCATGTCCGAACTCGGCGGTTCGCAGAACATGGCCGACGCGTATGTGTCCTCCGTCGTGGGCGTGTTCGCGATCATGGCGGCTGTCTTCGCACTCAGCGTGATCGTGCGGGCCCGCGGCGAGGAAGCCGCCGGCCGGATCGAGCTCATCTTCGCCGGCACGCCGAGTCGCGCGCGCTGGCTGCTGAGCCATCTGGCGTTGGCGGTGGCCGGCGCCGTGGTGATCCTGGCCGCCGCCGGATTCGGCCTGGGCCTGTCCGCGGGGCTGGGCGCGCACGACGTGGGACGGATGTCGGGCAGAACCTTCGGCGCCGTGTTCGCGCAACTCCCGGCCGTCCTGCTGATCGTGGCGCTCGCGGTACTGGTGTTCGCCGCGTTCCCCCGCTGGACCGGCGTCGGGTGGGGCCTCCTGGGTCTCTTCGCCTTTTTGACCCTGGTCGGCCCGGAGTTGAAGGTCAGCCACTACGTGCTGGACATCTCGCCCTTCGCGCACGTGCCCAAACTCCCCGGCAACGCGGTCGCCGCGACGCCGCTGGTGGTGATGAGCGCGCTGGCGCTGGTCGGACTGGCCGCGGCCCTGGCCGCGTTCCGCCGCCGCGACCTGCTCGCGTGACCGGCATACCGAAGCCCGCCTGAGCCCTTCCCCTTCGAAAAGAGCACGGCGCCAAGAGGCGCCCGGCCGGGAACCCCGGCCGGGTGCCCGCCGGTCCGTCCTACACGCCGATCGCCTGCGTGTGCGGCCCGGTGAACAGCGCGGAGGCCAACTGCGCCCGGTCGTTGACTCCGACCTTGCGGTACATCCGGGTCAGGTGCTGCTCCACCGTGCTGACCGTGATGTAGAGCAGTTTGGCTATCTCACTGTTCGTATGCCCCAGCGCGACCAGGTCGGCGACGCGCTGTTCCGCATCGGTGAGCAGCGCGGCCGGAGCCTTGGGTTCGGTGTCGGGCTGGTCGCGGTCCGTGGGAAGGAGCCTGCTCAACGGCTCCGCCTGGCACTTGTCCGCGATGATCCGCGCCTGGGAGCCGATCACCCGGGCCCGCCGCGTCTCGCCGACCGCGTTGTACATGTCGGTGAGGTCGGCCAGCGCCCGCGCCAACTCGTAGCGGTCCCCGCTCTCTTGCAGCGCGTCGACGGCCTGCCGCAGCAGCACCAGACGTCTGCGCGGCTCGTGCGTGGCCGCCAGCAGCCGCAGCGTCGCCCCGCGGGTGCGCGCCGAACCGCCACGCTCGCTGCGGCTCAACTGCTCCTCCAGGAGCGCGCGGGCGCGGTCCCGCTCACCCATCCGCAACCACGCCTCGCCCGCGTCGTTGCGCCACGCGATCAGACCCGGCACGTCCATGCCCCAGCGCGTCATCAGCTCACCGCAGCTCTGGAAGTCCGCCAGTGCCCCGTCCCAATCCCGGACCGCCATGCAGTACCGCCCGCGCGCGTGCAGGTAATGCAGCCCGGATCGGCTCTGCAGCATGGTCTCGGGTATCGGCAGGTAGAGCAGTTCCGCGGCCTCGTCCTCACGCCCCATCGAGGTGAGCGCGATCATCATGCTGGCCAGCGGAGAGCCGACGGCCGGTCCCCACTCACCGGTGGGCACGACGTCGAAGGAGGCGGTCGAGTGCAGGACGGCTCCGGGCAGATCGCCCAGGCGGATGCAGATCTCCGCCCGCAGCGCGTGCAGCCTGGCCTCGCTGCCCGGCTCGCCCCGCTCCTGCGCCGCGACGATCAACTCGTCGCAAAACGGCCGCGCCAGCGCGGGCCGCTCCGCGTAGGTCAACGCGAGCAGCGCGCACTCGATCGTGTCCAGGTCGGTGCCGTGCAACCGGCTGCCGTGCAGGATCCTTTCGGCTTTGGGTACCGCGCGATGGGAAGCCTCCTGGGTCAGTACCGAGTCGAGCACGGTAGCCGCGTCGTAGCGGCGGCGGCTCTCGGTGGTGGAGGGCGTGCCGCAGAGTTCCTGCGGGTTCTCCTCGGTACTCGGCAGCAGCCCCAGCAGCGGGGTGTACGAACAGCGCATCCACAGCCGGGCGGCACGCAGTTCCATCACCGTCTCGGGGCCCGAGCACCGATCCGAGTCGGTCAAATGTTTCAACGCCTCGGTGGCGGCCTCGAAACGACCGTCCCACAGCAGCGCTCTGACCACGGCCAGCGTCTCCCCGCTGCCCAGACAGCCGGTATGCACCGCCTGCAGGAGGCCGGGGATCTGCTGCTCGGCGATGCCGGGCCCCATCCGTCGCTCCACGCGCAGCAAGGCCACCCGAATCCGGGCCAGTTCCTTCCGGTTCCCGCTCAGCGTGCAGGCCAGGCGCAGGTATTCGATCGCCTTGACACCCCGACCCTCGGACAGCGCCGACGAGGCGGCCGCGTCGAGCGCGGACACCGACCAGGACGTACGCAACCCCTGTCCCGCCAGAAGGTGTTCGGCGACCACGGCGGCGGACGCGCCTTCGGCGTAGCGCAGTTCGGCCGCGTCCCGGTGCAGTGCGGCGGTGGCCGCGGGGCCCAGGTCCGCCAACACCGCCGAGGCCGCCCCGGGATGCCGGAAGCGACCCTGCTCCAGCAGACCCGCGGTGTCGAGCGCCGCCAGGCACCGCGTCACCTCGCCCGCCTCCAGGCCCAACAGTCGGGCGATCGGCTCCGGCGTACCCAACACGGCCAGTGCCCGGGCGACCGGCTCGGCGGGTGACGGGCTCCGGTGCAGACACGAGAGCATCGCCCGCGTGTAGCCCGCGGTCGACGCGGCGTGCCCACCGAGGCGGCAGTCCTCGAGGACCCCGTCGAGCAGCAGCGGATTGCCGCCGCTCACCCGCAGCGCCCACACCGCGGCCCGCTCCGCGACGCCGGTGCCGAGCCGGGCCGCCGCCGTATCGCGCACCTGATCCAGGTCGAGCGGCGGCAGCCGGACCTCGCGAGCGTGCGGCAACCGAAGCAACTGCTCGACGAATTCCGCGCATCGGTCGTCGGGAGGGTCGCCGTGACTGAACACCGCGAGCAGCGGGGTGTTGTGCATGCGGCGTGCCAGATAGGCGAGACAGGCGATCGAGGCCGGGTCGGCGTGTTGGACGTCATCGACCACCAAGGCCAGCGGCCGGGGTCCGGCCAGGCCGAGCAGAACCCCGCACAGGGACTGGACGATCTGGGCGTCCACCGTGGACAGTCGCGCCGGCGATTCCCCCGGCGAGGCCGTCAGGTACGCCCTGCCGATCGCCAGCAACTGGTTCACCTGCTCGCCGACCGGGGCCGACGGCGAGGCTTCCTGGAGTAGTTGGGCGATCACCCCCAATGGGATGCCGGCCTCGGACTCGGACGCCACGGCTGGGAGCACCAGCCCACCGGCCGCACGCACCTGTTGGGTGAACGTGGCCAACAGTGTCGTCTTGCCCATGGCCACGGGGCCGCTGACGACGGCGATCCCGCTTTCGCCGACCAGCGATCCGGCCAGTAGACCGGCCATGATCGCGCTCGCTTCCGAACGCTCCCGCGCGCTCACGTTCCGGTCTCATCGCGGACGGCGCGGACCCACACGGGGCTGTCTCGGGTCCGGGTTCTGATGAGCGGGGTCAGTCTCGCGCACAGGGTGTATCGGCTCTCGATGGTCTCCATGTACCTTCCTTCACGCTAGTGATGGGGACACGAAAACGCCGACGGGTGCCACGCTGCCGCACCGAGGTTCCGGTGCCCGACTGCGCAGCCGGCCCTCGACTGCCTCGACAGAGGTCGCGTTGTGGTCGCTGGGGGTTACCGTGAGATCACAGTAGCAGGGCTCTCGGGGCCGTTCGAGGTTCCTTGACGTAAGCCTGATGTGGGCCGAAACACGTCCGCAGATCGGGTATGTCGCCCATTCCACCGGCCGGTCGGCCGGTCCGGCGCCGCCGCCGGTCACCGGCGCGCGGCATCCGTCCCACCGCGCCCCCGCATTGCTCCCCTTGAGCTCCCGTGCAGGTCAACCCCCCATCGCGGTGTGCCCCGGGGTGGTTAGGGGTGGCAAACAGGGGTGGTGCCCGATCGGCAGGTGATCGAACACTGGGACGTGTGAGAGCGGCTTCTCGGTTCGACGGTCGGCGGTGACGCAGGCGAGCCGCCGATCCCGCGCGACGCGGCCTCGCGGACCGCACCGTTTCACCGGCGAGGGGCCGACCGGTCCGGTCTCCGCGCCCGCAACTTCGCCGCTGCCCTGCCCGGAAGGAGTCGGCGTGCCCGACGAGGTGACCCGCAAGGCCCTGGCGCTCGAATACTGCCGCCGGATGAACGCCGGCGATGTCGAGGGCGTCCTGGAACTGTTCGCCCCCGACGTGGTGTTCGAGGACCCGGTCGGCTCCGGCGAGCAGGTGGGCCGGGAAGCGCTGCGCGCGCACATCACCCGGGCCGTCGTCGACGACCGCGCGCAGGAACGCCCTGGCACACCGGTGGCCGCCCACGACGGCGAGACCGTGGTGCTGCCGGCCACCGTCGAACTGCGTCCGCGCAGCTACCCGAAGCGGATCTCGATCTCGATCATCGGCATCGTCCGCTTCCGGGAGGACGGCCTGGTCAAGGACTTGCGCGCGTTGTGGGGCGACACGGACATGAAGGTGCTCGGCTGACCGAGCCGCCGGCCACCCCGGCCCCGCGACGCGCGAACCCGCGAAGCAATCGCCGGAGACCGCGACACCCCGCCGACAGGAAGGATCACGAGATGACCGAGGTTCCGGCCGCGGCCCAGCCGTTGCCCGTCACGCGCACCACGCCACTGGACCCGCCGCCGGAGCTGCTGGAGCGTCAGCGCGCGTGCCCCGTCGACCGGTTGCGCTATCCCGACGGCAGCGAGGGCTGGCTCATCACGGGGTACGACCAGGTCCGTGCGGCCCTGGCCGACCTGCGCTTCAGCTCACAAAAGGACCTGCTGCGCTCGCCGATCCAGGCGCAGGAGCCCACCCCGGCCAAACCAGGGTTCTTCGTCTACACCGATCCGCCCGAGCACACCAGGTATCGCCGCCTGCTCACCGGCCTGTTCACGCTCCGCCGGATGAATCAACTGGCCGAGCGCGTACGGGAGATCGCCGACGACGCGCTGGACGCCATGGCGGAGGCCGGCCCGCCGGTCGACCTGGTGCCCGCCTTCGCCCTGGCCGTCCCGTCGCTGGTGATCTGCGAACTCCTGGGCGTCCCCTACGAGGACCGCGACGTCTTCCAGCACAACTCCACCGTCATCCAGGACACCAACACCCCGATCGAGCAGGCCTACGCCGCACTCGAGGCGATGCAGAAGTACCTCAGCGGACTGGTCGAGCGGCGCCGCGGCCCCGAGCCCTCCGACGACATGCTCGGCGGTCTTGCCGCGCACGAGGAGCTGACCGTGGAGGAGGTCACCAACATCTGCTTCCTGCTGCTGGCCGCAGGGCACGAGACCACCGCCAACATGCTCTCGCTCGGCACCTACGCGCTGCTCACCAACCTCGATCAACTCGCCATGCTGCGCGCGGGCGAGACCACGATGGAGAGCGCCGTCGAGGAGCTGATGCGCTACCTGACGGTCAATCACTACGGTCCGATCCGCGGCGTCCTCGAGGACTTCGAGTTCGAGGGCTGTCCGATGCGGGCCGGCGAGACGGTCACCCTGTCGGCCTTCGCGGCGAATCGGGACCCCAAGCACTACGCCGACCCCGACCGCCTCGACTTCGCCCGCGGCGGCCGCGGTCAACTCTCCTTCGGACACGGCATCCACCAGTGCATCGGCCAGCAACTGGCCCGGATCGAGATGCGGATCGGCTTCGAGGCCCTCTTTCACCGCTTCCCCGGACTGCACCTGGCCGTACCGAAGGAAGAGGTCCGGATGCGGGACACCATGCTGATCTACGGCGTCGCCTCGATGCCGGTCGCCTGGTAGCCGGGCCGATGCGAATCGACGTGGATCGCGAGCAGTGCTGCGGCGCCGGGATGTGCGCGCTGGAGGCACCGGAGGTGTTCGATCAGGACGAGACCGACGGCCTGGTCGTCCTGATCCTGGCGGAGCCGCCCGGCGAACTGCACGAAGCCGTCCGCGAGGCGGCCAGGCTCTGCCCATCGGGGGCGGTCGAGCTCGCCGAGTAAAACCCCGGCCCCATCGGGCGGGTCGTGGGCAGGGCCGCCGCGAATCGCCGTATTCGACGGCGCGGCCCAAACGGCAGTGCGTCAGGGAAGTGATCGGCAAGCGCCTCCGGGAGGACCCGGCGGGCCTGCGGCGGGCCACAACCGCGACCGGCTGAGAACTGAGGGGCTTGACATGGTACGTGGGGACCGTCCCGGCATCGAAACGTCCGCGAACGGGCATTCCGGTCCAAGCCGGCACGAGCCGATCGCCGTGGTCGGCATTTCGTGCCGGCTGCCCGGCGTGCACGGGCCGGCGGATTTCTGGCGGCTCCTGCGCGAGGGCGCCGACACCATCGGGCCTCCCGCCGCGGATCGACCGGGCATCGGCGGCGTGTCCGGCCGGGGGTCCTTCCTCGCCTCGGTCGACGGCTTCGACCCGTCCTTCTTCGGCATCTCCGGGCGCGAGGCCGCCGCCATGGACCCCCACCAGCGCCTGATGCTGGAACTGAGCTGGGAGGCCCTGGAGGACGCGGGCACGGTGCCCGCCACGCTGGCCGGCACCCGAACCGGCGTGTTCGTGGGCGCCTTCTCCGACGACTACTCGCTGCTGCTCCAGGCCGACGGCCCGGACGCGGTGACCGCGCACAGCACCACCGGCCTGCACCGCAGCATCATCGCCAACCGCGTCTCCTACTTCCTGGGTGCGGGCGGCCCCAGCCTGACCGTGGACACCGGCCAGTCCTCCTCCCTGGTCGCCGTGCACATGGCCTGCGAGAGCCTGCGCTCCGGCGAATCCGAGACGGCCCTGGCCGGCGGGGTCAACCTGATCCTGACCCCGCAGTCCACCGACCGCATGGAGCGCTTCGGCGCGCTGTCCCCGGACGGACGCTGCTACACCTTCGACGCCAGGGCCAACGGCTACGTCCGCGGCGAAGGTGGCGCGGTGCTGGTGCTCAAGCCGCTGCGGCGCGCGCTCGCGGACGGCGACCGGATCCACTGCCTCCTGCGCGGCAGCGCCGTCAACAACGACGGCGGCGGCGCGACGCTGACCGCGCCCAGCGTGACCGCGCAACAGGACGTGCTGCGCCGGGCGTACGAGCAGGCGGACGTGGACCCGGCCCGGGTCGGCTACGTCGAGTTGCACGGAACCGGCACCAGGCTCGGGGACCCGGTCGAGGCCGCCGCGTTGGGCGCCGTCCTGGGAGCCGCCCGGAACGCCGATTTCCCCCTGCCGGTGGGCTCCGCGAAGACCAACGTCGGCCACCTGGAGGCCGCGGCCGGGGTGATCGGCCTGGTGAAGACGGCCCTGGCACTGTCCCACCGGGAAATCCCGGCCGGCCTGAACTACGCGGAGCCCCATCCCGACATCCCGTTGGCCGAACTGCGCCTGAAGGTGCCGACGGAGCCGACCGCGTGGCCGGCCGTAGCGGGATCGCGGATCGCCGGGGTGAGCTCGTTCGGCATGGGCGGGACAAACTGCCACGTCGTGCTGTCCGAGGCCGAGGTGGACACAACCACCGGCACCGGAGCCGGAGTCCCGGCTTCGGCCGCGGGGGCCCTGCCCCTGGTCGTCTCCGGCCACACCGATCAGGCGTTGCGCGCACAAGCCGGCCGACTCGCCCGCTTCGTCACGGACCGGCCGGAACTCGGCCTGCCCGACCTCTCCTACTCGCTCCTGTCGGCACGGTCCCCGCTCGCGCACCGCGGCGTAGTGATCGCGGGCGGCCGGGCCGAACTGGTCGAGGGCCTGAGCGCGCTCGCCGCCGGGGAACCGGCGCCGGGCGTGGTGACCGGGGTGGCGCGATCCGCCGGCCGCACGGTGCTGGTCTTCCCCGGTCAGGGTTCGCAGTGGCTGGGGATGGCCGCCGACCTGCTGGACTCCGCACCGGTCTTCGCCGAGCGGATCGCCGACTGCGAGGCGGCGCTCGCGCCGTACGTCGACTGGTCGTTGACCTCGATCCTGCGCTCGGAGTCCGACGACTGGCTGGAGCGGGTCGACGTCGTACAACCCGTGCTCTGGGCGGTGATGGTCTCACTCGCCGGGCTCTGGGCCTCGTTCGGCGTGCGGCCCGCCGCGGTGGTCGGCCACTCCCAGGGCGAGATCGCGGCCGCGTGCGTCGCCGGCGCGCTCTCGCTCGACGACGGCGCGAAGGTCGTCGCGCTGCGCAGCAAGGCGCTCCTCGACTTGTCCGGCCGAGGCGGCATGGCGTCGGTCGGCGTCTCGGCCGACCGGATCACCGAACTGATCGCACCGTTCAAGAAGCGGCTGTCGGTCGCCGCGGTCAACAGTCCGGCATCCGTCATCGTCTCGGGCGAGCCGGGCGCCCTGGACGAACTCCTCGCCATCTGCGCGGCACAGGGAATCTGGGCACGGCGCGTCCCGGTCGACTACGCCTCGCACTCCACCCAGGTTTCCAGGATCCGCAAATCCCTGCTGCGAGCCCTGGCCGGGATCGAGCCGCGCACCTCGCACACCCCCTTCCACTCGTCGGTGACCGGCGAACTCCTGGACACCGCACGCCTCGACGCCCAGTACTGGTACACCAACCTGCGCCAGACCGTCCGCTTCGAGGACGCGATCAGGACCCTGCTCGCCGGGGGACACGACGTCTTCATCGAGTCCAGCGCCCACCCGGTCCTGACCACGGGCATCCTGGAGACGATCGAGGACACCGGGTCGGACGCCGTCGCGTTCGGAACCCTGCGCCGCAACCACGGTGGTTCCGAGCGCTTCCGCACCGCCCTGGCCGAAGCGCACGTGCGCGGCGTCACGGTCGACTGGCGCCCGGTCCTCGGGGCCGGGGCGCGCCGGGTCGACCTGCCCACCTACGCGTTCCAGCGCGAACGCCACTGGCTGGGCGGCACGACCGAGACGCCCGCCGACACCGGGCCGACACGGTCCGCGTGGGCCGACCGCCTTGCGGGGCTGCCCAGGGAGGGCCGGGAACAGGCCGTCCGCGACCTGACGTTCGCGCACGCCGCGACCGTGCTGGGGCGTCCCGCGCTCGGGCCGGCCGACGTCGAGCAGACGTTCAAGGACCTGGGCCTGGACTCGCCGAGCGCCGTCGAATTCCGCAACCGGGTCAACACCGACGCCGGGCTTCGGCTGCCGACCACGCTGGCCTACGACCACCCCACGCCGGCCGCCGTCGCGCGCCACCTCGTCGCGCTGGTCGTCGACGCCGCGCGGGATCGTCCGGGCGTCGACCCGGCCGCCGCCCACAGTCCCGGGCTCGACAGCGGGCCGGAGCACCCGGCCGGACGGCCGACCGACGACGACCCGATCGCCATCGTCGGCATGGCCTGCCGACTGCCCGGTGGGATCGGCTCACCGGAGGACCTGTGGCGACTCGTGGCCGCGGGCGGGGACGCCATCACGCCGTTCCCCGAGGACCGGGGCTGGGACCTGGCGGGACTGTACGACCCGGAGGTCGACTCCGGCTCGGACTCCTCGAAGGCGGGCACCAGTTACGCCCGGCACGGCGGCTTCCTGGCCGGCGTCGCCGACTTCGACGCGGGCTTTTTCGGGATCTCGCCGCGTGAGGCGCTGGCGATGGATCCGCAGCAGCGGCTGCTCCTGGAAACGTCTTGGGAGGTCTTCGAGCGGGCCGGCATTGACCCGGCCGCGCTGCGCGGCAGTCGGACCGGTGTGTTCGTCGGCGCGATGAACCAGGACTACGGCGCGCGGCTGGACGAGGCCGCCAACGGCTCCGAGGGCTATCTACTCACCGGGAACACCGGCAGCGTCGTCTCCGGACGCCTGGCCTATACGTTCGGCTTCGAGGGGCCCGCCGTCACCGTGGACACCGCGTGCTCGTCGTCCCTGGTGAGTCTGCATCTCGCCGTGCAGGCACTGCGTGCCGGCGAGTGTTCGATGGCCCTGGCCGGCGGCGTGACGGTGATGTCCACACCCGGCATGTTCGTCGAGTTCAGTCGCCAGCGTGGTCTGTCGCCGGACGGTCGGTGCAAGGCGTTCTCGGCCGCCGCGGACGGTACGGGCTGGTCCGAGGGTGTGGGTGTGCTGCTGGTGGAGCGGCTGTCCGACGCGCGGCGCAACGGCCACCGGGTGCTGGCGACGGTACGCGGCACGGCGGTCAACCAGGACGGCGCGAGCAACGGCCTGACCGCGCCCAACGGCCCCTCCCAGCAGCGGGTGATCCGGCAGGCGCTGGCGAGTGCGGGACTGTCGGCCGCCGACGTCGACGCGGTCGAGGGCCACGGAACGGGTACGACGTTGGGCGACCCGATCGAGGCGCAGGCACTGCTCGCCACCTACGGGCAGGGCCGGCGCGACGAACAGCCACTGTATCTCGGGTCGTTGAAGTCGAACATCGGTCACGCGCAGGCCGCCGCGGGCGTCGCCGGGGTGATCAAGATGGTCATGGCGATGCGCGAGGGCGTACTGCCGCAGACGCTGCACGTCGACGAGCCGTCCCCGCACATCGACTGGTCCGCGGGCGCGGTGGAGGTGCTGACGCGGGCGCGGGAGTGGCCTACAACCGACCGTCCGCGCCGGTCCGCGATCTCCTCGTTCGGGATCAGCGGTACGAACGCGCACGTGATCATCGAGCAGGCGGACGGCGAGCCCGCGCGGCCGGTCGCGGGGGCAGAGCCGGTACCCGCCACCGAGGCGGCACCCGTCACGGAGTCGGCGACGAAGTCCCTTACGGAGCCGACTCGGGGCGGGCCGAGCGCGCTGCTCCCGTTCGTCGTCTCCGGGCGGGGCGAGCCCGGCCTGCGGGCGCAGGCGGCCCGACTGGCGCGGTTCGTCCGGGACGAGCCCGAAGTCCCGTTGTCCGACCTGGCGGCTTCGCTGATCGCGTCGCGGTCGGTGTTGGAGCGCCGGGGCGTCGTGCTGGCCGCCGACCGGGCGGAGCTGGCGTCCGGATTGGCGGAGTTGGCCGAGGGGGAGTCCGTACCGGATAGCGCGCGGTCCTCGGGTCGGACGGTCTTCGTGTTCCCGGGGCAGGGATCGCAGTGGGTGGGGATGGCTGCCGCGCTGCTGGATTCGTCGCCGGTGTTCGCGGAGCGGATCGCGGAGTGTGCGGCGGCCCTTGCGCCGTTCGTGGACTGGTCGTTGGAGTCGGTGCTGCGGTCGGAGTCGGAGGATTGGCCGGCCCGGGTCGACGTCGTGCAGCCCGTGTTGTGGGCGGTGATGGTGTCGCTCGCCGAGCTGTGGCGTTCCTTCGGGGTCGAGCCTGCCGCCGTGGTGGGGCATTCGCAGGGGGAGATCGCGGCGGCGTGCGTGGCGGGGGCGCTGTCGCTGCCGGACGGCGCGAAGGTCGTGGCGTTGCGGAGCCGGGCCATTCTCGCATTGGGGGGCTCGGGGGGTATGGCGTCGGTGTCGCTGCCCCCGGCCGGCGTGGCGCAGTTGCTGGCGCCGTTCGACGGTCGGGTGTCGGTGGCGGCGGTGAACGGTCCGGCGTCGGTGACGGTGGCCGGTGAGTCGGCCGCGTTGGACGAACTGCTCGCGGAGTGTGACGCGCAAGGCGTGTGGGCGCGTCGGGTGCCGGTGGACTACGCCTCGCATTCGGTACAGGTGGAGTCGATCCGAGATCGCCTGCTGGCCGAGTTGGCCGGTATCGAGCCGAAGGCGCCGACGGTGCCGTTCTATTCGGCGGTGACGGCCGAACCGCTGGGGACGACGCGGCTCGACGCGGACTACTGGTACACCAACCTGCGTCGGACGGTTCGTTTCGAGGAGACGATTCGCCTGCTGCTGACCCAGGGTTTCGACGCCTTCGTCGAGGTGAGCGCGCACCCGGTGCTGACCACGCCGATCGAAGGTACGGTCGAGTCCGCCGAGGCCGCAGCGGTGGTTCTGGGAACGTTGCGGCGGGGGGAGGGCGGCCTGGCCCGGTTCACCGCCGCGCTGGCGGAGGCGTATGTCGGCGGGCTCGCCGTGGACTGGTCCCCACTGTTGGCCGAGCGGGTTCGTGACAACGGCACGGTGGCCGTCGACCTGCCGACATATGCCTTCCAGCGCCGGCGGTACTGGCTGGAACGCACGGCGTCCACCGGTGACGCGCGCGGTCTGGGCCTGGCCGAGGCGGACCATCCGCTGCTGGGCGCGGCGGTGCAACTCGGCGGTGGGCAAGGGGTGGTGCTGACGGGCCGACTGTCGCTGTCCTCGCACGCCTGGCTCAGGGATCACGCGGTCGCCGGGACGGTGCTGTTGCCGGGCGCGGCCTTCGTGGAACTGGCCATCCGCGCCGGGGACGAGGTGGGCTGCGGCCGGATCGCCGAACTCGCCCTGGAAGCACCGCTGGTGATCCCCGAGCACGGCGCGTCGCAGATCCAGGTCGTGGTCGGCGCGGCCGAGGCCGACCGGTCCCGGACCGTGAGCGTCTTCTCGCGGAGCGCGGACGAGTCCGCGCGACTCGGCTGGACCCGGCACGCCGCCGGGATCCTGGCCGAGCGCGGATCGGCGCCGGACGTGGCCTTCGCTGCGGGCGCCTGGCCGCCGATCGGTGCCGAGCCGATGGATCTCGACCACTTCTACGCCGACCTGGTGCCGAGCGGCTACGCGTACGGACCCGCGTTCCAGGGCCTGCGCGCCGCCTGGCGGGTAGGCGAGGACATCTACGCCGAGGTCGCGCTGCCCGAGGACACGGCGGCGAGCGCGGCCCGCTTCGGGCTGCACCCGGCGCTGCTCGACGCCGCGCTGCACGCCGCTCTCGCGCACGGCGGCGACGGCGCGGCGGAGCACGTGCGACTGCCGTTCGTCTTCAAGGGGCTGACCCTCTTCGCGGGCGCCGCGTCCCACCTGCGGGTAAGGCTGTCGTCCGTCGGGTCGGACACCGTCCGCGTGACGCTGGCCGACCCGACGGGGGAACCGGTGGCCTCGATCGAGGCGCTGACCCTGCGTCCGATCGCCGCCGAGGTGCTCACGGCGACCCGACCCGTCGCGGCGGACGACCTGTGCCGCGTCGAGTGGACTCCGGCCGGACCGGTCGGCGCTGCCTTCACCGCCGGCATCGGCGGTATTCGGGTGCTGGACGCCGACGCGCCCGACCTGGAGGAGGTGGCTGGGGGCGGCGTACCCGACGTGGTCGTGCTGCCCTGCCTCGCCGACCCGGGACCGCAGGAGGAGCATGCCGCCGCGGTCCACCGGGTGGCCGGCGGGGTGCTGTCGGTGGTGCGGGACTGGTTGGGCGACGAGCGGTTCGCCGGGTCGCGGTTGGTGGTGGTGACGCGGGGCGCGGTGGGTGTCGCGTCCGGCTCGGCGGCGTCGTCGGCGTCGATGTTGCCGGCGTTGTCCGGCCTCGCGTCGTCGGCGGTGTGGGGGCTGGTGCGGTCGGCGGCCACGGAGCATCCCGACCGCTTCGTGCTGGTGGACGTCGACGAACGCGACGACTGGCAAGCCGCGTTGCCGGGCGCCCTGGCGTGCGGCGAGCGGGAGACGGCGATACGCGGCGGCGCGGTGTTGGTGCCGCGACTCGTCCGGCACGCCGTCGACTCCGCCGTTGCGGATACCTCCGTCGACGCTGCTTTCCTTGCCCCCGCCGAGCTGTCCTTCGGCGCCGGCACAGTCCTGATCACCGGCGGCACCGGCCTGTTGGGCGGCTTGATCTCCCGTCGTCTCGTCTCGCACCACGGCGTGCGCAGCCTGGTGTTGCTCAGCCGTCGGGGCGAACAGGCCCCTGGCGTCGCCGAATTGGTGGCGGAGCTGTCGGCACTGGGCACGTCGGTGGTGGTCGAGGCGTGTGACGCGGCCGATCGGGAAGCGTTGAGCGGCGTATTGACCCGCCTCCGTACTCCGTTGACCGGTGTCGTGCACGCCGCCGGCTTCCTGGACGACGGCTTGGTCGAGGCGTTGACCGAGGACCGGTTGCACAGTGTGCTGCGCGCCAAGGTCGACGGCGCGGTGAACCTGCACGAACTGACCCGCGATCTCGACCTCTCCGGCTTCGTCCTCTTCTCCTCCGTCTCCGGAATCCTGGGCGGCCCGGGACAGGCGAACTACGCTGCGGCGAACACCTACCTCGACGCCCTCGCGCACGCCCGCCACGCGAACGGGCTCCCCGCCACCTCGATGGCCTGGGGTCTGTGGGCCGAGGCCGGCGGGATGACGGGCGCGATGAGCGGCGCCGACCGGCAGCGGATGAGCCGACTCGGCGTGGGGCCGCTCGCCACCGAGCAGGGCCTGCGCTTGTTCGACGCCGCGCTCGGCTCGGCCGAAGCGCTGCTGGTCCCCGTCGCGCTGGACCTACCCGCGCTCCGCGCCCGCGCCGGGAACGGCGCGCCGGCGGGGATGCTGCGCGGTTTCGTCCCCATGCCCGTTCGCCCCACCGCCGGCAGCGCGACCGCCGCCCCGTCGCGGTCCGCCCTCGCCCAACGGCTCGGCGCACTGCCGGACACCGAACGGGAACGCGCCCTGCTGGACGTGGTCCGCGAACAAGTGGCGGCCGTACTCGGCCTGCCCACGGGCGCCGACGTCGACGTCTCCGCCACCTTCAAGGCCCTCGGCTTCGACTCGCTCACCGGCCTCGACCTGCGCAACCGGCTGAACACGGTGACCGGCCTGCGCCTGCCGGCCACCCTCGTCTTCGACCACCCGACCCCGACCGCACTGCTCCGCCAGGTCCGGCGGGAACTCTTCGGCGCCCAGGACGCGACCCCCACCGCCGCGGCCGGTCCGGTGGCGGACGACGAACCGATCGCGATCGTCGGCATGGCCTGTCGCTATCCCGGCGGTGTGGAGTCGCCCGAGGACCTGTGGCGCCTGGCCGCCGAGGGCCGGGACGCCGTCTCGCCGTTCCCGTCGAACCGCGGCTGGGACCTGGAGGGCCTGTACGACCCCGACCCCGCGGTCCCCGGAACCAGCTATGCCCGCGAGGGCGGATTCCTGCACGACGCCGCGCAGTTCGACGCCGGGTTCTTCGAGATCTCGCCGCGTGAGGCGCTGGCGATGGACCCGCAACAGCGCCTCCTGCTGGAGACCTCGTGGCAGGTGCTGGAGCGGGCCGGGATCGACCCCGCCACACTGCGCGGCAGCCGAACCGGTGTGTTCGTCGGGGTGATGTACCACGACTACGCGTCGGGCATGCAGAAGGTGCCCGAAGGCGTCGACGGTTACCTGCTGATGGGCAACACCGGCAGCGCCGCGTCGGGCCGGCTCGCGTACGCCTTCGGGTTCGAGGGCCCCGCGATCACCGTCGACACCGCGTGCTCGTCGTCGCTGGTGGGCCTGCACCTGGCGGTGCAGGCGCTGCGCGGCGGCGAGTGTTCGATGGCGCTGGCCGGCGGGGTGACGGTGATGTCGACCCCGGAGGTCTTCGTCGAGTTCAGTCGCCAGCGCGGTTTGTCGCCGGACGGGCGGTGCAAGGCGTTCTCGGCCGCCGCGGACGGGACCGGCTGGTCCGAGGGCGTCGGTGTGCTGCTCGTGGAGCGGCTCTCCGACGCACAGCGCAACGGCCATCACATCCTTGCCGTCGTCCGGGGGACCGCGGTGAACCAGGACGGCGCGAGCAACGGCCTGACCGCGCCCAACGGCCCCGCCCAACAGCGGGTCATCCGGCAGGCGTTGACGAGTGCGGGACTGTCGGCCGCCGACATCGACGCGGTGGAGGCACACGGAACGGGCACCACACTCGGCGACCCGATCGAGGCGCAGGCCCTGATCGCGACCTACGGTCAAGACCGCGACCCGCGGACGCCGTTCTACCTGGGATCGCTGAAGTCGAACATCGGCCATGCCCAGGCCGCCGCGGGTGTGGGCGGCGTGATCAAGATGGTGATGGCGATGCGCGAGGGCGTGTTGCCGCAGACGCTGCACGTCGATGAGCCTTCGCCGCACGTGGACTGGTCGGCGGGCGCGGTCGAACTGCTCACCGAAGCCCGCGCGTGGCCCGAGACGGGTCGCCTCCGCCGGGCCGCTGTCTCGTCCTTCGGCGCCAGCGGTACCAATGCGCACGTCGTCCTGGAGCAGGGGCCCGAGCCGGTACTCGCGCAGGCCGACGAGGAGGCGACGGACGACGGGCGCGTCCTGCCCTGGCTGCTCTCGGCGAAGTCCGGTGACGCGCTCCGGGCCCAGGCGTCCGTCCTCTCCGGATACCTGCACGACCACCCCGAACTCGACCTCACCGCCGTCGCCTCGGCGCTCGTTACCTCGCGTGCGGCTCTCGAAGAGCGCGCCGCTGTGGTCGGTTCCTCGCGGGCCGCGCTGTTGGCCGGGCTCGACGCGCTCGCCGCGGGCGAAGCCGCGGTGGGCGTCGTACGCGGCTCGGTCCTCGGCGCCGGCGATCTCGCCTTCCTGTTCAGCGGGCAGGGATGCCAGCGGGTCGGGATGGGGCGTGAGCTGCACGATCGCTTCCCGGTGTTCGCGGAGGCGTTCGATGCCGCTGTTGTCGAGTTGGATCGTCGGTTGGTGGGGCATGTCGCGTATTCGGTGCGGGATGTGGTGTTCGGTGCGGAGGGTGCCGAGGGTTTGTTGGACGAGACGGTGTTCACGCAGGCGGCGTTGTTCGCCGTGGAGGTGGCGCTGTTTCGGTTGGTGGAATCGTTCGGTGTGCGGCCGGACTTCCTGTTGGGGCATTCGATCGGTGAGTTGGCCGCCGCGCATGTGGCGGGGGTGTGGTCGTTGGAGGACGCGGCCGTGGTGGTGGCCGCGCGGGGCCGGTTGATGCAGGCGCTCCCGGCGGGTGGTGCGATGGTCGCGGTGCAGGCCGCCGAGGCCGAGGTGACGACGGCGCTGGCGGCGGCGGAAGTCGGCGATACGGCGGGTCTCGCGGCGGTGAACGGCCCGACCTCGGTCGTGCTTTCCGGTGACGAGGAGCCGGTGCTTCGGGTGGCGGCCGACTTCGCGGCGCGGGGGCGCAAGACCAAGCGGCTGACGGTCAGTCACGCGTTCCACTCCCTGCGGATGGACGCGATGCTGGCCGAATTCCGGGCCGTCCTCGCCACCGTGACCTTCGGCCGGCCGGCCCTGCCGATCGTCTCCAACCTGACCGGACGGCCCGCGAGTATCGAGGAGTTGAGTGACCCGGACTACTGGGTAGGGCAGGTGCGCGGGGCCGTGCGCTTCTCCGACGGCGTGGAACACCTGCGCGCGGCCGGCGTCGGAACCTTCCTGGAACTGGGCCCCGAGGGAGTATTGACCGCACTGGTCCACGATTGCGTTGCCTCGGTGACCGCTGCGGAGGAAGGTACCGCCGCCGACATCGCGGCCACCTCCGCACTGCGCCGGGACCGCGCGGAGTGCGACGCGTTGCTCTCCGCGCTTGCGTTCGCGCACGTGCGCGGCTACAGGACCGACTGGTCCGCGGTGCTCACGCCCGCCGCGCGCCGACACCTCGACCTGCCCACCTATGCCTTCCAACGCCGGCTCTACTGGCTCGACGGCACCGCGGGCGCACCCGCCGACGCCGCCGGACTCGGGCTGGTGGCGGCCGAACACCCCCTGCTCGCGGCGACCGTACGTCTCGCCGGCTCCGACGCGGTCATGCTGACCGGCCGGATCTCCCTTCAAGCCCAGCCCTGGCTACGCGACCACGCCGTCGCGGGGACGGTACTGCTGCCCGGAACCGCCTTCGCGGATCTGGCCGTCCAGGCGGGCGACCGGATGGACTGCCGCCGCGTCGACGAACTGACCCTCCAGGCACCGCTCGTGGTCCCCGCGAACGGCGCGCTCGCCCTCCAGGTTCAGGTGGAGCCGCCGACCGCCGCCGGACGCAGGGCAGTCGGCGTGTACTCCCGAGACGAAGCGGTGGGCGAGGACGGCGAATGGACCTGCCACGCCACCGGTTTCCTCGCCGAGGACGCCACGGAAGCGGCGTTCGATCTCGCCGGCTGGCCGCCGGTCGGCGCACAGCCGATCGACATCGACGGCTTCTACGCCCGCGCCGCCGAAGCCGGATACGGCTACGGGCCCGCGTTCCGGGGACTGCGCACGCTGTACCGGGGCCCGGACGGCAAGCTGTACGCCGAGGTCGAGTTGCCCGCCGAACAGACGCACGACGCAGGCCGGTTCGGGGTCCATCCGGCCCTGCTCGATGCCGCCCTGCATGCTCTGGTCGGGGATGATCTCGACGCGGCCGGCCCGGGCCGGGAGCCGACGATGCGGCTGCCCTTCGGGTGGCGCGGCATGCAACTGTACGCGGCCGGGGCGTCCGCGCTCCGGGTATGCCTGGCCATGGTCGACGGAAACCCGGACACGATCGCGGTCCAAGCCGCCGACGGCACCGGACAGCCGGTGTTCTCCGCCGAGGCACTCGAACTGCGCACAGCCGACCCGGCACGGTCGGCCGTCACTTCCTCGGCGGCGGATTCCCTGTACCCGGTGGTCTGGACACCGGTCGGCCGGCCCGTGCCGGACACCGAACCGGGCGAAACCCCCGACCCGGGACCGGGCCTGGATCTTCCCTTGGACGTGACCGTCCATGACTGCACGCCGGTACAGGTGGTCACCGCGGACCTCGCGCGGGCCGCCGAGGCGGCGGCCGTACGTCTCCTCACGGCAGTGCAGGCGTGGCTGACCGAGACGGCGACCGCCGAATCCGCGACATCGCGCTTCGTAGTGGTGACGCGCGGCGCGGTGGCGGCAGCCCCCGGTGATCCGGTCGTCGACCTCGTGCACGCCCCCGTGTGGGGGTTGGTGCGGTCGGCGCAGAGCGAGCACCCCGACCGGTTCCTGCTGATCGACCTCGACCCGGACCTGGCCGCCGATGCGGCGGACCCCGAGGAGGTGGCGCGCATCGCCCTGGCCGCAGGCGAGAGCCAGGTCGCCGTGCGCGCGGGCGCCGTACTCGTGCCGAGGCTCGTCCGGGCAGGTCGGGGCGGGACGTTGGTGCCGCCATCCGGCGCGTGGCGACTGGACGGTGTAGCGCGCGGGACGCTGGACGATTTGGCGTTGGTGGTGGCTCCGGAGGCGCTGGAGCCCTTGCGGGCAGGTCAGGTGCGCATCGCGGTGCGGGCCGCCGGTCTCAACTTCCGCGATGTGTTGATCGCGTTGGGTGTGTATCCGGGTGCCGCGTCGATGGGTGGCGAGGGCGCGGGTGCGGTGGCCGAGGTCGGTCCGGGGGTGTCCGAGTTCGCGGTGGGTGATCGGGTGTTCGGGATGTTCCCGTCGTTCGGTCCGATGGCGGTGGCCGATGTGCGGACGGTGGCTTCGGTGCCGGGTGACTGGTCGTTCGAGCAGGCGGCGTCGGTGCCGGTGGTGTTCCTGACGGCGTATTACGGCTTGGTCGAGCTGGGTGGTCTGCGGGCCGGTGAGTCGGTGTTGGTTCATGCCGGCGCGGGTGGGGTGGGGATGGCGGCGGTGCAGATCGCGCGTCATCTGGGTGCCGAGGTGTTCGCGACGGCGAGTGAGGGCAAGTGGGACACTCTGCGATCGCTGGGTCTCGATGACGCCCACATCGCTTCGTCCCGGACGCCGGCGTTCGAGGACCGATTCCGGGCCGCGACCGACGGCCGTGGTGTGGATGTGGTGTTGAACTCTCTCGCGGGTGAGTTCGTGGACGCCTCGCTGCGGCTCCTGGCCGATGGTGGCCGGTTGTTGGAGATGGGCAAGACCGACATCCGGGACGCGGAGGCGGTGCGGGTCGGGTATCCCGGGGTCTCGTATCAGGCGTACGACCTGCTGGACGCGGGGCCGGAGCGGATCGGATCGCTGTTGGGCGACGTGTTGAGGCTGTTCGGGTCGGGCGTGCTGGCGCCGCTTCCGGTGCGGTCCTTCGATGTGCGGCGCGCGCCGGAGGCGTTTCGGTTCATGTCGCAGGCCCGGCACACCGGGAAGCTCGTGCTACGGATGCCGGTGCCGCTCGACCCCGACGGGACCGTGCTGATCACCGGTGGCACCGGCACGCTGGGCGCTTTGGTGGCTCGCCATCTGGTCACCGAACACGGCGTCCGCAGCCTGGTGTTGGCGAGCCGCCGGGGCCCGGACGCTCCCGGCGTGGGCGAATTGGCGACCGAACTCACCGATCTCGGTGCCCGGGTGACCATCGAGGCATGTGACGCCGTTGATCGGGAAGCTGTCGCCGAAGTCCTCGCGCGGATACCGGACGCCGCCCCACTCACCGCCGTTGTCCACGCCGCAGGCGTCGTCGACGACGCGCTGATCGAGTCCATGACGCCCGAGCAACTGGAACGCGTGCTGCGGGCCAAGGTCGACGGCGCGGTCAACCTGCACGAACTGACCGCCGACCACGACCTTTCCGCCTTCGTCCTGTTCTCCTCGATCGCGGGACTGCTGGGCACCCCGGGCCAAGCCAACTACGCCGCCGCGAATACCTTCCTCGACGCGCTCGCCGCCCACCGTCAGCGCGCCGGGCTCCCCGGCACCTCCCTCGCCTGGGGCCTGTGGGCCGACGCGAGTGGCATGACCGGGCAACTCGGCCGGCAGGACCTCGCCAGGATGCGCCGCTCCGGCATCGCCGCGCTGACGGCCGAACAGGGCCTCGGCCTGTTGGAAACGGCCCTGCACGTCGGCGACGCGAACCTCGCCGCGGTCCGGCTGGACCACACGGCGCTGCGCACCCAAGCCGCCCACGGCGCGACCCCCGCACTGCTGCGCAGCCTGGTCCGCGCCCGGGTCCGCCGTGCCGCACAGGTCGCGGCCACGGTGACGGGTGGTGAATCAGCACTGTCGCAGCGGCTGTCCGGGCTGTCCGGCGCGGAACAGGACCAACTGCTCACCGACTTGGTACGGACGCAGGCCGCCATGGTGCTGGGCCACGCGTCGGCGGACCTGATCGCATCGGAACAGACGTTCAAGGCGGCGGGGTTCGACTCATTGGCCGCGGTCGAACTGCGCAACCGGCTCAACGCCGCGACCGCCCTGCACCTGTCCGGCTCCCTGACCTTCGACTACCCGACACCCGCGGCGATGGCCCGGCACCTCAGGTCCCGGATCCTGAGCGAGCGGCGCGCGACGCCGCCCGCCGTGACCGGGCTCTCGTCCCCGGCCGGGGACGAGGAGCCGATCGCGATCGTCGGCATGGCCTGCCGGTTCCCCGGTGGGGTCGGTTCGCCGGAGGATCTGTGGCGCCTGGTGGCCGACGGCCGCGACGCGATCACCGGCTTCCCCACCGACCGAGGCTGGGACCTCGAAGGAATCTACGACCCCGACTCCGACAGTTCGGGCAAGACCTACGTCCGTACCGGTGGATTCCTGGACGACGTGGCCGACTTCGACGCCGAGTTCTTCGGCATCTCGCCGCGTGAGGCGCTCGCGATGGACCCGCAACAGCGGCTGCTCCTGGAAACGTCGTGGGAGGTCTTCGAGCGGGCCGGGATCGACCCGGCGCCGCTGAAGGCCAGCGCGACCGGTGTGTTCATCGGTGCCGTGTCGCAGGACTACGGGCCGCTGCTGAGCCGCACGCCGGAAGCCGTCGAGGGCTACCGCCTCACCGGGACCACCGGCAGCGTCGCCTCGGGCCGGCTGGCCTACTCCTTCGGCTTCGAGGGCCCTGCCGTCACCGTCGACACCGCCTGTTCCTCCTCGCTCGTCGCGCTGCACCTGGCCGCCCAGGCGCTGCGCCGGGGCGAGTGCACGATGGCCCTGGCCGGTGGCGCCACCATCATGTCCAGCCCCGACATGTTCATCGAGTTCAGCCGCCAGCGCGGACTCTCCGACGACGGCCGCTGCAAGGCGTTCGCGGACGGCGCGGACGGGACGGCCTGGGCCGAGGGCGTTGGCGTACTGCTGGTGGAGCGGCTGTCGGACGCCGAGCGCAACGGCCACCGAGTACTCGCGGTGGTCCGCGGTTCCGCCGTCAATCAGGACGGTGCCAGCAACGGACTGACCGCGCCGAACGGACCGTCGCAGCAGCGGGTGATCCGGCAGGCGTTGGCGAATGCGGGGTTGAGCGCGCAGGACGTGGACGCCGTCGAGGCGCACGGCACCGGTACGACGCTCGGCGACCCGATCGAGGCGCAGGCCCTGATCGACACGTACGGGCAGCACCGGAGGGACGAACAGCCGCTGTACCTGGGGTCGTTGAAGTCGAATATCGGTCACGCGCAGGCCGCATCTGGCGTCGGCGGCGTGATCAAGATGGTGATGGCGCTGCGCGAAGGGATCCTTCCGCGCACGCTGCACGTCGACGCGCCCTCCTCGCACGTCGACTGGTCGGCTGGTGCGGTGGAATTGCTGACCGAGGCACGGGAGTGGCCGGACACGGGCCGGCCGCGCCGGGCGGGTGTCTCCTCCTTCGGGATCAGCGGTACGAACGCGCACGTGGTGCTGGAGCAGGTGCCCGCGACGGCCGTCGTGCCGACCTTCGTTCCGGAGGAGACGGCCCGGTCGAGCGCTGCGCTGCCGTTCGTGGTGTCGGGCGGGTCGGAAGCCGCGCTGCGGGCGCAGGCCGGCCGGCTGGCCGAGTTCCTTGCCGGGCGGATGGAGCTGGACCCGGCTGCGGTGGCGTTCTCGCTTGCCGCCTCGCGGTCGGTGCTGGCGCACCGGAGCGTTGTCCTGGCCGCAGACCTCGGGGAGCTGACGGCCGGGCTGGCAGCGTTGGCCGCGGGGGTGCCTGCGGCGAATGTGGTGCAGGGGATTGCGCAGGGCGCGCGCCGCGCGGTGTTCGTGTTCCCGGGTCAGGGGTCGCAGTGGTTGGGGATGGCGGCGGGGTTGTTGGATTCGTCGGCGGTGTTCGCCGGGCGGATCGCGGAGTGTGAGGGGGCGCTCGCGCCGTTTGTGGATTGGTCGTTGACGTCGGTTCTGGGGTCGGAGTCGGAGGAGTGGCTGGGTCGGGTCGATGTGGTGCAGCCGGTGTTGTGGGCGGTGATGGTGTCGCTTGCCGAGTTGTGGCGTTCGTTCGGGGTGGAGCCCGCTGCTGTGGTGGGGCATTCGCAGGGGGAGATCGCGGCCGCGTGTGTCGCGGGGGCGTTGTCCTTGGCGGATGCGGCGAAGGTCGTGGCGTTGCGGAGCCGGGCGATCCTGGAGTTGGCGGGTTCCGGCGGGATGGCGTCGGTGTCGTTGTCGCTTGTCGGCGTGGAGGAGTTGATCGCGCGCTACGAGGGTCGGGTGTCGGTGGCGGCGGTGAACGGCCCGGCGTCGGTGACGGTGGCGGGTGAGTCGGCCGCGCTGGCGGAGTTGCTCGCCGAGTGCGATGCGCGGGGTGTGTGGGCGCGTCGGGTGCCGGTGGACTACGCGTCGCACTCGGTGCAGGTCGAATCGATCCGCGAACGGCTCTTGACGGAACTGGCCGACATCGAACCGATGGCGCCGACCGTCCCGTTCTTTTCGGCGGTGACCGCGGAGCGGCTGCAGACCACCGCGCTGGACGCCACCTACTGGTACACCAACCTTCGCCGGACGGTCCGCTTCGAGGAGACGATCCGCCTCCTCCTGAGCCAGGGCTCCGACACCTTCATCGAGGTCAGCGCGCACCCCGTCCTGACCGGCTCGATCGTGGACACCATCGAGTCCGCCGAGTCCCGAGCGGTGTCCCTGGGCACGCTGCGCCGAGGTGAGGGTGGTCCGGACCGCTTCACCTCGGCGCTCGCCGAGGCGTTCGCCGTGGGCCTGTCGGTCGACTGGCGACCGTTGCCGAACGTCCGCGGCGCCGGGCCGGTGGACCTGCCGACGTACGCCTTCCAGCGCCGGCGGTACTGGCCGGCGACCGCCGGTTCGACCGCGGGCGACCTCGGCTCGGTCGGTCTGACAACGGCCGATCACCCGCTGCTCGGCGCCGCGTTGCGGCTGGCGGACTCCGACGGCCTGGTCCTCACCGGATCGCTCTCGTCGGCCGCGCACCCGTGGCTGAGCGGCCACCGGGTTGCCGGCTCGGTACTGCTCCCCGGCGCTGCCATGGCCGAACTGGCGATCCGCGCCGCGGACGAGGTGGGCTGCGACCGGCTGGAAGAACTCCTCTTGGAAGCCCCGCTGCGCGTGCCGGACCAGGGCGCGGTACGCATCCAAATCCGCGTGGACGAGTCGGCGGACGTCGGGACGTACGACCTGAGCATCCACTCCCGAGCGGCCGACGCGGATGCCACCGAGCCCTGGATACGAAACGCCACCGCCGTACTGGCAACCGGCGCAGGCCGGGCGGCCGGGCAGTTCGCGGTCTGGCCGCCCGCCGGCGCACAGCCGATCGACCTCGACGGTTTCTACGACGGCCTCGCCGAGGCCGGCCACGGCTACGAGGGCCTCTTCCGGGGCCTGTCGAAGGCCTGGCGCGTCGGCGAGGACACCTACGCCGAGGTCGCGCTGCCCGCGAACGAGGAGAGTCCGTCCCGATTCGGCATCCATCCGGCCCTGCTGGACGCCGCATTGCACGGCATCGCCCTCGGTGACGGCGCGGCCGGACGCCTGCGGCTGCCGAGCCGTTGGGCAGGCGTGTCCCTGACCGCGACCGGCGCGACCGCTCTGCGGGTACGGCTGACACATCTCGGCCCGGACGAGGTCGCGGTCGAACTGGCCGACCAGGCAGGGCGGTCGGTACTGACCGTCGATTCGCTGGTGGTCCGGCCGGTCTCGATCGAGGAGTTCCAGGACACGCGGGGCGACCGTGACCGGAGCATGTTCCACGTCGACTGGGTGCCTGCCCCGGCTGTCCCGGGGGGCGAGTCGCTGCCGGAGGAATGGGCCGTACTCGCCGCGATCGGCGCGGAATCGGCCGCAGGGCCGCCGGCCGTACACCAGGACCTCGCGGCGCTCGGCGCGGCCATCGACGCGGGGAGCCGGGTACCGGATGTCGTCCTGCTGCCGTGCGGGGCCGGGTCGTCGCAGGACGACACCGACCACGACGGGCGATTGGCCGAGCGGGTGCATGCCGCAGCTTCCGGAGTGCTGTCGGTGGTGCGGGAGTGGTTGGGCGACGAGCGGTTCGCCGCCTCGCGGTTGGTGGTGGTGACGCGGGGTGCGGTGGGTGTCGGGCCGGGTTCGGTGGTGTCGGATCTGGCGTGGTCGGCGGTGTGGGGGTTG